>NZ_JBXAJM010000012.1:97317-171005 GCF_058797315.1 Pseudomonas sp. GW823-FHT02F05
AGGGCCAAGGATTTGCTCGCCGAGTTGATGACCATCGACAACCCGCAAGTTATCCACAGCTCGCTGCAATTGGCGCTGAAAAACCTGGGGTTGACCCGGATGATCAACCCGGCCTCGGCCAAAACCCTGTAGGAGCGAGCTTCTAGCAGATCGTTCCCGCGCTCTGCGTGGGAATGCAGCCCTGGACGCTCCGCGTCGGCTTTTAGAGCGTGACGCAGAGCGTCACAAGAGGCGTTCCCACGCAGAGCGTGGGAACGATCAAAGTGAAGTGGATGCTGCGTCAGGTGGAATTGAGCAGGGCCAAGGATTTGCTCGCCGAGTTGATGACCATCGACAACCCGCAAGTTATCCACAGCTCGCTGCAATTGGCGCTAAAACATCAGGTCCACCTCACCCAGCCGCCCCCCGTGCGGGCCAAAGCTGCGCTCCAGCATCCGCCGCGTCCCATTGGCATTCACGATCAGCGCCGTGCTCGCCCGTGTCCCATAACTGGGGCTGGCGATAAACACGCTCGACAGCAGGCTTTCGGTCGCCAGGCCTACGCCGGTGTCCGGCAACTCAGCAAACGGGGCAGTCTGCGGGTCGCTGAGAATTCCCAGCAGTGCCTCAGGCTCGGGGTTTTCCAGCACGGCGCTGAACGCTGCTTTGGCCTTCACCAGCTTCGGCCATGGCGTATCCAGCCCGGCATTGGATAACCCGTACACCCCAGCCTTCAACCGCGTAGCCTCGGTGTCATTGGCGTTGTAGTGCCACAGCTCATCCCGCGTGCCCACCAGCAGGTTGAACCCGGCATATTCAATCGAGCGGCCATTTACATCGGCCAAATAATCGTCGATCGGCAGCGAACCGCTGAGAAACCGCGCAACCAGTTCGCCGCGAGACTTGCGTGCCGGTGGCTGGTGCGGGTCGCGGATGTTGGTCAAGGCGGCAAAGCGCCCATCCGCGTTCATCCCCAGCCAGGTGCCCCCGGCCTCCTGATCGCGACCGGCATAGACCTGGGGCGCATCCGCCCACTGGGCCAGCGGCAGGCTGGGGCGGGCGTAGAACTCATCGCGGTTGGCCGCAACGATCAGCGGTTGGGCATGGCCCGGTCGCCAGGCGAAAACAATCAGGCACATCGGGTGACCCCTTTTGTGTTTTTGCCACTCTACCCACAGACGCGCCGGTGTTCCATCGTCTCGAAGTTGGGCCGCGCACCTCTGATCCGTTAACATGCCGGGCTGTTTGGTGTGTATGTGAACTTCTTAATTTGATCTCGCAGCTGTAACGCAGGCTTAATCGCACATCGGCATGGTCCGGTGCGTCATGACTAAATGTTTTAACGAGGAGTCGCAATGCTGCCTTACCCGCAGATCGACCCGGTGGCCCTGGCCATCGGTCCGCTGAAAATCCATTGGTACGGGTTGATGTACCTGATCGGCATCGGCGGTGCCTGGCTGCTGGCTTCCCGGCGCCTGAACCGTTTCGACCCGACCTGGACCAAGGAGAAGCTCTCCGACATGGTGTTCTGGATGTCGATGGGCGTGATCGTCGGCGGGCGCCTGGGGTATGTGCTGTTCTACGACCTGTCTGCGTATCTCGCCAACCCGACCCTGATCTTCGAAGTGTGGAAGGGCGGCATGGCGTTCCACGGCGGGTTTATCGGCGTGATGATCGCCGCCTGGTGGTTTGGTCGGCGCAATGGCAAGTCGTTCTTCCAACTGATGGACTTCGTCGCACCCTTCGTGCCGATCGGCCTGGGCGCCGGGCGCATTGGTAACTTTATCAACGCCGAGTTGTGGGGCAAGCCGACCGACGTACCGTGGGCGATGGTGTTCCCGCCGTTCAGCGACCCGGCGCAATTGCCGCGCCACCCGTCGCAGCTTTACCAGTTCGCGTTGGAAGGTGTGGCGCTGTTCCTTATTCTCTATATCTTCTCGCGCAAGCCACGCCCAACCATGGCCGTGTCGGGCATGTTCGCGCTGTTCTACGGGATTTTCCGCTTTATCGTCGAATTCGTACGGGTACCGGATGCGCAGTTGGGCTACCTGGCATGGGGCTGGCTGACCATGGGTCAGGTGCTTAGCCTGCCGATGATCCTGGCGGGCCTGGGCATGCTGTGGTGGGCGTACAATCGCCCGCAGCCGCTGAAGAACGCCGCGCTTTAAATTCGAATGCCAAGACCAGGAGGTCTTGGCTTCAACGATACGGGTAAAAACATGAAGCAATATCTCGAACTGCTGCAGGACGTCGTGACCAATGGCCTGACCAAGGGCGACCGCACGGGCACCGGCACCAAGGCTGTGTTTGCGCGTCAGTATCGGCATAACCTGGCCGACGGCTTCCCGCTGCTGACCACCAAGAAGCTGCACTTCAAAAGCATCGCCAACGAACTGATCTGGATGTTGAGCGGCAACACCAACATCAAGTGGCTCAACGAAAATGGCGTGAAGATTTGGGATGAGTGGGCCACCGAAGACGGCGACCTGGGCCCGGTCTACGGCGAGCAGTGGACTGCCTGGCCGACCAAGGACGGCGGCACGATCAACCAGATCGACTACATGGTGCACACGCTCAAGACCAACCCCAACAGCCGTCGCATCCTGTTCCACGGCTGGAACGTTGAATACCTGCCGGACGAAACCCAGAGCCCGCAGGAAAACGCGCGTAATGGCAAGCAAGCCTTGCCGCCGTGCCATTTGCTTTACCAGGCGTTCGTGCATGACGGCCATCTGTCGATGCAGCTGTATATCCGCAGCTCCGACGTGTTCCTGGGCCTGCCGTACAACACTGCCGCGCTGGCGTTGCTGACCCACATGCTGGCCCAGCAGTGCGACCTGATCCCCCACGAGATCATCGTCACCACGGGCGACACCCACGCCTACAGCAACCACATGGAGCAGATCCAGACCCAGTTGGCGCGTACGCCGAAAAAACTGCCGGAACTGGTGATCAAGCGTAAGCCTGCGTCGATCTACGACTATAAGTTCGAAGACTTCGAAATCGTGGGCTACGACGCCGACCCAAGCATCAAGGCCGACGTGGCGATCTAAAGCCCTATTCGGTGAAAAACTGTGGGAGCTGGCTTGCCTGCGATAGCGCAGTGTCAGGCGACATTAATGTCGCTGGTCCACCGCCATCGCAGGCAAGCCAGCTCCCACATGGGTTTGGTGTTCACCTGAGTTAATGGCCGTGGCTTCTGCCCACATGCGAAGGCTCGGCCTCGCTGGCCGCAATCCCTCCGCTGACTTCCAACTGCTGCAAGATCCCGCACTGGTTGCCACCGCCGCAACGTTGGCGCAGGTCCAGCAGTTGTTCCTGCAAGGCCAACAATCCGTCGATCCGCGCTTTCACATGATGGATATGCTCGTCGATCAACGCATTCACGCTTTCGCACTGGTCCTGAGGGCTGTCGCGTAGCCCCAACAGGCTGCGGATTTCTTCGAGGGTCATGTCCAGGCTGCGGCAGTTGCGGATAAAGGTCAGTCGCTCGGTATGCGCCTGGGTGTATACGCGGTAGTTGCCGTCGGTGCGTGCCGGGGGCGGCAGCAGGTTTTCCTTCTCGTAATAACGGATGGTTTCCACCGGGCAATCGGTGAGTTTGGCCAGTTCGCCGATCTTCATCGCAGCAATCTCCAAATGGGTGCTTGACCCTATAGTGGCTACAGGGTCTTTACTTGGCAACAGGCACCTTTACGGACGCGACCTGATGAGCCACTCCATTCATACCCCGCACAAGCACGATCACAAGCATGATCACGATCACGATCACGATCACGATCACGATCACGATCACGATCACGCTCATGACCACGGCCATGATCACAAACATGACCATGGGCCCGCCAAACTCACGCCTGTGGATAACCACGGCCATTCCGGCTCCTGCTGCTCCGGCGCTGCCGGGCCTGCCATCGTGACCCTGAGTGAGGCGCCCACCGCCGGCTCGCGCCTGAGCACCTTCCGCATCGAAGCCATGGACTGCCCTACCGAGCAGACTCTGATCCAGAACAAGCTGGGCAAGCTCGCTGGCGTGCAGCAACTGGAATTCAACCTGATCAACCGCATCCTCGGCGTCACCCATGACCTGCCGAACACCGCGCCGATCATTGAGGCAATCAAGTCCATCGGCATGCAGGCCGACCCTATCGAAGAAGGCAGCCCCGCTGCCGCGCCGCCCGCCAAGAAACATTGGTGGCCGCTGGCGGTGTCGGGCGTGGGTGCCCTGGGGGCCGAGGTGTTGCACTTCACTGGTGTGGCGCCCACCTGGGTAATCGCGCTGGTGGCGTTGGTGTCGATTCTCAGCGGTGGCCTTACCACCTACAAGAAGGGCTGGATTGCCCTGAAGAACTTCAACCTCAATATCAATGCCTTGATGAGCATCGCGGTGACGGGCGCGATCCTGATTGGCCAGTGGCCCGAAGCGGCGATGGTGATGTTCCTGTTCACCGTGGCCGAGTTGATTGAGGCCAAGTCCCTGGACCGTGCGCGCAACGCCATCAGCGGCCTGATGCAGATGACTCCGGAACAGGCCACGGTGCGCCAGGCCGATGGTTCCTGGCTGGAACAAGAGGTCAAGAGCATTGATCTTGGCGCGATTGTCCGAGTAAAACCCGGCGAGCGCATCGGGCTCGACGGGGAAGTCACGGCCGGCCAGTCCACCATCGACCAGGCACCGATCACCGGGGAAAGCCTGCCGATAGAAAAAACCGTGGGCGATAAAGTGTTTGCCGGCACCATCAACCAGGCCGGCGCCCTGGAGTACAAGGTCACCGCCGCGGCCAACAACTCCACGCTGGCGCGGATCATTCACGCCGTGGAGCAGGCTCAAGGGGCACGGGCGCCAACCCAGCGCTTTGTTGACAGTTTCTCCAAGGTCTACACCCCGGCTGTCTTCCTGTTTGCCCTCGGTGTGGCGGTGATTCCGCCGCTGTTCATGGCGGGCGTGTGGTTTGACTGGATCTACCGCGCCCTCGTGCTGCTGGTGGTGGCCTGCCCTTGTGCCTTGGTGATCTCCACCCCGGTGACCATTGTCAGCGGCCTGGCGGCAGCGGCGCGCAAAGGCATCCTGATCAAGGGCGGCGTGTACCTGGAGGGCGGCTACAAGCTCGACTACCTGGCCCTCGACAAGACCGGCACCATCACCCACGGCAAACCGGTGCAAACCGACTACCTGCCGCTGTTCCCGAACATCGAAGACAGCGCGCCGGCCCTGGCGGCCAGCTTGGCATCGCGCTCCGATCACCCGGTGTCCCTGGCGATTGCCAACGCAGCTGTGGATAAAAACCTGTCGACTCACGCTGTGGATAACTTCGAAGCCCTGGCCGGGCGCGGTGTGCGGGGTGATATCAACGGCCAGACCTATCACCTGGGTAACCACCGCCTGGTGGAAGACCTCGGTCTGTGTTCCGAGGCCTTGGAAGAGAAACTCTTTGCTTTGGAAAAACAAGGCAAGTCCGTGGTGTTGCTGTTGGACAAGTCTGGCCCGCTGGCGCTGTTTGCCGTGGCCGACACGGTCAAGGAGAGCAGCCGCGAAGCCATTCAGCAGTTGCACGACCTGGGCATCAAGACTCTGATGCTCACTGGCGACAACACCCACACTGCCAAGGCCATTGCGGCCCAGGTGGGTATCGACCAGGCCCAGGGCGACCTGTTGCCCACCGACAAGCTGCAAGCCATCGAAACCCTCTACGGCCAGGGCCATCGGGTGGGCATGGTCGGTGACGGTATCAACGACGCCCCGGCCCTGGCTCGTGCCGAGATCGGCTTTGCCATGGCCGCAGCGGGCACCGATACCGCTATCGAGACCGCCGACGTGGCGCTGATGGACGATGATTTGCGCAAGATTCCGGCTTTCATTCGGTTGTCGCGGCAAACGTCGAGTATCCTCAAGCAGAACATCGCCCTGGCGCTGGTGATCAAGGCGATCTTCCTGGCCGTCACGTTCATGGGCATGGCGACCATGTGGATGGCGGTCTTCGCCGACATGGGCGTGAGCCTGCTGGTGGTGTTCAATGGCCTGCGCCTGGTGCGCAAATAGCGGATGAGAGGGTGGTGTGCTGAGTGCTGAGTTAAAGGCGTTTTTCATGGTCGCCCGTCTGGGCAGCATTACCCAGGCGGCGAAGAAACTCGGCTTGAGCCAGCCCACGGTGACCACCCAGATTCGCAACCTGGAAAGCCACTACGGCGTCGAGTTGTTCTACCGTGGCGGCCGCCGCCTCACCGTCAGCGACGAAGGCGCGCGGCTATTGCCGATGGTCAAGGCGCTGTTGCAGCAGGAAGCGGATATCGAGTTTTTCCTGCGCAACAACGGCCAGGTCCAGGGTGCGCTGAGAATTGCCGCAACGGCGCCGTATTACATCCTCGATCTGGTCAAAGCCTTTCGCGAGCGCCTGCCCCAGGTGGACGTGTCGGTGGAAATCGGCAACTCCCAGCAGGTGCTTGAGGCGCTGGACGATTACCGCGTCGATGTCGCGGCCTCATCGCAATTGCTGGAAGACGCCCGGCTGATCCGCCGCGTGCTGGGCACGGACCCGCTAGTGCTGGCGGTGCACCGCAATCACCCGTTGGCCAAGCTCGATCACGTACCGTTGAGCGCGCTTATCGGGCACACCTTGCTGATGCGTGAAGCGGGCTCCACCACCCGCAGGCTGACGGAAGAGATGTTGAAGAGCGCGGGCGTGGGATATGGGCCGTTGTTGGAGATTGGCAGCCGTGAGTCGATTCGCGAAGCGGTGCTGCGCAATATCGGCATCAGCATCATCGCCCGCCAGGAAGTGCCCCATGACCCGCAGTTGCGCGTGCTGACCATCGAGAATGCGCCGCAGATTCCGGAGTATCTGTATTGCCTCAAGGAGCGCAAAGGTGCGCGCCTGCCGGCGGCGTTCCTTGGCCTGGCCCAGGAAATGTCACCCCTCTGATCGTTCCCACGCTCCGCGTGGGAACGCCGCCCAGGACGCTCCGCGTCCGTGACGCGGAGCGTCACTAGAGACATTCCCACGCATAGCGTGGGAACGATCATGAGTCCTACACAAATCCACCAATACCACTATCACCTCTTTTTGCCTTTCTGCCACACCCGCTACGCATTGCCCTCCTAGCATGGCCTTCATCCGTTCGATGAGGTGCCACCATGCACACAGCCCTGACCCAACCCGGCGCACCGATGAAAGTGCGCGCAATCCAGAAACGCTTTGGCGCCTTCACCGCGCTGGACAACGTCTCCCTGGACGTCGCCGCCGGCGAGCTGGTGTGCCTGCTGGGCCCTTCCGGCTGCGGCAAGACCACACTGCTGCGCTGCATTGCCGGCCTGGAGCGCCAGGACAGCGGTGAGCTTTACCTGGGCGAGCGGGACGTGTCCCTGCTGCCACCCCAGGCGCGGGACTACGGCATCCTGTTCCAGTCCTATGCGTTGTTTCCCAACCTCAGCGTTGAAGCGAACATCGGCTACGGCCTCACCGGCAGCGGCCGCGATGAAGTGCGCAAGCGGGTCGCGCAGATGCTTGAGCTGGTGGGCCTGGTGGGCAGCGAAAAGAAGTACCCCGGCCAACTCTCCGGCGGCCAGCAACAGCGCGTCGCCCTGGCCCGCGCACTGGCGCCGGCGCCGTCGTTATTGCTGTTGGATGAGCCGATGTCGGCCCTCGATGCCCGGGTGCGCGAGCACCTGTGCACCGAGCTGCGTCAACTGCAGCGGCGCTTGGGTATCACCACCTTGATGGTGACCCACAACCAGGACGAAGCCATGTTGATGGCCGACCGTATCGCCGTGATGAACAACGGCAAGGTCGAGCAGTACGCCACGCCCCAGGAAATC
Organism: Pseudomonas sp. GW823-FHT02F05; assembly: GCF_058797315.1. Lineage (NCBI taxonomy): Bacteria > Pseudomonadati > Pseudomonadota > Gammaproteobacteria > Pseudomonadales > Pseudomonadaceae > Pseudomonas > Pseudomonas sp. GW823-FHT02F05. Next base: position 105,110 of record NZ_JBXAJM010000012.1, read on the forward strand.
TACGACCGCCCGGCCACGCCGTTCGTGGCGGAGTTTGTCGGCCAGGGCAACTGGTTGCCGTTCAGCCGTAACAGCGCCAGCCATGCCCAGGTGGGTGGGTTGAACATGCGCCTGGCTGAGGACGCGGGTGTCGCCCAGTCCGGCCGCTTGTTCTGCCGCCCGGAAGCCATTTGCGTCAACCCGCTGGTGCATGAAGAAAACCTTTTCCCGGCCAAGGTTCGCGAGATCACCTTTCTCGGTAACCGCTGCCGCATGAGCTTTGAGCTGGAACAATTGCCGGGCCATGCGTTGCTGGCTGAACTGGCGCCGGAAGCGATGCCGCGCCTGGGCGCCCAGGACATCTGGGTGGCGTTGCCGCCGCGCAGCCTGCAGGTGTTTGCCTGAGATGGGGGCTGTGATGACATTGCCGGTCCTGCGTCAGGTATCACGCGCCGAGTGGGGCGACCGCCTCTTCGTGGTCGGCGGCAAGTGGCTCTGGCTGGGCCTGTTAGTGGTGGCGGTGCTGTTGCCGCTGTTGGCGATCTTCTGGCGCGGCTTCAGCAGCGAAGCCGGGCAGGGCGGTGGCTTGGTAGCCGCTCGCGAACTGCTGGGCAGCGCCAACTTCCACTGGTTGCTGGGCAATAGCCTGAAAGTTTCCCTCAGCGTCGCGGCCATCGTCGTACCGCTGGCCTACTTGTTTGCCTATGCCCTGCAACGCACGCTGATCCCCGGCAAGTCCATCTGGCGTGGCCTGTCATTGCTGCCATTGATGGCGCCGTCGATGCTGCCGGGCATTGCCCTGGTTTATCTGTTCGGCAACCAGGGCCTGCTGCGCGGTTTGTTCTCGGAGAATATCTACGGTTTCTGGGGCATTGTGCTCGGTGAGGTGATTTACACCTTTCCCCATGCCTTGATGATCTTGCTCTCGGCGTTGTCCCTGGCGGATGCGCGTTTGTTCGACGCCGCTTCGAGCATGGGCGCCAGCCCGGCACGGGCGTTTCGCAGCATTACCTGGCCGGCCACGCGCCAAGCGGTGTTCGCCGCTTTCTGCCTGGTGTTCACCCTGACCATCACCGACTTCGGAGTACCGGTGGTGGTGGGCGGCGATTATCAGGTGCTGGCGCTGGAAGCCTACAAGGCGGTGGTGGGCCAGCAACAGTTCGGTCGCGGCGCGTTGATCGGCATGGTGTTGCTGCTGCCGGCGCTGTTCAGCTTTGGCGTGGATGCGTGGTTGCGCCGTCGGCATGGCGACGCGATGAGCGGCCGCGCCCAGGTGTTCCAGCCAGCGCCATCGCGGCTGCGCGACGGGTGCTACCTGGCCGTCGTGCTGCTGATTTGCGCGGCGTTGCTGCTGGTGTTCGGCATGGCGGTGTACTCCTCGCTGGTGAAATTCTGGCCGTACAACCTGTCGCTGTCGCTCAACCACTACCAATTCGAAGACACCGCCGGCGGCGGCTGGCTGGCCTATCGCAACAGCCTGACCATGGCGCTGTGCACGGCGTTGATCGGCAGCGTGCTGATTTTCACCGGCGCCTATCTGATGGAAAAAACCAAGGGCCAGAAAAACCTCAACCTGGCGCTGCGCATGCTCAGCTTCGTGCCGATGGCCGTGCCGGGCCTGGTCCTGGGGTTGGGCTACGTGTTTTTCTTCAACCTCAACGGCAACCCGCTGCATGTGTTGTACGGCAGCATGGCGTTGCTGGTGGTGTGCACCATTGCGCACTACCTGACCACCGCGCAGATGACTGCGACCACCGCCTTGCGCCAGTTGGACGCCGAGTTCGAAGCTGCCGCGTTGTCCCTCAAGGCACCGTTGTACCGCCATTATCTGCGCGTCACGGTGCCGATCTGTCTGCCGGCGCTGCTGGACATTCTGCGCTACCTGTTTGTCTCGGCGATGACCACCGTCTCCGCCGCGATCTTCCTCTACAGCCCCGACACCATCCTCGCCGCGGTCGCGGTGCTGAACATGGACGACGCCGGCAATGTGGGCGGCGCGGCGGCCATGTCGACCCTGATCCTGTTCACCTCGGCCAGCGTCTCGCTGCTGCTGGCGTGGGCTTCACGTGGCGCGCTGCGCCGCTCCCAAGCCTGGCGCCTGCGCGCACCTGGCCGATAAAACATCCCTGAAGGAGGTGCTCCATGTTCAAGCCCCTGGCGCTGGTCGCTGCAGTCCTCACGGCATTCAGCCTGAATGCTTTGGCCAAGACCGAATTGACGGTGTACACGGCCCTTGAAGCCGAACAATTGAAGACCTACAAAAAAGCCTTCGAACAGGCCAACCCCGACGTCGAGATCAAGTGGGTGCGCGACTCCACCGGCATCATCACCGCCAAACTGCTGGCCGAGAAAGACCGCCCCCAGGCTGACGTGGTGTGGGGCCTGGCCGCCTCCAGCCTGGCGATCCTCGATCAGCAAGGCATGCTCGACAACTACGCGCCCAAGGACTTGGACAAGATCGGTAAAAACTACCGCGACGCCGCCAACCCTCCGGCCTGGGTGGGCATGGACGTGTGGGCCGCCACCCTCTGCTTCAACACCGTCGAAGCCGAGAAGCAGGGCCTCACCAAACCGGTGAGCTGGCAGGACCTGACCAAGCCCGAATACAAGGGCAAGATCGTGATGCCTAACCCGGCGTCTTCAGGCACCGGCTTCCTGGATGTCAGCGCCTGGCTCCAGACCTTCGGCGAGAAGCAAGGCTGGCTGTACATGGACGACCTGCACCGGAACATCGGCCAGTACGTTCACTCCGGCTCCAAGCCGTGCAAGCTGGCGGCGTCCGGTGAGTTCCCGATAGGCATTTCCTTCGAATACCCGGCGGTTCAGCTCAAACGCCAGGGCGCGCCGCTGGAGATCATCCTGCCCAAAGAGGGCCTGGGCTGGGAGATCGAAGCCACCGCTGTGATCAAGGGCACTGCCCATGCCGACGCGGCGAAAAAACTCGCCGACTTCTCTGCCAGCACCGCGGCGATGGACCTGTACAAGGAAAATTTCGCCGTGCTCGCGCAACCGGGTATCGCCAAGCCGCAGACCGAATTGCCGGCGGACTATGAGCAACGGTTGATCAAGAACGACTTTATCTGGGCTTCCAAGAACCGTGACAGCATCTTGGCCGAATGGCGTAAGCGTTATGACGGCAAGTCGGAAAAACAGTAACCGATCGTTCCCACGCTCCGCGTGGTAACGCCGCTCTGGACGCTCCGCGTCCGCTTTTAAAGGTCGTGACGCGGAGCGTCACCGGATGAATTCCCACGCGGAGCGCGGGAACCAGAGGACAGTATGAGTAGTGATCTGTTAGTCGTCGGCGCCGGCATCCTCGGTCTCTCCCACGCCTATGCCGCCGCCAGGCGCGGCCTCAAGGTCAAGGTGTTCGAGCGCAGCGCCATGCCATTGGGCGCCTCAGTGCGCAACTTCGGCCAGGCACTGGTCACCGGTCAACCACCAGGGCCAATGCTCGACCTGGCGCGGGAAAGCCGCGAAATCTGGGGCCAGTGGGCGCAAGCGGCGGGCCTGGCGCTCAAGCGCAATGGCTCCTACCTGTTCGCCCGCACCGAAGCCGAAGAGCATCTGCTCGAAGCCTTCTGCGCCGGGCGCGCGCGGGAGCACGGCTACAACGTCCAGCTGCTGCAAGGCGCTGCAATGAACGACCTGTACGCCGGCCAGTTCCGCCATCACCGCGCCGCCCTGCATGGCAAGGATGACCAGCAGTTGTACTCCCGCGAGGCGATCCCGGCGCTGATCCATTACCTGAGCCAGCACTTGAACGTGGAGTTTCACTTCTCCACGCTGGTACGTGACGTAGAGCCGGGCCAGCTGCACAGCACGGCCGGCAGCTTTCGCGGTGAGCAGATCGTTGTCTGTTCAGGCCACGACTATCAGACCCTGCTGGCCGAATCCATCGCCCCGCTCAACCCGCACACCTGCCGCCTGCAAATGCTGCGTGCGCGGCCGGTGCTTAATCTGAACCTGCAACACGCCCTGCTCACCGGCTTGAGTTGCGTGCATTACGGCGCTTTCGCCGACCTGCCGGAAGCCGCTGTGGTCCAGGCGCAGATCCTGCGCGAAACGCCGCATCTGCAGGAGCACGGCATTCACCTGCTGATCAGCCCCACGCCCCATGGCGAACTGATCATCGGCGACTCCCACCATTACGACAGCGACCCGTCGCCCTTCAATGCCGAGCAGATCGATGACTGGATGATCGAGCTGGCGCAGCAGACCCTGGGGTGCAACATCCAGGTGGTCGAGCGCTGGCAAGGCGTCTACGGCGCTCGCGGCCCCGGGCCGTTTTCGTTTGTGCAGGCGGCACCTGGCGTCAGCGCTGCCTTGATGCACACCGGCGTAGGGATGAGCGTGGGGCCGGCCATGGCCGAGCGCAATATCCGCAGGTTATGGGGAGAAGCGTGATGAACCCGGAACAGGCAGGCATTGGCGGTTCAGGTCTGGTCCAGGCGTTGGGCCAGGGCTTCAACCTGCTCCTGGCGCTCGGCCTGGCTTAGTTTCGCGTGAGGGTTGAGGGATGACCATTGCGGATAGGCGCGGGCTTTGTTCAAGGCGTCGGGCAGTTTGCCCTCGCGCCAGGTTTTGTCCTGGGGCGTATCGACCTTGATGCTGTGCATTGCCGCATGGCCGCGCAGGTTCAGGGCCTTGAGCAACTGGCGCTGGCGCAGGGCTAGCAGGCGCAGCACGCTGTCGTCGACGGTCAGCTCGCGCTGGCCCTTGATCTTGCCGAGCAGGCGACTGCCGTAGCTGCGTGCGGTTTGCAGGGCGCCACCGGCGATAGCGCCTGCCAGGGCCGCGGCGCCAAGGGTCAGGCCGCCGACCAGTAGATCCACGCCAGCACCGGCAGCGGCTCCGGCAGCTATCCCGCCGCCGACCCGCACGCCAAGTTGCTTGAGGGTTTCGGGGTTGAACAAGTCATCGCCCCAGCGACCGTCGAGCAGCGGCAGGTCGCTGGCCGCCGCGTCCTGTGGGCGAAAGCCGAACAGTTTGAGCAGGGCTTCAACGCACTTTTGTTCGCGTTGGCGCACGGCCTTGCGTAAGTCGCTGACGGCTTGGGGCTCATTCTCGGTTGTCACACTGCGACGGCAGGCCGCGCAGTCGATCAACAGTTCGGCGATCAAGCGGGCGGCGCTTTGCTGGCGAGCCTGGCGCTGGGCTTCTTGATCGAGGATCAGGCGTTCCAACTGCGGCCGTGAGTTTTCCAGCAGCAGGGCCAGGCTTTCATACAGCCGGCGTTCGCCGTCTTCGGGCGGTGCCACGCTGTCGAAACGCACCAGCGCATGCAGGCCGAGGCGGGCCAGGGCTTCGCGCCAGTCCGGTTCGCGGTGGTCGCTGCTGCTGACAAAGTTGAGCACCGGCAACAACGGCTTGCCGCAACTGGCCAGCACTTGCAGTTCGTCGCGGTACTTGGCCAGCACCGGCTCGCGAGCGTCGATCACGTACAGGCCGGCATCGGAGGCCAGCAACTGGCGCAGCACCTTGGCTTCCTGTTCGAAACGCTGGCGCGCCTCGCTGCCTTCCAGGAAACGCGTCAGCCGCGCAGGGCCATCCAGGCGTTCGCCGGGGCGGTCGAGGCGTTCCAGGTAATCGAGCAGGGCGATGGCGTCTTCCAGGCCGGGAGTGTCGTACAGCTCCAGCAAAGCTTCGCCATCTACCGATAGGCGTGCACCTTCCACGTGCCGCGTGGTGCTGGGGCGATGGGACACTTCGCCAAAGCCGACATCGCGGGTGAGGGTGCGCAACAATGAGGTTTTGCCCACGTTGGTATGGCCGACCACGGCGAGTTTCAGCGGTTTAGTCATGACCTGTCTCCAGCCAAGTGAGCGGCGCGCAATCGGCAAACGACACTTCAAGCTGTTGCAACGCGGCATGCCAGTCGCCCAGGCGCTCGGCGTCCAGCGCCTGGCCCGGTGGTGCCTGCAGCAGCCATACGCGAGTGTCGGTGGCGCTGCGTGCCAGCTCGGCGATCAGTGCCAGGCTGCCACGGTCGGGCGAGCGGCGCGGGTCACAGGCGATGGCCAGGCGCGCGGGTGGGAAACGGCTGAGTTGCTCCAGCAGTTTGTTGCGTGATTCGCGGCTGTCGAGGATGCCGGCGTTCTTGACGTTGGCAGGCAGTTTGGGGGGCCAAGGGTGTTGGTCGTCGAGTTCGATGGCGACCAGCAAGGCGCCATCACTCTCCAGCTCACTTGCGCCGCCGCTGATCGAGTGCAGGTGATCGGGCGCCACATCGTTGACCCCCAGGCGCTCGCTGCTGGGCATCAGGCGTTCGCGCAGTTGGGCGTAGCCGGGCAGGTTGAGGTCCAGGTGCAACGCTGCGCGCCCGCGTTTCCATCGCCACAGGCACAGCAAGGCAAGGATCAACCGCGGCAGCAGACCGTAGACCAGCAACACGCCCACCAGCCAGGCCGCCCAGGCCTGGCGGGCGCTTTCGATATTCAGCGCGGAGTCGCCGCTGGCGCGGATCATCTCCACGGTGGGCACATTGAAACCGAGCAGAGCCGGGAGTGTGCCGAGGGCCTGGGTCACGGCGACAAAGGTATCGGCGCCGAGAATGGTGGTTTCCCACACAAACCCATAGCGGCGGGTGGCGAGCAGAGTCAGTAGGATCACCAGGGCGCTGAGCAAGGCCAGCAACCACAAGCTGTTGACCAGCACACCCACCGCCCAGCGATTGAGTTTTTGCCGTTGCAGCAACAGCAACAACGCCGGGGCCAGTTGCGCGGCCTTGGCGTCACGGGCCAGTTTCTCGCTGAGCCACAACCACAGCCGGCCAAGGCTGGCGCTGTGTTCGCCGGCAAACAACAGGCCCAGGGCCCAACTGATCAGCAAGATCAGGTTCAGGCCGAGCAGGCTGCCCAAGGCCCAGAACACATTCACCGGGGCCAGGCCATTACCCAGCGCGGCGAACGCCAAACCGGCGCCGCTGATGACGGCGACCGCCGCCAGTAACAACAGCGCCAGGCGTGCGCCTTGCAGCCAGCGGCTGAGCGCGGCGGCCAAACCATCGCGCTCGGCCAGGTGCAGCGCACGCTGCTGGATGCGCGTGGCCAGGTCGCCCCCGGCGGTGCGGGCCAAGCGGTTGGCTTCCAGGTCTTCCAGGGGGCCGGCGTGTTCTTCGCGCAGGCGCACGGTTTCTGTCAGCCAAAGTCTGTGCAGCGGGTTCAGTGCAGTCACGCGCCGTCCTGTCGTGTTGATGAGGTTGGAGCATAACCGCTGGCTCGCCGCTCTGGTATTCTCGTCGCCATGAAAAAAACTCTCCCTTTAAGCCTGATCGCAGCCCTCGGTGAAAACCGTGTGATCGGCGTCGACAACAGCATGCCCTGGCATTTGCCGGGGGATTTCAAATATTTCAAAGCCACCACCCTTGGCAAGCCGATCATCATGGGGCGCAAGACCTGGGACTCCCTGGGCCGACCGCTGCCGGGGCGCTTGAACCTGGTGGTCAGCCGTCAGACCGATCTTGTGCTGGAAGGTGCGGAAGTTTTTCCTTCACTGGGTGCAGCGGTCGAGCGCGCTGAGGAATGGGCCAAGGCGCAAGGCGTGGACGAGCTGATGCTGATTGGCGGCGCGCAGTTGTATGCGCAGGGGCTGGAACAGGCCGATCGCTTGTACCTGACCCGCGTGGCGCTGAGCCCGGGAGGGGATGCGTGGTTTCCGCAGTTTGATGGGAACCAGTGGAAGCTGGTGTCGAATGTCGAAAATCCGGCTGAAGGTGATAAGCCGGCCTACAACTTCGAGGTGTGGGAGCGCAACTAGTGTAGGAGCGAGCTTGCTCGCGAAGATCGTCAACGATGACGCGTGCATTCTGAATGAACGCGGCGCCCTCAGGTTCTTCGCGAGCAAGCTCGCTCCTACAGGTTATAAGCCTTTATGCCTGCGCCAGTTCGGCATGCTCATCGGCATCCAGCAACGCTTTATCCGTCTGCCCCATGATCTGGCTGGTAATCGCCCCCGCCGTCATCGAACCATTGACGTTCAACGCCGTACGGCCCATGTCGATCAGCGGCTCCACGGAAATCAACAGCGCCACCAGTGACACCGGCAAGCCCATGGCCGGCAGCACGATCAGCGCGGCAAAGGTCGCACCGCCGCCCACGCCGGCAACGCCCGCCGAACTCAAGGTCACTATCGCCACCAGGGTCGCGATCCACAGCGGGTCCAACGGGTTGATGCCCACAGTCGGCGCGACCATCACCGCCAACATCGCAGGGTAAAGACCGGCACAACCGTTCTGGCCGATGGTCGCGCCAAACGAGGCGGCGAAGCCGGCGATGGATTGCGGGATGCCCAGGCGACGGGTCTGCGCTTCAATGCTCAGCGGGATGCTTGCAGCGCTGGAGCGGCTGGTGAAGGCGAAAGTCAGCACCGGCCACACCTTGCGGAAGAAGCGCAGCGGGTTGATCCCGGCCAAGGACAGCAGCAGGCCGTGCACCACGAACATCAGGCCCAGGGCCAGGTACGACACCACCACGAAACTGCCCAGCTTGATGATGTCTTGCAGGTTGGAACCGGCGACCACTTTGGTCATCAGCGCCAGCACACCGTAGGGGGTCAGCTTCATCACCAGGCGCACCAGGCGCATCACCCAGGCTTGCAGGGTGTCGATGGCGTTAAGGACTTTCTGGCCTTTTTCCACGTCGTCCTTGAGCAGTTGCAGCGCGGCAACCCCAAGGAACGCGGCGAAAATCACCACGCTGATGATCGACGTCGGCTTGGCCCGGGCCAGGTCGGCGAACGGGTTGGCCGGTACGAACGACAGCAGCAACTGCGGGATATTCAGGTCGGCAACCTTGCCCGCGTAATCACTCTGGATCACTTGCAGGCGCGCCATTTCCTGGGTGCCGGCCACCAGGCCTTCGGCAGTGAGGCCGAACAGGTTGGTCAGGCCGATGCCGATCAGGGCCGCGATGGCCGTGGTGAACAGCAGCGTGCCGATGGTCAGGAAGCTGATCTTGCCCAGGGACGAGGCGTTGTGCAGGCGTGCCACGGCACTGAGGATCGAGGCGAATACCAGCGGGATCACGATCATTTGCAGCAGCTGCACATAGCCGTTGCCGACCAGGTCAAACCAGCCGATCGAAGCTTTGAGCACCGGGTTGCCGTCGCCGTAGATCGTATGCAACGCCGCACCGAACAGCACGCCAAGCACCAGGGCGAACAGCACCTTCTTGGCGAGGCTCCAGTTTGTACGGCGGGTTTGTGCCAGGCCCAGCAACAGGGCCACGAACACCAATAAATTGAGAATCAGGGGCAGATTCATTGAAGCTCCGTTGAGAAGGCAGCCAATCGCGTGAGCCTGCGATTGCGAACCGGGAAGCCTAACAGCTTGAAATATATTGATTTAATACCAATATGGAATGGCGACTGTCGTTTTTGGAATAAGCGTTTGACGCTCAGGCGTATGGCCTTGGCGCAATCGCGACGTCAGCGGTCGCGCTCGGGCGATAACTGTCATACGGATTTGTTAGCGTCGATGTCTTTCACTTGAGGGAGACAACGCCTATGAAGCTCGCGCCGAAACTACTGTTATCCGCCGCCTTTTGCCTCGGGCTCGCCAGCCAGGCGTTTGCCTCCACCGAGTTGAAGCACTGGCCGGCACCTGCCGCCAAACAACTCAACGAAATGATCGCCGCCAACGCCAACAAGGGTAACTACGCGGTGTTCGATATGGACAACACCAGTTACCGCTACGACCTTGAAGAGTCCTTGCTGCCGTTCATGGAAAACAAGGGCCTGATCACCCGCGAAACCATGGACCCTTCGCTCAAGCTTATCCCCTTCAAAGACACCGCCGACCATAAGGAAAGTCTGTTCAGCTACTACTATCGCCTGTGCGAAGTCGACGACATGGTCTGCTACCCCTGGGTTGCGCAGATTTTTTCCGGCTTCACCCTCAAGGAACTCAAAGTGCAGGTCGACGAGCTTATGGCCTCCGGCAAGCCCGTGCCGGTCAGCTATTTCGAAGGCGACGTGGTGAAAAAATCCGAGGTACAGCCGCCAAAAGTCTTCACCGGCCAGGCCGAGCTGTACAACAAACTGATGGAAAACGGCATCGAGGTCTATGTGATGACCGCCGCGTCCGAGGAGCTGGTGCGCATGGTCGCGGCTGATCCGAAGTACGGCTACAACGTCAAACCCGAGAACGTTATCGGCGTGACCACGATGCTTAAGGACCGCAAGACCGGCGAGCTGACCACCGCACGCAAACAGATCACTGCCGGCAAGTATGACGAGAATAGCAACCTCGGCCTGGAACTGACCCCCTACCTGTGGACCCCGGCGACCTGGATGGCCGGCAAGCACGCGGCGATCCTCACCTACATCGACGAATGGAAAAAACCAGTGATTGTCGGCGGTGACACACCGACCAGCGACGGCTACATGCTGTTCCACGATGTGGACGTGGCCAAGGGCGGCGTCCACCTGTGGATCAACCGCAAAGACAAGTACATGACCCAGCTCAACGGCATGATCGCCAAGCACGCGGCGGCGCAAGCCAAGGAAGGGCTGCCGGTGACGGCGGACAAGAACTGGGTGATCGTCAAGCCGGAAGAGATCCAGTAAGACCGAGTCACCTGCATCGCAGACAAGCCAGCTTCCACCGTCGACCGCATTCTCATGTTGGGGCGCGGTCAACTGTGGGAGCGGGCTTAAGAACACCGCAGACTCAAAGGCAAAATAGATATCAATTGCGAACTAATCTCATTCTTTGCTAGCGTGCGCACTCCCTGAACCGTCCGTTCTTCTCAAGGTAGTGCTGTGTCCTCCTGGAATACGCAGATCGCGCGCCTGTTCGCGGAGCAGAAGAAAGCCCTCGAAGCCTTCGTCACGCGCCGCACCGGCAGCGCCCAGGTGGCTGCCGACCTGACCCAGGAATCCTTCCTGCGCCTGGCGCGCCTGGAGTCCGGCGAGAAGATCGATAACCTACCCGCGTTCCTCTTCACCATTGCCAGCAACCTGGTGCGCGACCACCAGCGCCAGGCTATCCGCCGCGAGCGTCTGGATGCCGGCGCACCGAGCGAAGAACTGCCCTGCAGCAACCCCGGTGCCGACGAACAGCTAGCCGCCTATCAGCAGGAGCAACTGATGCAGGATGCGATCCTGGGCCTGCCCGAGGCGACTCGGCAGATCTTCCTGCTCTATCATGTCGACGAGCTTTCCTACCGCGAGATTGGCGAACGCCTGTCGATCAGCCCGCGCAGTGTGGAATACCAATTGCGTCGCGCCTTGATTGAATGCCGTGGGTACATCAAGACGCGCCTAGCCTGCGATGCACAAGGACGTCGGTCATGACTGCCCTGCCTACTGCTGATGTGTTGTTCGAAGAGGCGTCCGGCTGGTATTTCCGCCTGCACGCCGAGGACTTGACCCCGGCTGAAATGGACGCCTTTGCTGCGTGGCTCGGTCAGGGCCAGGCGCAGGATGATGCCTGGCAGGAAGTGCAGGCGATGCTCGGTGGCCTGCGTGAGCCGGCGCGCGTCATTCGCCGTGCCGAGCAGGCCACCTGGCGTACACCGCTGCGGCGCTGGGCGTATGCGGCTGCCGTGTTGCTGGCCGTGGGCCTGACCGTGCAGAACACTCCCTGGCTTGACCGCTTGCGCGCCGACTACGCCACCGGCACTGGCGAGTCGCGCACCATCGAACTGGCCGATGGTTCCCACCTTCAACTCAACACCGACAGTGCGGTGCAAATCCGCATGAGTGCGGGTGAGCGGCAGATTCGTTTGCTGCGTGGCGAAGGTTTCTTCGATGTGACCAAGGACCCCGCACGGCCCTTCGTGGTGCAGTCGGGCGACGGCTGGGTGCGAGTGGTCGGCACCCAGTTCAGTGTGGCGCGGCGTGATGACCAGACGCGTGTGCAGGTGGCGCAGGGCAAGGTTGAAGTCAGTGCAGGGAGCGGCACGCCGGTCTATCTGGAACCGGGGCGGGCCGTGGAGTATCAGAGCCGGCACCTTGCACACGTCCACGGTTTCGACCCGGCCAGCGGCTTTGCCTGGCGTCAGCGGCAACTGGTGTTCCGTCAGCAACCTTTGTCGGTGGTGGTCTCTGAACTGAATCGTTACTGGCCCGGCAAGACGCTGGTGCTCGGTGATGCGTTGCGCAGTCGGGTAGTGTCCGGCGTGTTCGAAATCGACAAACCCGATGCCGTGCTCAAGGCGTTGGAATACACCCTCAACCTGCGTGCCGAGCACTACACCCCGTATTTGCTGGTGTTGCGTGAAGGCAATGCGTCCTGACGGCAATTTCTCAAAATATTTTCAGGGTTTCCCCGCAAGCCATCGTCCTTGATCACTGAGGCGTAAATAGTAAGCACTCTCAAGTAGTGCGGCGCCGATCACAGACTTTTGTACCGGGGAGCACCATTCATGGCACACCGATTCGCCACACGGCCCTTGCTGGCCTTGGCCATTTCCTTGGCCAGCTGTATCGCGCCGTCGTACCTGCAGGCCGCTGAGGCCAACCAGGCCCAGACCTACCGCTTCGATATTCCCGGGCAGGGCCTGGACGCTGCGCTGGCGGCGTTCTCGGCGGTGACGCGGGTTCAGGTGCTAGTGAATGGGGAGTTGACCCAGGGGGTGATATCGCCGGGTGTGAAGGGCAACCTGGGGCAGCGTGAAGCCTTGGGGCAGTTGCTCGGCGGCACGGGACTGAGCGCGGCGTTTATCAATGCCGATACCGTCACCCTGGAAAAACGTGTGGTGCCAGGTTCTGCCCTGGAAGTGGGCGCCACCACCATCACGGCCGAACGCCTGGGCATCACCACCGAAGGCACGGGCTCGTACACCACGGGGGCTGTGACCCTGGGCAAGGGCGAGCAAAAACTCAAGGACATCCCGCAGTCGGTCAGCGTCATGACCCGCAAGCAGATGGATGATCAGAACACCACCAAGCTCTCTGAAGTGGTCAAGCGCACGCCCGGCCTGACAGCGACCAAGTCTCCCGGCTCCGGTATGTTCATCTTCTCCCGTGGCTTCGAGGTTGGCACCCTGCAATACGACGGTGTGGGGATTCCACGTAACACTTACACCTTGGGCAGCTATCTCACCGAAAACATGGCCATTTACGACCGCGTCGAGACGCTGCGCGGCCCGGCCGCCTTGCTGCAAGGTGCCAACAGCCCCGGCGGCACCATGAACCTGGTGCGCAAGCGCGGGCAGCAAGCGCCGACGGCGACCATTACCGCCAAGGCTGGCTCATGGGACCACTACGGCACTCAGGTCGATGTCGGTGGCCCGCTGAACGCCGAAGGCACCTTGCGCGGACGCTTCGTGGCGGATTACGACACCACCGACTCCTTCGTCGACTATGCGGGCGGCTGGAACCAGACGGTTTATGGCGCCGTCGACTACGATTTCACTCCCGACACCACCGTCGGCCTGGGCATCAGTAACCAGAAGGGCCATTCGCGCCCCAACTTCATGTCGTTGCCCCGTTATGCCGACGGCAGTGATATCGGTCTGCCGCGTTCGACATTTGTCGGCGCCAGTTGGAACCGCAGCGTCAACAATCAGACTCAGGTGTTTGCCGACATCGAGCACCGCTTCAACGATAACTGGAAAGTGAAAGCCGCACTGGTAGCCATGGATGAGCACAACGACGCAACCTACCAGGCGACGTGGGACACGGTACCCGTCGGCGGTGGCGCTGTGCCCTATGTAGATTGGATCACCGACTTCAATACCAAGAGCCGCGGCGCGGATGTGTATGTAAACGGCAAGTTTGAGGGGCTGGGCTTCCAGCAGGAAGTGGTGCTGGGCGCCAACTATTCCAAGCTCACCACCGACGACCAGTGGGCACGGGCTTCAAACCCCGGCGCGGATATCTTCAACATCGACCACAACCGCCCACAGCGCGACAAATACCAATTGTTCCAGGAGGGTGCCGCCTCGAAGAGCTGGTATGACATTCGCCAGAAAGGCATCTATGGCACCTGGCGTGTGAAAGTCCTGGACCCGCTGACGTTGATCGTCGGTGCGCGTACCAGTTGGTATGACTATTCCTACATTGGCCAGAGTGGTTTCAAAGGCACATATGGTGCCCCGCAAGACAATACCACCCAGTCCAATGGCAAGGTTACGCCCTACGCCGGCCTGGTCTATGCGCTCAACGAGCAGTGGTCGGCCTACGCCAGCTATGCCGATGCCTTTGAGCCGCAAACCAACCTGACCACCTCCGGCTCCCTGCTCAAGCCTATCGAGGGCAAAAACTACGAGTTGGGCATCAAGGGAGAGCTGGCTGACGGGCGCCTCAATACCTCGTTTGCGATCTTCCGTTACGATCAGGAAAACCGTAGCGTGCAGGACCTGCAAGGGCCAATGAACTGCAATGGTTGGTACTGCTCGGTCGCCTCTGGCAAGGTCCGCAGCCAAGGCTTTGAAGCCACACTCAGTGGTGAGGTGCTGCCAGGCCTGCAGCTCGCCTCCAGCTACACCTACAACACCACTGAATTCCTCAAGGACGACACCTACGAAGGCAAGATTTTCAGCACTTGGACCCCCAAGCACTTGCTCAAGGTCTGGGGTGATTACCAGTTGCCGGGCGATTGGCAACATTGGAGCGTGGGTGCCGGTGTGACCGCGCAAAGCAGCACCGAAGCCTATGACCGTACGTTCAGCGTGCCGGGCAATGCATTGTGGGATTCGCGGGTGGCCTACAAGATCAACCAGGAATTCACCGTGGCGGCAAACCTGAACAACATGTTCGACAAGAAGTATTACATCCCGGCCTACAACGCGAACTGGGGCAGCAACTACTACGGGGACCCACGCAATGTGATGTTCACCATGACCTATACCCCACAGTTCTAAGAGATTACCTATATCCAATGCGGGGGCTGGCTCGCCCGCAATGGCGGTGTGCCAAACAAGAACTCACCGGCAGGCCTATAGCTATCGCAGGCAAGCCAGCTCCCACAGTTGATCCTCGGTGTTGTGGAGGTTTTGGCCAGGCATAAAAATGCCCCGCACCTGGCGGGGCTTTTTTATGCGCGGGGCTTACAGGCCGTCGAGCATGGCTTTGTTGCGTACGGCACCCTTGTCGGCACTGGTGGCCAACAACGCGTAGGCCTTCAATGCGGTGGTGACTTTACGCGGGCGCTTCTCCACTGGCTTCCAGCCTTTCTTGTCCTGCTCAACGCGGCGTGCTGCCAGTTCTTCATCGCTGATCAACAGGTTGATCGAGCGGTTCGGGATGTCGATCAGCACCTTGTCGCCATCCTGCACCAGGCCAATCGCGCCACCGGCAGCGGCTTCCGGCGAAGCGTGGCCGATGGACAGGCCCGACGTGCCGCCGGAGAAACGGCCGTCGGTCAGCAGGGCGCAGGCTTTGCCCAGGCCTTTGGATTTCAGGTAGGACGTGGGGTAAAGCATCTCCTGCATACCCGGGCCGCCTTTAGGACCTTCGTAGCGGATGATCACGATATCGCCTTCCTTGACTTCGTCCGCAAGGATGCCGCGTACCGAGCTGTCCTGGCTTTCGTAGATCTTGGCGCGGCCTTCGAAGACGTGGATGGACTCATCCACGCCTGCCGTTTTGACCACACAGCCGTCGAGGGCGATGTTGCCGTACAGCACGGCCAGGCCGCCTTCTTGCGAGTAGGCGTGCTCGACACTGCGGATGCAGCCGTTTTCACGGTCGTCGTCCAGGGTGTCCCAGCGGGTCGACTGGCTGAACGCGGTCTGGGTGGGGATACCGGCAGGGCCGGCCTTGAAGAAGGTGTGCACGGCTTCGTCGTCGGTCTGGGTGATGTCCCACTTGGCGATGCCTTCGGCGATGGACTTGCTGTGCACGGTTGGCAGGTCGGTGTGCAGCAGGCCGCCACGGGCCAGGGAGCCGAGGATCGAGAAGATCCCGCCGGCGCGGTGCACGTCTTCCATGTGGTACTTCTGGATGTTCGGCGCGACTTTGCACAGTTGCGGCACGTGACGGGACAGGCGGTCGATGTCGCGCAGGTCGAAGTCGATCTCGGCTTCCTGGGCCGCGGCCAGCAGGTGCAGGATGGTGTTGGTGGAACCGCCCATGGCGATGTCCAGGGTCATGGAGTTTTCGAACGCCTTGAAGTTGGCGATATTGCGCGGCAACACCGACTCATCGTTCTCGCCGTAGTAACGCTTGCACAGCTCGACGATGGTGCGGCCGGCCTGCAGGAACAACTGCTCGCGGTCGCTGTGAGTGGCCAGTGTGGAACCGTTGCCCGGCAAGGCGAGACCCAGGGCTTCCACCAGGCAGTTCATCGAGTTGGCGGTGAACATGCCGGAGCACGAACCGCAGGTCGGGCAGGCGCTGCGCTCGTATTCCGCGACCTTCTCGTCAGAAGCGCTGGAATCGGCGGCGATCACCATGGCGTCGACGAGGTCGAGGCCGTGGGAGGCGAGCTTGGTCTTGCCGGCTTCCATCGGGCCGCCGGAGACGAAGATCACCGGGATGTTCAGGCGCAATGCAGCCATCAACATGCCGGGGGTGATCTTGTCGCAGTTGGAAATGCACACGATGGCGTCGGCGCAGTGGGCGTTGACCATGTACTCCACGGAGTCGGCGATGATCTCGCGGCTCGGCAGGGAATACAGCATGCCGTCATGACCCATGGCGATGCCGTCATCCACGGCAATGGTGTTGAATTCTTTTGCCACGCCACCGGCGCGTTCGATCTCGCGGGCGACCAGTTGGCCCAGGTCCTTGAGGTGGACATGGCCAGGCACGAACTGGGTGAACGAGTTGGCAATCGCGATGATCGGCTTTTTGAAGTCGTCATCTTTCATCCCCGTGGCACGCCACAGCGCGCGCGCACCGGCCATGTTGCGGCCGTGGGTGGATGTTTTCGAGCGGTAATCAGGCATTGGAGCACTCCGGGCGGCTAATCAAGTACTAAAGGGGAGTGAGCTTCTAATTGACGACTGGAACACTCAGAAAATGGCCGTGTGTCCGGAAGTTGCCACTCGCGTCGCGGGATCGCCGCGTGCTTGGGCCTCGAGCTCATAAACCCGCCGGGGGATGACTGGCGATGAATAGGGCCGATTCTACACCGCTGGCGGCTGGAGGGAATGGGCGCAACCTTGAAGTTAGCCGCTACAGGACGTGCGGGTGGCGCCTTGCCCATGAGTTCAACGCAAGGGCGGCGAGGCTCAGGATCAGAAAACACAAGCCAAGCGCAGTACTCAACTGGTGGGTAAAGGTGCTGATAAACGCACTGATACAGCCGCCAGCAATGAACAGCACTGCCGCAACGGCGGAAGCCGCGGCTCCCGCATTGTCTGGAAACAGGCTCATGGCCTTGGAGTTGGAAATGGGCCGGGTGATGGTGGTGCCCGCCGTGCAGAGCAGCATGGGCACCAACACTGTCGGGGTTGATAAGCCGAACAGGTAGGCCAACAGCAGCATGACCACGCCAGAGATAGCGATCAGAACCAGCCCGACTGCCATCTGGGTAGCCGCCGCCAGCCGTTTGTGCAGGACGCCTGCACAGAGGCCACCCACTACGTAGGCGGCGCCGTAGAGAAGCAAGGTCAATGAGTACTCATGGGGTGACAGCTTTAACTGGTCCATGAAAATGAGCGGTGACACAACGATGAATGAGAAATGACAGGCGAAGGTGATCGCGGAGATCGTGGCGTAGCTGGCGAAATGTCTGTTGGCGAAAACCTTGGCGTAGGCCCTGAAAATACCCCGCTCGCCTGGCGCGGTTGGAGGGAAGCCGCCATGCAGTAATCGGTGAGCCATAATCCACGTTGCGGCACAGAGGGCGATAAACGCGTAGAAGCTGGCTTTCCATCCCCAGTGCAATTGCAGCCATGCGCCCAGCACTGGGGAAATCGACATGAAAATGCCTCCGGCCGTGGCCATTGCTATGCGCAACCGCTCCTGTTCCCTGCCGAAAAAAAGGTCCTGCACCAGCGCTTGGGACAGTATGAAACCACCGCAGCCTATGGCCTGAATGACTCGGAAGAACAGGAATTGGGGCGTGTTTCTGGCGGCCAGACACCCGACTGCACCCAGGATGGCTACTACCATACTGGCCAGGAGTAGCTTCTTGCGACCGATTCTGTCGGACAGCGGGCCGATCAGCAGCATTGAGCAGGAAAATCCAATGGCGAACAGGCTGACGGATCGAGCGATATGGGTGGTCGAGGTATGGAAGTGTTCAGCCAGGGCGGGAAAGGAGGGCAGTACGACGTCAAGGGGGAAGACGCCCAGCAAAGTCATGGTCATCAGCCAGAAAACCAAGAGCGGTTTTTCAGCCTGTGTAATTGCCTTCGACATGCGCGAGCCTCGGTTCCATGAGAGGGGCGAGGATCGAGTCTGCGCTACGGAAAGTCAAAGCCTGGGGCAGTACGACATTTCCTGAAAACCTGTAGGAACCCGCAAGTCCCTACAGGGGAACAGCATCAGCTATTGGGTAGCAACCGGCAGGTAATGCTCTTGATGTAGCGCGTCTCGACAATCGCCGGGTGCACCGGGTGGTCCGGGCCTTGGCCGCCACGTTCGAGCATCTGGATGTTGCGGTCCAGATGGCGGGCGCTGGTGAGCAGGATGTTTTGCAGGTCGTCTTCCGGCAGGTGCATGGAGCACGAGGCGCTGACGAGGATGCCGTCTTTGCTGAGCAGGCGCATGGCTTGCTCGTTGAGGCGGCGGTAGGCGCCTTCGCCGTTTTTCATGTCTTTTTTGCGTTTGATGAAGGCCGGTGGGTCGGCGACGATCACGTCGAAGCGTTCTTCGCTGGCTTTCAGTTCTTTAAGCGCTTCAAAGACGTCGCCTTCGATGCAGGTCATCTTCTCGGCAAAGCCGTTCAGCGCGGCGTTGCGCTCAACGCCGTCGAGGGCGAAGGCCGAAGCGTCGACGCAGAACACTTCACTGGCGCCGAAGGCTGCAGCTTGCACGCCCCAGCCGCCGATGTAGCTGTACAGGTCCAGTACACGCTTGCCCTTGGCATACGGGGCCAGGCGGGCGCGGTTCATGCGGTGGTCGTAGAACCAGCCGGTCTTTTGGCCCTGAATCACCGGGGCTTCGAACTTGACGCCGTTTTCTTCCAGCGCCACCCACTCCGGCACCAGGCCGAACACGGTTTCGACGTAGCGGTTGAGGCCTTCGGCGTCGCGTGCGGCGGAGTCGTTCTTGAACAGGATGCCGCTGGGCTTGAGCACTTGGGTCAGCGCGGCGATCACGTCTTCTTTATGCGCTTCCATGGTCGCCGAGGCGATCTGCACTACCAGGATGTCGCCGAAACGGTCGACCACCAGGCCCGGCAGCAGGTCGGAATCACCGTAGACCAGGCGGTAGAACGGCTTGTCGAACAGGCGGTCACGCAGGGACAGCGCGACGTTGAGGCGGTGTACCAGCAGCGACTTGTCCAGCGGCAACTTGATGTCGCGCGACAGCAGGCGGGCACAGATCAGGTTGTTCGGGCTCATGGCCACGATGCCCAGGGTCTTGCCGCCGGCCGCTTCCAGGATAGCCTGGTCGCCTGCCTGGAAGCCGTGGAGTGGGGTGGCGGCCACGTCGATTTCGTTGCTGTAGACCCACAGGTGGCCGTTGCGCAAACGACGATCGGCGTTGGCTTTGAGACGCAGGCTTGGCAGGGACATGACGTCGCTCCGGAAAAAAGAGCGGGAGTATACCCTTTGCGCACTCTTTCATGTGGGAGCTGGCTTGCCTGCGATATGGGCGGCGCGGTGTATCAGACGTACGGTGGTGAGGCTATCGCAGGCAAGCCAGCTCCCACATTCGATCGGGTTTCAGTTGGGTTTTTGGGTGTCGGCCACGTCTGCATAAGGGGTAGAATTCGCGCCTAGCCCAGAGTGTGTACTTATGTCCCAAGAGCTTTCCCCCGAGCAGATCCAACAGGCCCTGCAAGGCATCAGCGTGCCGCCCCAACCGCAAATCATGGTGGATTTGCAGATGGAGCAGTACATGCCCGACCCGGACCTGGAAGTGATTGCAAGGTTGATCTCCCAAGACCCGGGCTTGTCCGGTGCACTGCTGAAGATCGTCAATTCGCCGTATTACGGCCTGAGCAATAAGATCGCTTCGATCCAGCGTGCGGTGAACCTGCTGGGCAGCCGTTCGATCATCAATTTGATCAACGCGCAGTCAATCAAGGGCGAGATGTGCGACGACACCATCGTCACCCTCAACCGCTTCTGGGACACTGCCCAGGATGTGGCCATGACCTGCCTCACACTGGCCAAGCGCACCGGCTCGCAAACCGTCGACGAAGCCTATGCCCTGGGCCTGTTCCACGATTGCGGCGTGCCGTTGATGCTCAAGCGCTTCCCCAACTACATGTCCGTGCTGGAACAGGCTTACGCCCACGCCGGCCCGGATTGCCGCGTGGTCGATACCGAGAACAATGCGTTCCACACCAACCATGCGGTAGTCGGCTACTACACCGCCAAGTCCTGGCGCCTGCCGGAGCATGTCACCGACGCCATCGCCAATCACCATAACGCCCTGGTGATTTTCAGCGATGAGACGACGCGCAACCCGCAGCTCAAGAACCTGCTGGCCATTTTGAAGATGGCCGAGCATATCTGTTCGTCTTACCGCGTACTGGGTAACCAGGCGGTGGACCATGAGTGGAATGCCATCGGCCACCTGGTGCTGGATTACGTGGGCCTGTCGGACTACGACTTCGAGAGCCTGAAGTTGTCGATCCGCGAACTGGGCGCGCACTGACCCGTCATTCAAGAGGTACACATGCCCGAGTTACCAGAAGTCGAAACCACCCGACGCGGCATTGCCCCGCACCTGGAAGGCCAGCGCGTCAGCCGCGTGGTAGTGCGTGAGCGGCGCCTGCGCTGGCCAATTCCGGAAGACCTGGATGTGCGCCTGTCAGGGCAGCGCATCGTGCTGGTGGAGCGCCGGGCCAAATACCTGTTGATCAATGCCGAAGTGGGCACCTTGATCAGCCACTTGGGCATGTCGGGCAACTTGCGCCTGGTTGAGGTAGGTATGCCGGCGGCCAAGCATGAACATGTGGATATCGAGCTGGAATCGGGTATGGCCCTGCGCTACACCGACCCGCGGCGCTTCGGTGCGATGCTCTGGAGCCTCGACCCGCACAACCATGAGTTGCTGATGCGGCTGGGGCCGGAGCCGTTGACCGACCTGTTTGATGGCGAGCGTTTGTTCCAGCTGTCTCGCGGCAAGTCGATGGCGGTGAAGCCGTTCATCATGGACAACGCGGTGGTGGTAGGCGTGGGCAATATCTATGCGACAGAAGCGCTGTTTGCAGCTGGGATTGACCCGCGCCGCGCCGCCGGGGGAATTTCACGCGGGCGTTATTTGAAGCTGGCGATTGAGATCAAGCGGGTGCTGGCCGCTGCCATCGAGCGGGGCGGTACCACGTTGCGGGACTTTATCGGCGGCGATGGGCAGCCGGGGTATTTCCAGCAGGAACTGTTCGTGTATGGCCGGGGCGGCGAGGCGTGCAAGGTCTGCGGCACTGAGCTGCGCAATGTGGTGCTGGGGCAGCGGGCGAGTGTGTTTTGCCCTAGGTGTCAGAGCTGATGGTTGGGTGAGGGCTGAGATTGCTATCGCAGGCAAGCCAGCTCCCACATTTGAATGTATTCACATATCCAAGTGTGGGAGCTGACTTGCCTGCGATGAGGCCTTTACGGGCAACGAAGAGGCTTAGGCCTTACCGGTAATCTTGCGGTACTTCTCCATCAACTGCTCTTCAGTCTCAGGGTGTGCCTCGTCCAGAGGAATGCAATCGACCGGGCATACCTGCTGGCACTGCGGTTCGTCGTAGTGGCCGACGCACTGGGTGCACAGGTTGGGGTCGATCACGTAGATCTCTTCGCCTTGGGAAATGGCGGCGTTCGGGCACTCGGGTTCGCAGACGTCGCAATTGATGCAATCGTCGGTGATGATCAGGGACATGGAAACTCCTGCCAGGGCACTCTGCCAAGGCATCTGAAAACTAATGCGCGCAATTGTGCCGCATTGACGCCCGCAGTGCGAGCCTGTCTCTGTGGTGAGGGATGAAAGGATTGGGACTGCTGCGCAGTCCAGCGGGAGCAAGCTCCCTCGCCACAATGAGCCTTACTTCTTGAAGCGCAATGTCAGTGCGTCTGCTACAGCTGGATGCACGAACTTGGTGATATCTCCGCCCAAAGCAGCGATTTCACGAACCAACGTCGAGGAAATGAACGAATAACGCTCCGACGGCGTGAGGAACAGGCTTTCCACGTCCGGCGCCAATTGGCGGTTCATGTTGGCCAGCTGGAATTCGTATTCGAAGTCCGACACCGCACGCAGGCCACGCAGGAACACATTGGCGTTCTGCTCCTTGGCGAAATGCGCCAGCAGTGTCGAAAAGCCCACTACTTCCACATTCGGCAGG
This sequence comes from Pseudomonas sp. GW823-FHT02F05, assembly GCF_058797315.1. Classification (NCBI taxonomy): domain Bacteria; kingdom Pseudomonadati; phylum Pseudomonadota; class Gammaproteobacteria; order Pseudomonadales; family Pseudomonadaceae; genus Pseudomonas; species Pseudomonas sp. GW823-FHT02F05. Next base: position 127,431 of record NZ_JBXAJM010000012.1, read on the forward strand.
TGCTTGGTGACCTCTTGCGCCAACTCCACACGTTGTTCCAGGGGAAACAGCGGGTTTTTCTTGGGGCTGGCCGCGACCGCGATGATCACATGGTCGAACAGGCGAGAGGCGCGTTCGACCAGATCGCCATGGCCTTTGGTAATCGGGTCGAAGGTACCTGGGTACAACACTCGGTTCATCGCGTCGTCCTGGCGGAGTCCGTTGGGGAACCGGATGGTATCGCAGCATTACCGGTGGGCCAAGTCGACTTATGTAGATAGATACCGTGAATACCCTGTCTTTTCATGCCGTTTTCAGACGTTCGGCCAATGCGCTCGCCAGTTGCGCGGTCAATCCGTACACCGACAATTGCGGGTTGGCGCCAATGCTGGTGGGGAACAGCGAGCCATCGTGGATCGACAGGTTACGCAACTGATGATGGCGACCCAGGCTGTCGGCGACGGCATCTTTCGGATCTTCACCCATGGCACAACCACCCATCACGTGGGCGCTGCCCAGGGTGGTGCGATGCAGTTCCAGGCCCAGACCGTCGATTACGCTGCGCGCTTCGGCCAAGTTTTTCACAAAGCGCGCGTCGTGATGCAGGGGCTTGACCGATTTGGCCCCCGCCGCGAACTGAATCTCGGCCATGCTGTGGAAGGCCCGGCGCAGGCCGTCCCAGGCGTAGGGCGAGACCTGATAGTCGAGCACTGGGGTGCCGTCACCGCGTAACTCCACCGTACCGCCCGGGCTGTCGGGGTGAAAGCCGTCGCGCAGCAGGGCGAGCATGGCGTGGGTGTGGGGTAATTGGTTCATGTCCAGGGCGTTCTGGTTGCCGTAGCCACCAAACAGGGTGCTCGCCAGGCCTGGATGCAGGGGCGGTGCTTCCAGTTTGTAGGACATTTTGCCGGTAGTGCCGTCCTGCCATTGGAAATGGTCGGAGTAGATGGATTGCGGCGCACCGTAGAAGGGGTTGATCACCTCGTCGAACAGCCCAGCGGAGAAATTGACCAGGTGCAGGAAGGTGCGCTTGCCCAGCCGCGAGTGTGGGTCGGGCGCGTCGGAGCGCATCAGCAAAGCAGGGCTGTTGATGCCGCCGCCCGCCAGCACATAGTGCTTGGCTTTCACCCTGATCTTGCGCCCTGTGGGCGCTACGCAGCGTTCGTCCATGGCCACGCATTCGAGGCTGCTGATGGTGTCGCCGCTGTATGTGAGCCGTTCGGCGCGGGCCAGGTAAAGCAGTTCGCCGCCCTTTTCCAGGGTGGACGGGATGGTCGTCACCAGCATTGACTGCTTGGCGTTGACCGGGCAGCCCATGCCGCAATACCCCAGGTTGAAGCAGCCGCGCACATTGCGCGGGATCACATGCCAGCTGTAGCCGAGCTTTTCACAGCCTTTGCGGATCACATCGTTGTTGGCATTCGGCGGCAGCGCCCAGGGCGCGATGCCCAGGCGCTGTTCCATTTTTTCGAACCAGGGCGCCATTTCGGCGCTGCTGTGGCCTTTGACCGCATATTCGCTGGCCCAATGCGCGAGGGTAGCGTCAGGGGTGCGAAAGCTGGAGGTCCAGTTGATCAAGGTGGTACCGCCCACCGCCCGGCCCTGCAGGATGGTGATAGCGCCGTCCTTGCTCATGCGGCCGATGCCTTCCTGGTAAAGGCTGGCGTAGGCTTCGTCTTCCAGCAGCTTGAAATCACTACTGGTCTTGAGCGGGCCTTCTTCGATCAGCAACACTTTGTAGCCGGCGGCGCTGAGGATTTCGGCGGTGGTACCGCCCCCGGCGCCGCTGCCGATGATGGCGACATCCGCTTCCAGGGTCAGGTCGTGATCCAGGGCGGCGCCATTGTGGGTTTTCCAGCCACGGGCCAGGCCGTCGCGGAACAGATCGGGTACGGGCATAGGTGTGCTCTCTTATTCTTGTCGGAAGATGCAATCTTGGGGGATTGCCCAGGCTAGATCTTGGGCGGGCCGGGGTAGCCGCAATGGGCCCAGGACTCGGGCCGGAAGTACCAGGCCATGATCACCAGTTTGAGCAGCGAGCCCTGGCCCATGCGCAAAAGGTTCAGGTAACTGTTTTCCCAGCGGTGCAGGAAATTGCGGATCTGTTCGCTGCTGGCGTTTTCCCAACTGCCCCAGATACCGGTCAGCGGGCCGCGGGTAATGCCCATGCCCAGTACGTCGAATAATTGCTGGGTGAGCTTGAACATCTCGGGCGACAAGTGCTGCAGGCTGTAATCGAGCTTTTTCAGGGTGCCCTCAATACCTGCAAGCACTTGTTCGGCACTGGCCGCGCCTTCTAGCAGCACCGGGATTACCGCCCGCAAGAACGGCAAGTCGCTGGTGCGCAACATCGCAAAGCCGCTGGCCGGCGTACTGCTGGAGCAACCACTGAGGCTGGCGCCCAACCCGGCGGTGGCGAGGAAGGCGCTGGCACACAGGCCGATTTTCAAGACGCCGCGCCGTGACAGCGCGGGTGAATCAGTCAGGCTGGGGTTCATTGTTTTTATAGTCCCGAAGGTGGCGGTTATCAGCGTATAAACAGCTTCTGGATCAGCTTCTGGATCGACTTGCCATAGGGCGGGTAGATCAACTTCGCCGCGTTCAGGCGCTGTTTGACCAGCACACCCTTGGCCTTGCTGAACGTCAGGAAACCTTCGTGACCGTGGTAATGGCCCATGCCTGACGGGCCGATGCCACCGAACGGCATATCGTCCTGGGCGACGTGCAGCAAGGTGTCGTTCAGGCACACACCGCCGGAATGGGTTTCGTGGAGCACCCGCGCTTGTTCGCCTTTGTTGTAGCCGAAGTAATACAAGGCCAGTGGGCGAGGGCGCTGGTTGATGTAGGCAAAGGCTTGGTCAAGGCCGCGATACGGCACGATGGGCAGGAGCGGGCCGAAGATTTCGTCCTGCATCACGGTCATGTCGTCGCTGACATTCAACAGCAGGCTGTGGGCCATTCGCCGCGCCTGGCCTTGCTCGTACAGCGGGATCAAGGTGGCGCCTTTGTCGGTGGCGTCCTTGGCGTAGGCATTGAGCCGGGCCAGTTGGCGCTCGTTGATGATGGCGGTGTAGTCCGGGTTGTCGGCCAGCGTCGGATAAAACCCGCGCACCGCTTTGGAATACGCCTCGACAAAGCCCTCCACGCGATCTTCCGGTACCAGCACATAATCCGGCGCCACGCAGGTTTGTCCGGCGTTCAAGGCTTTGCCGAAAGCGATGCGTTCGGCAGCATCCTTGAGCGGCACGTCGGCCGAGACAATGGCTGGCGATTTGCCGCCCAGCTCCAGGGTCACCGGCGTGAGGTTTTCGGCCGCCGCACGCATCACGTGCTTACCTATGCTGGTAGCGCCGGTGAACAGCAGGTGATCGAAGCGCAACTTGGAAAACGCCATGCCCACGTCAGCCTCGCCCAGCACGACGCACACCAAGTCCTCGGGGAAGATCCTGGCCAGCAACGCCTTGAGCAGCTCGCCGGTGGCCGGCGTGGACTCGCTGAGCTTGAGCATCACCCGGTTACCGGCAGCCAATGCCCCAACCAGCGGGCCGATGGCCAGGTACAGCGGGTAGTTCCACGGCACGATGACGCCGACGACGCCCAGTGGCTGGTAAATGACTTTGGCTGAGGCGGGCTGGAAGGCAATGCCTACAGCGCGGCGGGAAGGTTTCATCCAGCCCTTGAGGTGTTTGCTCGCGTAGTGAATGCCATGCAGGCTAGGCATCAATTCGGCAAACAGGGTTTCGTCGGCGCTGCGATGGCTGAAATCCTGGCTGATCGCATTGATCAGCGCCTGGCGTTCGTCGCTCAGCAGATCCCGCAGAGCCTTGAGCCATTGCTGGCGCTGCCCGGCCGGCGGCATCGGGTTGGCGGCATAGGCGCGGCGTTGGGCGTCGAACAGGTCCTGGAGTTGATCCAGCGCCTGGGAATCTTGCAGGTAGGCAACGTTGGCAGACATGGCGCGGCACCGATTGTTATTGGTCTGCCCGGATTTTTAGAGTCATTGCTCTAAATTGTCAAATAACATTGCAGTAACATCCAGATTTATCCTGGCCGGGTTAGGCCGTAAGATGCCCCATCCCGTGTATAGAAGCTGATCCCCTATGGCACCACGAGTAAAGACCAGCGAGCGCATTGTGCAAACCAGCCTGGAGCTTTTTAACCAGCAGGGCGAGCGCAGTGTCAGTACCAACCACATTGCCGCCCACATGGAAATTTCCCCGGGCAACCTGTACTACCACTTCCCTAACAAGCAGGCGATCATCGCCGTGCTGTTCCGCGAATATGAAGCGTTGGTAGACAGTTTCCTGCGCCCGCCCCAGGGACGCACGATGGTGGTGGAGGATAAACGCTTTTACCTGCAAGCCGTATTGGCCGGCATGTGGCGTTATCGCTTCCTGCATCGCGACCTCGAACACCTGCTGGAGAGCGACCCGGAACTGGCGACCGGCTACCGGCGTTTTTCCCAGCGTTGCCTGATCCAGGGCGGCGCGATCTACCAGGGCTTTGTCGATGCCGGCATTCTCAATATGGACCCGGTGCAAACAGAAGCCCTGACCCTGAATGCGTGGATCATCCTCACCTCGTGGGTGCGCTTTTTGTGTACCACCAATGAAAAATCCACCCACCTGAGCGCCGAGGCGATCAAGCGTGGGGTTTATCAGGTGCTGGTGCTGGAGGCGGGGTTTGTCACGCCACAGGCCAAAGAGGCGGTGGACGCCTTGTTCAAAGAGTTTTACGTGCCGTTGAATCAGGCACTGGAAGAAGTGAAGTAAGACCTTTCCCCTTTGTATTCACAGGAGTCAGTCATGCCGCTTGCCCAACTGATCAGCCCCCAGCAATTGGCCGAGCGCCAACAGTCGAGCGGGTGGGTGATCCTGGATTGCCGCTTTGCCCTGGAAGACCCGGACTACGGCTTGTGCAGTTACGCCGAAGGGCATATCGAGGGCGCGCAATACGCCGACCTGGAGCGCCACCTGAGCGGCCCGGTGACCAAGGGCGTGACCGGTCGTCATCCTTTGCCGGCGGCGGACACGTTCGCCAGGCAACTGCGGGCCTGGGGTATCAGTGCCGACACCGCTGTGGTGCTGTATGACGACGGCCCCGGAGCCTACGCCGCCCGTGCCTGGTGGCTGCTGGCCTGGCTGGGCAAGCGTGATGGCGTGTTTATTCTCGATGGTGGCCTCAAGGCCTGGCATGCCGCCGGTTTCCCCCTGAGCCTGGACGCGCCCGTGGTTGAGCCAGGTACCTTCGCCGGTACGCCGGATCATCGTCTGTTGCTGGATGCCGAACACCTGCAAAAACGCCTGGGCCAACCCGGCCTGACCTTGATCGACGCCCGCGCCCAGCCGCGCTTTCGTGGCGAAGTAGAACCCATCGACCCGATTGCCGGGCATATCCCTGGCGCGCAATGCGCGGCGTTCAGTGAAAACCTGGGCAGTGATGGTCGTTTCTTACCGGCTGATCAGCTCAAGCAACGCTTTGCCGCGCAGCTGCAAGGGCGCCCGCCGCAGGAGTTGGTGGCGTATTGCGGGTCTGGGGTGACGGCGTGCCATAACCTGTTTGCGTTGAGCCTGGCGGGGTACCCGTTGGGTAAGTTGTATGCGGGGTCGTGGAGTGAGTGGATTACCAATCCGGCGCGGGAAATTGCGAAGGGCGACTAAACGATCGGTGTGAACACTTGCTTAAAATGTGGGAGCTGGCTTGCCTGCGATAGCAGAGTGTCAGCCACCTCAACGTTGGCTGGCCCACCGCTATCGCAGGCAAGCCAGCTCCCACACTATTGACCGTATTGGGTCTGGAGCCATTGTGGGATCCGGCGCTCCAGATAGTAACCAGGACGCTTCAGCGAACCCTCCACAAACCCCACATGCCCGCCCTTGGCCAGCAACTCGAACTCGGTGCAGGCCGACAGCTCACTGGCGTCAGGCAAGCTGTGCGCAAACACAAACGGATCATCAGCCGCCTGGATAATCAGCGTCGGCGTGCGGATACCGCCCAGGTAATAGCGACTGGAGGCGCGGCGATAGTAATCCTCGGCACCCAAGAAACCGTGCAGCGGCGCGGTTACCCGCCCGTCGAAGTCCCAGAACGTGCGCATCTTTTCCAGAGAGCCAAGGGCCTCCAGGGTTTTGAGCCCATCCTCACGACCGTCCTGCAGGAATTGGCGTTGCTTGACGCGGATATACGCCAGCATCTCGCGCATGAAGTGCTTCTGATACACCCGCGAGAACCCCAGCCCAATGCGATCCGCGCATTGATCCAGGCGAAACGGCACCGACACCGCCGCCGCGCCCTGCAGCCCTGAAGCCTCGCCGGTTTCCCCCAAATGCTTGAGCAACACGTTGCCGCCCAGGGAGTAACCCACCGCGTACAAGGGCGCCAAAGGCCGCTTGGCGCGCAGATGAGCAATCGCGGCTGCCAAGTCTTCGCTGGCGCCGGAGTGATAGCTGCGAGCCAGCAGGTTGGGCTCGCCCGAGCAGCCGCGCCAGTTCAACGCAGCACTGGCCCAGCCTTGGGTGGCGAGGACTTTTTGCAGGCCGGCCACATAGGGCGAATTGGACGAACCGGTCAGCCCATGCAACACCAGCACCAAAGGCGCTTGCACGTCATGAGGCCCGTGCCAGTCGAGATCGAGGAAGTCGCCATCCTCCAGCCACAGGCGCTCACGCTGACGCTCGAGGTGGGTGGTCGGCCGCCACAGCGGTCCCCACAGTGTCTGCAAGTGAGGGTTGCCGAGGCCGAAGGCGGGTTTGAACAGGTCGCAAGAAGGGGTCATGACGCTCTCGGTGGCAAGTGAACTCACTGTGGCGAGCGAGCTTGCTCGCGCTGGGCCGCGTAGCGGCCCCATCAAGAACACTGCGTTTATTCAGTCGGAACACCTTGGCAGGTTTCAGGGCCGCTTCGCAGCCCAGCGGGAGCAATCTCTAGCCACACGATCAGGCGGCGTTTTCGACCAAACGATGCCACAACGCGTAATACACCCGCCCGGACTTCTGCTCCCGGTGCAGGCGCCAGCCACTTGGCAGGCCGAGCGTGGACGGCGCGGTCTCGCTCTCAGTGTAGATCCAGGCATCCGGTGCCAGCCACTGGCGTTCTTCCAGCAGTGTGCAGACGGTCGGCAGCAGGTTCTGGTTGAACGGTGGGTCGAGGAACACTACGTCGTATTCAGTCGCTGCCTGGGTTTCCAGGTAGCGCAGCGCGTCGGCCGTCTGCACCTGGCCGGTGGTGCAACGCAGCGTGCCCAGGTGCTCCTTGAGGCTGGACACCGCCACATTGCTGGCGTCCAGCGCCTGGCCCTGCGCCGCGCCACGGGACAGCGCCTCCAGGAACAGCGCGCCGCTGCCGGCGAACGGGTCCAGCACTTTGGCCCCGCCTATGTACGGCGCGAGCCAGTTGAACAGGGTTTCACGCACGCGATCGGGCGTCGGGCGCAGGCCCACGACGTCGGGGAAGCTCAGCTTGCGGCTGCCCCATTCACCGCCAATGATGCGCAGTTGGCCCACACCGTTATGCACGTTGTGGACAGGTTTTTTCGGGCGAGATGAACTGGCCATTAATGCTCCGGAACCCCGAGCGGCTGCTCGGCAGGTTTATCAGTGGGGGGCGGTAGTGGCTTTTGCGCAATCGTCGGGCCGGCGGTCACGATGACCATCTTGTCGGCGCTCAAGTGTTTGTTCATTGCAGCCTTGACCTGATCGACGGTCAGGGCCTGGGATTGTTTCATGAAATCTTCCAGATAGCTCAGCGGCAGGTTGTAGAAACCCATGGCGCCCAACTGCCCGACGATATCGGCGTTGCTGGCGGTGGACAGCGGGAAGCTGCCGGCCAGTTCGCGCTTGGCGTCGTCCAGTTCTTTTTGTGTTGGGCCGTTCTTGAGGTAATCAGCCAGTACATCCTCAACCAGGCGCAGGGTGCCGCCGCTCATTTCGGCGCGGGTCTGCAGGTTGATCATGAACGGGCCGCGCACCTGCATCGGTGAGAAACCGGAGTACACGCCGTAGGTCAGGCCGCGTTTTTCACGCACCTCGCTCATCAAACGGGTACCGAAGCCGCCGCCGCCAAGGATCTGGTTGCCCAGGGACAAGGCTGCGTAGTCCGGGTCGGCGCGGTCGATGCCCAATTGCGCAAACAGCAGGTGGGTTTGCTTGGACGGAAACTCGATACGGCTCAGGCCGGCTTTTGGCTCGGTCGGCTGGGCGATCTTGGCCATGGCCGGGCCTTTGGGCAGCGAGGCTGACACTTTGGCCGTCATGGCCTCGGCTTCTGCACGGGTCAGGTCGCCGACGACCGCAATCACGGCATTGCCCGCCGCATAGGCTTTGGCATGGAACGCCTGCAACTGTGCCAGGGTAATTTTCGGCACGCTTTCTGGGGTGCCTTCGCTCGGATGCGCGTAAGGATGGTCGCCGTACAGACGCTTGAACAGCTCGATGCTCGCCAGTTTGCCGGGGTTCTGTTTCTGGTACTCGAAACCGGCCAGGATCTGGTTCTTGATCCGCGCCAGGGAATCCGCCGGGAACGTCGGCTGGCCAATCACCTGGTCGAACAGGGCCAGGGCGGCGGTGCGCTTATCGTTGTCGCTCAGGCTGCGCAGGGTCACCAGCGCCATGTCGCGATAGGCGCCGTTGCCGAAATCGGCCCCCAGGCCTTCGAACCCACTGGCGATCTGGCTGACATCCTTGCCCGGCACACCTTCGTTAAGCATGGCGTTGGTCATCAGCGCCAGGCCTGGCACGTCGCCATCCTGGCTGCTGCCGGCGGCAAACAGCAGGCGCATGTCGAACATCGGCAATTCGTGGGCTTCGACGAACAGCACCTTGGCGCCTTCGGCGGTGGTCCAGGTTTGTACGTCGAGCTTGCGGTTGGTCGGTGCCTTGCCATCCAGTTCCGCCAGGGACTGCAGGGTGCTGGCCGTTTGAGCCTTGTCCAGGGCCTGACTGGCGACCGACTCGCTCGGGCGCAAAAAGTAAACGGCGCTGGCCGCCATCAGGGTGACGGCGATCAGGCCGGGCAGGATCAGGCGGCTGTTTTTGCGATCACTCATGAGCGGTCTCCTCAGGCAAAACATGGGCGACGCTCAGACGTTCGCGGGTGAAATAAGTGCGTGCGGCCTTCTGGATGTCTTCCGGGGTCACGCTTTGCAGGTCGGCAAGCTCCGTGTCCATGAGCTTCCAGGACAGGCCGACCGTTTCCAGGGAGCCGATGGCCGTGGCCTGGCTGGTGATGGAATCACGCTGGTACACCAGGCCGGCAATGACCTGGGCACGGATGCGCTCCAGTTCTTCGGCAGTCGGCGGCTTGGCCTTCAACTCATCGAGCAGGCGCCACAGGCCGGCTTCGGCTTGGGCGACGGTTTTCTTCTTCTGCTGGTTCGGCGTGGCCGAGAGGGTAAACAGGCTGTCGCCACGGGTGTAGGCGTCGTAGTTGGTGGAAGCCGCGGACACAAGTTCCTCACCGCGCTCCAGTTGCTCGGAGATCCGTGCACTGTAGCCGCCGTCCAGCAGCGCCGAGATCAGGCGCAGGGCCTGCACCGAGCGTTTGTCTTCGGCGGTGGCCAGGCCAGGCACGTTGAAGCCCAGGAACACGCTTGGCAATTGGGTCTGCACGTGCAGGGTCAGCAGGCGCTCGCCGGGCTCGGCCAGTTCCATCGGGATTTTTGCCGGCGGCACGTCACGCTTGGGGATCGGGCCGAAGTAACGTTGGGCGAGGTTTTTCACCTCGTCCGGGGTCACGTCGCCGACCACCACCAGGGTGGCGTTGTTCGGCACGTACCAGGATTGGTACCAGTGGCGCAGTTCCTCGACCTTCATGCGGTCCAGGTCGGCCATCCAACCGATGGTCGGCGTGTGGTAGCCGCTGGCGGGGAAGGCCATGGCCTTGAAGCGCTCGAACGCTTTGGACATGGGGTTATCGTCGGTGCGCAGGCGGCGTTCTTCCTTGATTACTTCGATTTCACGGCTGAATTCGTCGGCCGGCAGGCGCAGGCTGGCCATGCGGTCGGCTTCCAGCTCAAAGGCCACACCCAGGCGATCACGGGCCAATACCTGGTAATACGCGGTGTAGTCGTCGCTGGTGAAGGCGTTTTCTTCGGCGCCCAGGTCGCGCAGGATCAGCGAGGCTTCGCCGGGGCCAACCTTGGCGCTGCCCTTGAACATCATGTGTTCCAGGGCGTGGGACAAACCGGTCTGGCCCGGGGTTTCGTAGCTTGAGCCAACCTTGTACCAGACCTGGGAAACCACCACCGGCGCGCGATGATCTTCGCGCACGACCACCTTGAGGCCGTTATCGAGGGTGAATTCATGGGTGGGTTGTGGATCGGCAGCCAAAGCTGAGAGAGGCAGACAAACTGTGCTGAACAGCAGGCCTGCGGCGCGGCGGGCTAGAGCATTCATTCGTTTTTAAACCTGTTGGGCTGCCCGCTTGGTCTTAGCGTCGGCGGGCGAGGAGGTGCTAGGATACTGATCCGACCTAGGGACGGCCACTGTGGCTGTCTTGTTGAGGCCCTATTTAGGCCTTACAAAATGTTGCGCATGAACGAGCTGGCTAAAAAACAGTCTGTTACGCATCGAATTTTATTTACCGAAGCGCCCCTTGGCGCGTCGCTACCTTGAGATAGCCGTCTCCATGTTTGGTTCCAACGACGACAAGAAGACCCCAGCTGCGGCTGGCGAGAAGAAAGGCCTGTTCGGATGGCTGCGCAAAAAGCCGCAGGAAACCGTCGTCGAACAGCCACAGGTTCACGCTGAACCCACCCCTGAACCCGTAATAGAAGCCGAACCGGTTGCCGAGACGCCAGTTCCGGTGGTGTTGCCGATGGCTGAGCCGGTGTTGCAGCCGGTCGTCGAGGCCGAGCCGGAACTTGAGCCTGCGCCTGAGCACAAGCCTTGGTTGGAACTGCCGGTGGCCGAAGAGCCTGTGGCGTTGGTGGAGGATGTTCAGGCCGAGCACGTCGTGCCGCCGATTCCTGCAGTGGTTGAGCCGGCGCCGGTAGAGGTTGTGGCTGAAGTTCCGCCCGTCGTTGAAGTGCCGGCACCGGTTGTTGCCGCACCTGCCGTCGTCGAGCCAGAGCCTGTCGTCGCCACCACCGAAACCAGCAAAACCGGGTTTTTTGCCCGTCTCAAGCAGGGCCTGAGCAAGACCAGCGCCAGTATTGGCGAAGGCATGGCCAGCCTGTTCCTGGGCAAGAAAGTCATTGATGACGAGCTGCTGGAAGACATCGAGACCCGCCTGCTCACCGCCGACGTGGGCGTCGAAGCCACCGCCGTGATCATCCAGAGCCTGACGCAGAAGGTCGCGCGCAAGCAGTTGACCGACGCCGACGCCCTGTACAAATCCCTGCAGGCTGAGCTGGCCGCCATGCTCAAGCCGGTTGAAGCGCCGCTGGTGATCACGCCGAAAAAGCCGTTCGTCATCCTCGTTGTAGGTGTAAACGGCGCTGGCAAGACCACCACCATCGGCAAACTGGCCAAGAAGCTGCAGGGGGAGGGCAAGAAAGTCATGCTCGCCGCCGGTGACACCTTCCGTGCCGCCGCCGTCGAGCAGTTGCAGGTGTGGGGCGAGCGCAACAAGATCCCGGTGATTGCCCAGCACACCGGTGCCGACTCTGCGTCGGTGATTTTCGATGCTGTGCAAGCCGCCAAGGCGCGCAACATCGATGTGCTGATCGCCGATACAGCCGGCCGCCTGCACACCAAAGACAATTTGATGGAAGAACTGAAGAAAGTGCGCCGCGTGATCGGCAAGCTTGACGCCGATGCACCCCACGAAGTCTTGCTGGTGCTCGACGCTGGTACCGGCCAGAACGCCATCAGCCAGGCCAAGCAATTCAACCAGACGGTGCAACTGACCGGCCTGGCATTGACTAAGCTCGACGGCACGGCCAAGGGCGGTGTGATTTTCGCCCTGGCCAAACAGTTCGGGTTACCGATTCGCTATATCGGCGTCGGTGAAGGCATCGACGACCTGCGCACCTTTGAAGCCGAACCCTTTGTACAGGCACTGTTTGCCGAGCGGGAGCGTTCATGATTCGATTCGAACAGGTCGGTAAACGCTATGCCAACGGGCATGTGGGCTTGCATGAGCTGAGCTTTCGAGTGCGTCGCGGCGAATTCTTGTTTGTCACCGGCCATTCGGGCGCGGGCAAAAGTACGCTGTTGCGCCTGTTGCTGGCCATGGAACGCCCGACCACCGGCAAGTTGCTGCTGGCGGGCCAGGACCTGGCTACCATCAGCAATGCGCAAATTCCATTCTTGCGCCGCCAGATCGGCGTAGTGTTCCAGAACCATCAGTTGCTGTTCGACCGTACGGTGTTCAACAACGTGGCCCTGCCGTTGCAGATACTGGGGCTGTCCAAGGCCGAGATCGTCAAGCGCGTGGACTCGGCCCTGGAGCGTGTAGCCTTGTCGGACAAGACCGACCTCTTCCCCGGCGACCTGTCCACCGGCCAGCAACAGCGTGTCGGTATCGCCCGCGCCATCGTCCATCGCCCGGCTTTGCTGCTGGCGGACGAACCCACCGGTAACCTCGACCCGCGCCTGGCGGCCGAGATCATGGGGGTGTTCGAAGATATCAACCGCCTGGGCACCAGCGTATTGATTGCCAGCCACGACCTGGCCCTGATTGCCCGTATGCGTCATCGCATGCTGACCCTGCAGCGCGGCCGCCTGATCGGCGATGGGGAGGCGGGCGTATGAGTGCTACACGCAGCCCTAAAGTATCCGAACGCGTGGCGCCGAAACCGGCCGACCCGCAACCGAAAAAGAAAAAACACGACGACGACGACGGCCCGGACTTCGGTACCCTGGTGCACGCCTGGATTGAAAGCCATCGCGCTAGCCTGCTGGACAGCCTGCGGCGCCTGGGCAAACAGCCGATCGGTAGTTTTTTCACTTGCCTGGTGATGGCGGTGGCCTTGAGCCTGCCGATGGGCTTGTCGCTGTTGCTTAATAATGTGGAGCGCCTGGGCGGTTCCTGGCAGCGGGCGGCGCAGATTTCGCTGTACCTGAACCTGGACACCAGCAGCAAGGAAGGCGAAGCGCTGCGTGACGACATCAAGAACATCCCGGGGGTAGCCGAGGCCGAGTACATCAGCCGCGACCAAGCCCTCGAAGAGTTCCAGCAGCAATCGGGCCTGGGCGAGGCGCTCAAGGAGCTGCCGCAGAACCCGCTGCCGGGCGTGGTGCTGGTGACGCCGAACGAAGTCGACAAGCCGGCGCTGGAAGCCCTGCGACAAAAACTCGCAGAGATGCCGAAGGTGCAACAGGCGCAACTTGATCTAGTCTGGGTAGAGCGCCTGGCCGCAATCCTCAAGCTGGGTGACCGCTTTGTGTTCGGCCTGACGGTGTTATTAGTGTCTGCATTACTTTTGGTGATAGGTAATACCATTCGTCTTCATATTGAAAACCGTCGCACCGAGATAGAAGTGATTAAACTGGTGGGCGGCACAGACAGCTATGTGCGTCGGCCTTTCCTGTACATGGGCGCGCTGTATGGCCTGGGTGCGGGGATCTTGTCTTGGGGGGTACTGGCGTTTGGCCTGGATTGGTTGAACGACGCGGTTGTTGGCCTGGCCGGGCTCTACGGCAGTGATTTCGCGCTGGCCGGTGTGCCGGTAGCCGATGGTCTGAGTCTCTTGCTTGGCGCGGTGTTGTTGGGGTATATCGGTGCGTGGATTGCGGTGGCACGGCATTTACGCGAGCTGGCGCCGAAGTAGTTAATGCCAGATTAATGTGGTTTCGTTTGTATTGACCGTATCAGCGGTTTAGGGAACTTGTCCTACGGTTCCCAGGTCAATTTTCGCAGTGCTGAACTGCACGAGTTATGTGAGTCGGAGGTTTTTTCGTATGACCACTTCTTTGCAACCTGCTTATGCCTTGGTCCCGGGTGCGAACCTGGAGGCTTATGTGCACACGGTCAACAGCATTCCATTGCTGACGCCCGAGCAGGAGCGTGAACTGGCCGAGAGTCTCTACTATGAGCAGGATTTGGGGGCGGCTCGGCAGATGGTGCTCGCCCACCTGCGTTTTGTCGTACATATCGCCCGTAGCTATAGCGGCTACGGTCTGGCCCAGGCCGACCTGATTCAGGAAGGCAACGTAGGCCTGATGAAGGCTGTAAAGCGCTTCAACCCTGAAATGGGCGTGCGCCTGGTGTCGTTTGCCGTGCACTGGATCAAGGCGGAAATCCACGAGTTCATCCTGCGCAACTGGCGCATCGTGAAAGTGGCCACCACCAAGGCCCAGCGCAAGCTGTTCTTCAACCTGCGCAGCCAGAAAAAACGCCTGGCGTGGCTGAACAACGAAGAAGTCCACCGCGTGGCCGAAAGCCTCGGTGTGGAGCCGCGTGAAGTGCGCGAGATGGAAAGCCGCCTGACCGGCCATGACATGGCCTTCGACCCAGCCGCCGAAGCGGATGACGACAGCGCCTTCCAATCGCCGGCCAACTATCTGGAAGACCACCGGTACGATCCGGCGCGTCAACTGGAAGACGCCGACTGGAGCGACAACTCCAACCACAACCTGCACGAAGCGCTGGAAGTGCTGGACGACCGCAGCCGTGACATCCTCTACCAGCGTTGGCTGGCAGAAGAAAAAGCCACGCTGCACGACCTGGCGCAGAAGTACAACGTGTCGGCAGAGCGGATTCGTCAGCTTGAGAAAAGCGCGATGAACAAGCTGAAGTTGTCGATCGCCGCTTAAAATGCAGCGAACAAAAAATGCCCCGGTCGAAAGACCGGGGCATTTTTGTTTGTGTTCGAAAAGTCTCAAGCCCAACTCGGTTTAATGTGGGAGCTGGCTTGCCTGCGATGAGGCCGTGTCAGCTGAAGCATGGGTTACTGACCCACCGCTATCGCAGGCAAGCCAGCTCCCACAGGTCCCATATTGTGTCAGTCGGACCACGGTGCCTTTCGAGAGTTGTTCAGCTCTACCAGGTAACCATCCCCGCCCAATTGGCTCATCTGCTGGCGAATCCACGCCGCCCGCCGTGCCACATAGGCCGTCGGATGGCTGGCACTCCACACCCGTGGATTGGGCAATACCGCCGCCAGGTAACTGGCCTGGTGCCGCGAAAGGCCCTTGGCGCTCACGCCAAAATGGTGCCGCGCCGCTGCCTCTGCGCCAAACACACCTTCATCCCATTCCACGCTGTTGAGGTACACCTCAAGAATCCGCTGCTTGGGCCATAACACTTCGATCAAACCGGTAAACCACGCCTCCAGGCCTTTGCGCAAATAGCTGCGGCCGGCCCACAGGAACAGGTTTTTCGACACCTGCTGGCTCAGGGTGCTGGCGCCGCGAATCGAGCCGCCACGCTCGTTGTGCAGGATCGCCGCCTGGATCGCGCCGAAATCAAAACCCCAATGTTGCGGGAAACGCTGGTCTTCACCGGCCATCACCGCCACTTTGAGGTCGTCGGAGATTTCATCCCACGGCACCCAGCTGCGTTGCAGGTCGATAGGCTCACCGTCGACCCAGGACTCGACCTTGCGCTCCACCATCAGCGCAGTGAACGGTGGCGGTACCACACGAAACAGCAGCACCAGCAACACACTGCCGATGGCAAACCATTTCACGACGTTGACAAAGCGTTTGAAGAGGACACGCAGCATAGAGATGGCTTGGCCGAACCCGTTGAGCGGGCCATTATACAGACCCTGCCCGATGAGTCTGACTGGAGTTCCCCATGCTGCGTAGCTTTCTGATGCTGGCTGCCTTTTTCGGCTTTACCGGCGTTGCGCTGGGCGCTTTCGCCGCCCACGGCCTGAAAAACCGCCTGAGCGCCGACTACCTGGCGATCTTCCATACCGGCGTGACCTACCAGTTGGTGCATGCCCTGGCACTGTTCGGCGTGGCCTTGCTGGCGGCGCATATTCCGGGCCGGTTGGTCACCTGGGCGGGTATTTCGTTTACCGTCGGTATCCTGCTGTTCTCGGGCAGCCTGTATGTGCTGACGATGACCGGCATCAGTAAACTGGGGATCATCACGCCGTTTGGCGGGCTGGCGTTCCTGCTCGGCTGGTTCTTCCTGGGCCTGGCGGCGTGGCGTTTGCAGCTTTGACCGCTTGACGCTTGGAGCTGACCTTCAGGTTCCAATCGCGCTAGAATGCGGGCCCCTAAAAACGATGGCGGCCCGTGGCATGCGCATTCAGTTGAACGGCGAACCCTTTGAACTGCCCGACGGCGAAACCGTTGCGGCCCTGCTGACCCGTCTGGACCTGACCGGGCGTCGCGTCGCAGTGGAGCTCAACCTGGATATCGTCCCGCGTAGCCAGCACGCCGAGACTGCGCTCACCGAAGGTGACCAGATCGAAGTGGTCCACGCCATCGGCGGCGGCTAGCCCGCCACGGCCGCAACGCATTCTGCAGAACCTCATCCAACCAGAGGATTTCCCATGAGCATCGTTCGTAGCGACAAGCCTTTCGTCCTGGCCGGTCGTACCTACCAGTCCCGTCTGCTGGTCGGCACCGGCAAGTACCGCGACATGGAAGAGACCCGCCTGGCCATCGAAGCCTCGGGTGCCGAGATCGTCACCTTCGCCGTACGCCGCACCAACCTCGGCCAGATCGAGGGCGAGCCGAACCTGCTCGAAGTGCTGTCGCCGGAGCGCTACACCTTTCTGCCGAACACCGCCGGTTGCTACGACGCCATCGAAGCCGTGCGCACCTGCCGCCTGGCCCGTGAGCTGCTCGACGGCCACAACCTGGTGAAGCTGGAAGTGCTGGCCGACCAGAAAACCCTGTTCCCCAATGTGATCGAAACCCTCAAGGCCGCCGAAACCCTGGTCAAGGAAGGTTTCGACGTTATGGTCTACACCAGCGATGACCCGATCATCGCGCGCCAACTGGCAGAAATCGGCTGCATCGCGGTGATGCCGCTGGCCGGTCTGATCGGTTCCGGCCTGGGGATCTGCAATCCGTATAACCTGCAGATCATCCTCGAAGAAGCCAGGATTCCAGTACTGGTGGATGCGGGCGTGGGCACAGCCTCCGACGCGACCATCGCCATGGAGCTGGGCTGCGACGCCGTACTGATGAACTCGGCCATTGCCCATGCCCAGCAACCAATCATGATGGCCCAAGCCATGAACCACGCCATCGTCGCGGGCCGCCTGGCCTACCTCGCCGGGCGCATGCCGAAAAAACTCTATGCCAGCGCCTCTTCGCCGCTGGATGGTCTGATCAAGTAAGAGCTATTGATGACTGAATCAAACGAAACGCCGAACACCGTGGAAGAGGGCGACGAGTCCAAGCACCGCCGCATCAAGAGTTTTGTGATGCGCGCTGGCCGCATGACCGAAGGCCAACAAAAGGGCCTGGAACAGGGCACGCCGCTGTTCGTGTTGCCCCTGGCCGACGCGCCGGTGGACTATGACCAAGTGTTCGGCCGTTCGGCCCCGCGCTCCCTGGAAATCGGTTTCGGTATGGGCCATTCCCTGCTGGAAATGGCCGCAGCCGCGCCGGAGCAGGATTTCATCGGTGTGGAAGTGCACCGCCCAGGCGTCGGCGCATTGCTCAACGGTGTGTTGACCCAAGGCCTGAAAAACCTGCGGGTCTACGACTGCGATGCGATTGAAGTGCTCAACCGCTGCATCGCCGACAACAGCCTCGACCGCCTGATGCTGTTCTTCCCCGACCCATGGCACAAGGCCCGTCACCACAAGCGCCGCATCGTCCAGGCGTCCTTCGCGGAACTGGTGCGCAGCAAGCTGAAAGTGGGCGGCATCCTGCACATGGCCACCGACTGGGAACCGTACGCGGAATACATGCTGGAAGTGATGAACGTCGCCCCCGGCTACCGCAACCTGGCCGAAGACGGCAAATGTGTGCCACGCCCGGCCGAGCGGCCGATCACCAAGTTCGAACGCCGTGGCGAGCGATTGGGGCATGGGGTGTGGGATTTGAAATTCGAGAAGCTGGCTTAAACAGTCATCAGCTTGAAACGCAATCAAATGTGGGAACTGGCTTGCCTGCGATAGCATCACCTCGGTATCACTGATACACCGAGGTGTCTGTATCGCAGGCAAGCCAGCTCCCACATTTGTTTTGTAGTGCCTGCTGAGTCAGCGGCGGTCTGCTACCACGCCAATCAACACCAGCACCACGATCAACACCGGCGCCAGGCTGTAGTTATTGAACTGGCTCAACCCTCGCACAATCCACGGCGTGGCGTAGATCAACGCCGCACCGCTGCCGATCAGGCACAGCAGGGCCATCAAGGGTACGCGCAAGGCGCCGGCGATGCTGCCCAGGCGCGCTTCGACCCAGCCCTTGATGTCGGCGCCGAACAGCACCAGCAAACAGCCCACAAGGGCCAACGAGATTTCCGACAGGTTGCTACGGCTCCAGCGGGATACGGTGGCGAGCAGGTCGAGTACCAGATCCATTCGATTTCCTTAAGAGCTATCAGCTCAAAAACTTCTGCAACAGGTCATTGAGAAAGAGTTGCCCGCGGTCGGTGGCCGCCAGGCGTGACGGTTCGACCTGCATTAATCCACTTTGTTCTGCGTCGCGGCGGCCTTCATCGAGGCTCGCCAGATCGAGGCCGGTGCGCTCGGCGTAGAGCTTGGCATCAACCCCTTCGGTGAGGCGCAGCGCGTTCATCAGAAACTCGAACGGCAGTTCATCGTTGGTCAGTTCTTTCGCGCCGGCCTGGAAGCTTTTGGCCGGGTTGAGGTAGTCCTTTGGTGCACGGGTTTTCCAGGTGCGGATAATGCGCCCGTCCGGGTGGCTGAGCTTGCCGTGGGCCCCGGCGCCGATGCCGATAAAGTCGCCAAAGCTCCAGTAATTGAGGTTATGCCGCGCCGGCCGTCCCGGTTGGGCGTAGGCCGAGACTTCATATTGTGCGTAACCGTGTTCGGCGAGCAGTGCCTGGCCGGCTTCCTGGATATCCCACAGCGTGTCGTCTTCCGGCAGCGCGGGCGGCTGGTTCCAGAACACGGTGTTGGGTTCCAGGGTCAGTTGGTACCAGGACAGGTGCGTCGGCTTGAGTGCAATGGCCTGGCGCAGGTCGCCCAAGGCGTCCTCCAGGGACTGGTTGGGCAGGCCGTGCATCAAGTCCAGGTTGAAGTTGTCGAACCCGGCCTGGCGCGCCATGCCGGCTGCGCGCACGGCTTCATCGCCATTGTGGATGCGGCCCAGGGCTTCAAGCTTCTCTTGCTGGAAGCTCTGGATGCCGATGGACAGGCGATTGATCCCCAGTTTGCGGTACGCCACGAACTTCTCTTGTTCGAACGTCCCGGGGTTGGCTTCCAGGGTGATCTCGATATCGTCAGCAAACGGGATACGCGCTTGAACGCCCTTGAGCAGGCGGCCCAGTGCAGCCGCGCTGAACAGGCTGGGCGTGCCGCCGCCAAAGAAGATCGAACTCAGCTTACGGCCATATACGGCGTGCAGGTCTTGGTCCAGGTCGGCCAGCAGGGCATCCACATACTCTTCTTCCGGCAGCACTTTGCTCGCGGTGTGGGAGTTGAAGTCGCAATACGGGCATTTACGCACGCACCACGGGATGTGGATGTACAGCGCCAGAGGCGGCAGCACAGGCAAGGCCGCCCGTGGTGTTTGCGCGCCACCGTGGATCAGCGGCTGCGCAGAGGTGTTCTGGGTCATTTCAAACCCAGGCGCTGGCGCAGCAACGCCATGGCGCGGGCGCGGTGGCTGATCTGATTTTTGTCGGCCGGGCTCAGTTCGGCGCTGGAGACATTGCGCTCCGGCACCCAGAACAGCGGGTCATAGCCAAATCCATGCTCACCGCTGGCGGCTTGCAGGATGCGCCCGTGCCACAGGCCTTCGCACAGAATCGGCAACGGGTCATCGGCATGCCGCACCAGGGCCAGCACGCAGACGAACTGCGCACCACGCTCGGCCTCCGGCACGTCCTTGAGGGCGTCGAGCAGCTTGGCGTTGTTGGCGGCATCGCCCCGGCCTTCGGCGTAACGTGCCGAGTAGATTCCAGGGGCGCCGCCGAGGAAATCCACAGCCAGGCCCGAATCATCCGCCAGGGCCGGCAGGCCAGAGATACGCGCAGCATTGCGGGCCTTGAGGATGGCATTCTCGACGAACGACAGGCCGGTCTCTTCCGGTTCGACCTGGCTGAACTCGCCAATCGAACGCAGGTGCACAGACTCACCGAGCATGGCTTGCAGTTCTTTGAGTTTGCCGGCGTTGTGGCTGGCGAGTACGAGTTGGGTAAGGTTCATCATTCGGCCGGGAACAGTTCTTGGTTGAATTGGAAGCCGTGGGCCTTGCCGCCGGTTTCAACGTTGATGGTAAACGTCTTGTATTCCCGTTGGGTCACCGAGTAGGGCGCGAGGTAGCTGATGCCGCCTTTCTCTTCGATCTGCTTGAACGTCAGGATCTCGCTTTTGCCGCCCAGGTCCTTGATAGTGCCGGTGACTTGCGCGGCCACTGGGCTTACGCCCTTGATCACGGTCACGTTGATCAATCCCTTCTCCTTGCTGCGCACCACGCCGACTTTCTGGGCGGTCTCGGGTGGCAGGAAGCTTGAAGTGAAGGTGTTGTAATGAACGGTGATATCGCCGAAGTCTTTTTTGCGATTAGCGTCGATAGCGTCGGCGGCCATGGCGCTGGCGCCCAGGCATGCGGTCAATAGAAAAATAGCCAAACGACTCATGAACGTCCCTCTTGAAGATGATTAGACGGCAACTTTGTGGTCGGTCAGGCCAGGACTGCTGACCCGGTAGATACCAATTTCGCCCAACAGGTTGGGCCATAGCTTACTCGCCCAGCCGTGGCGGTGCTGTTGATCGACGGCAAGGCGGTTGATCACCTTGGCTTCACGCTCGCCACACAGGGCTTCGAAGTCTTCGAAGGTGCAAAAGTGGATGTTCGGCGTGTTGTACCAGGTGTACGGCAGGAAGTCGGAGACCGGCATGCGCCCCTTGGTGGCCAGGTACCAGCGGCAGCGCCAGTGGCCAAAGTTGGGGAAGGTGATGATGCATTGGCGGCCCACGCGCAGCATTTCGTCGAGGATGCGGTCCGGGTAGTGCACCGCTTGGAGGGCTTGGGTCATCACCACGATATCGAAGCTGTTGCTGGCAAAGTTGCCCAGGCCCTTGTCCAGGTCCTGCTCGATCACGTTGATGCCCTTGGCCACGCACTGGGCGATGTTGTCCGGGTCGTTTTCCAGGCCGTAGCCGGTGACTTGCTTGTGGTCGCGCAGCCAGCTCAGCAGTTCGCCGTCGCCGCAGCCCAGGTCGAGCACGCGGCTGCCGGCGGGGATCCAGTCTTGGATGATTTCCAGGTCGGCTCTCATGGCGTTCTCACAAGCGAAATACGGTTCATGTAGTTACTGAACGCCTGCAGGTAGCGTGGGATCGGAATCAGGAAGGCGTCGTGGCCTTGCGGTGCATCGATCTCCAGGTAGCAGACGTCTTTCTTGGCGGCCATCAGGGCATCCACCAGCTCACGGGAGCGCGCTGGCGAAAAGCGCCAGTCGGTGGTGAACGACATTACGCAGAACTTGGCCGTGGCGTGCTCGAAGGTTTTCGCCAGGTCGTCATCGTGATTGGCGGCCGGGTCGAAGTAGTCCAGGGCCTTGGTCATCAGCAGGTAGGTATTGGCGTCGAAACGCCCCGAGAACTCCTCGCCCTGGTAACGCAGGTAGCTTTCCACCTGGAATTCGACGCTGTGGAAGTCGTAGTTGAGCTTCTCGCTCTTGAGGCCACGGCCGAATTTCTCGCCCATGGAGTCGTCGGACAGGTAGGTAATGTGGCCGACCATCCGCGCCAGCATCAAGCCGCGCTTGGGGATCACGCCTGCTTCCTGGAACGAACCGCCGTGGAACTCGGGATCGGTGAGGATGGCCTGGCGCGCCACTTCGTTGAAGGCGATGTTCTGCGCTGACAACTTGGGCGCCGAGGCGATAGCCAGGCAATGGCGCACACGGTCCGGGTAAGTGATGGTCCATTGCAGCGCCTGCATACCGCCCAGGCTGCCGCCAATCACGGCGGCCCACTGGCTGATGCCCAACAGGTCGGCGAGGCGTGCCTGGCTGTGCACCCAGTCCTCTACCGTCAGCACCGGGAAGTCGGCGCCGAACGGCTTGCCGGTTTCCGGGTTGAGGCTGCTGGGGCCGGTGGAGCCGTTGCAGCCGCCGAGGTTGTTCAGGCTGACCACAAAGAACTTGTTGGTGTCGATGGGCTTGCCGGGGCCGATGCAACTGTCCCACCAGCCGGGCTTGCGGTCGTCAACGCTATGGAAGCCGGCGGCGTGATGATGGCCGGATAAGGCATGGCAGATCAGCACGGCGTTGCTCGCCGTGGCGTTCAGTTGGCCATAGGTTTCGTAGATCAGGTCGTAGGCCGGCAACGAACGGCCGCAGGCCAGGGCCAGCGGTTCGCTGAAGTGCGCCACTTGTGGCACGACCAGTCCAACAGAATCGGGGGGGAAGGCAACTGGCATCGACCCTGCTCTCGTTTAAATGAGGCGTAAGTCTAAAGAGCGGGGACCCTAGCGGCAAGCAATGGTCGGGGGTTAGCGTGATCGTTCCCACGCTCCGCGTTTGATCGTTCCCATGCTCCGCGTGGGAATGCCTCTTGGGACGCTCTGCGTCCCGTCCTTGTGACGCGGAGCATCACGGGCTGCATTCCCACGCAGAGTGTGGGAACGATCTATTGGTCAGATCAGGCCAAACAACTCTTTTGGCATGTAGGCAAAGTACGCCAGGCGTGGAATCACCCAGCTCTGCAGCAGTTGAATCACGATAAACGCAAAGATCGGCGAGATATCCAGGCCACCCAGGTTCGGGATCAGGCGACGGAAGGGTGCCAGCACCGGTTCGGTGATCTGAGCCACCAATTCGGCGCCCGGGCTACGGCTGCCTGGCGCGACCCACGAAAGAATCACGCTGATGATCATCGACCAGAAAATGATCTTCAGGAACAGCGAGAAAATACCGATCAGGCCCCATGGCAACAGCAGCACGGTGAAGGCCTGGTAGCCATTGAGCATCAGGATCACCACGAACAGCAAAATCTGCAGCAACAGCGCCAGCACCAGCGACGACATGTCCAGGCCGAACAGGCTCGGGATCACCCGGCGCAGCGGCTTGAGCAGCGGTTGGGTGGCCTTGACCACGAACTGGCACAGCGGGTTGTAGAAGTTAGCGCGCACCAGTTGCAGGATAAAGCGCATCAGCACGATCAGCAGGTACAGGCTGCCCAAGGTCTGGATGATGAAAATGGCAGCGTCATTGATTCCGAGCATGTTTGATTACCTTGGTAAGGGACGACTATTTGCCCAGTTGCTCAGCCATCTCGGCCGAACGATGTGCGGCGGCACCCAGTGCTGTTTCCACCAGGGCTTCAAAGCCCCCGGCCTGGAACGATTCGATGGCGGCTTGCGTGGTGCCTCCCGGCGAGGTTACCCGACGGCGCAGTTCGGCGGCATCGACATCGCTGCCCACAGCCATTTTCGCGGCGCCCAGGGCCGTTTGTTCAGCCAGTTGTTCGGCAACGTCGTGGGGCAGGCCCAGCTTGACGCCGGCGGCGGTCATGGCCTCGATCAACAGGAAGAAGTAGGCCGGGCCGCTGCCGGAAACGGCGGTGACCGCATCCAGTTGCTGTTCCTGCTCCAGCCATACGGCGAGGCCCACCGCAGACAGCAGCTCCTGAGCCTGGTCACGCTGTTGCGCGCTGACTTCGGCGGTGGCGTACAAACCGCTGACGCCCTGGCGCAGCAACGCTGGGGTATTGGGCATGCAACGTACGATCGGCTGGTCGCCGAGCCAGGTTTTCATGCTGGCACAGGTGATGCCAGCGGCAATCGACACCACCAGTTGGTGAGGTTGCAGGCTCGGGCGCAGGCTCTCGCACACGGCCTTCATGGCCTGGGGCTTGACCGCCAGCACGATCACATCGACGCCGTGGATGGCCTCGGCGTTATCGGCGAAGGTCTGGATACCGTGTTCGGCGCTGACGCGCTCGCGGGTCTCGGCGCCCGGGTCGCTGGCGCGGATCTGCTCGGCGTCCAGGCCCTTGGCCCGCAGGCCACCGATCAGGCTGGCCGCCATGTTACCGGCGCCGATAAAGGCAATACGCGTGTTGCTCATGACAGGTCCTTATTTTCGAGGGATGTCAGCCATTTCACGGCTGGCCGTAGTCGCGGGCGCCAAACAGGGCGGTACCGATCCGCACCCAGGTGGCGCCTTGGGCAATGGCCGACTCAAGGTCATGGCTCATGCCCATGGAAAGTGTGTCCAGCGGCAGGTTCAGGCTGGCTTGCAGGTCGCGCACCGTGGCAAACGCCGCATCCTGCTCCGCCCGGTCTTCAGTCGGCTCGGGAATTGCCATCAAACCCCGCAGCTTCAAGCGCGGCAGGGCGCTGATCGCCGTGGCCAGGGCCGGCAGGTCGGCGGGTGTGCAGCCGGACTTGCTGGCTTCGCCACTGACATTGACCTGAATGCAGATATTGAGCGGCGGCAGGTCGGCCGGGCGTTGCTCGGACAGGCGTTGCGCGATTTTCAGGCGGTCCACGGAATGCACCCAAGCGAAGTTCTCGGCGATGGCGCGAGTCTTGTTCGATTGAATGGGGCCGATGAAGTGCCAACTCAAGGGCAGGTCGGTCAAATCCGCCTGTTTGCCCAAGGCTTCCTGCAGGTAGTTTTCCCCAAAGTCGTGCAGCCCGGCGGCATAGGCGTCGCGTACCGCCTGCGCGGGTTTGGTCTTGCTCACGGCCAGCAGGTGGATGCTGCTTGCGTCACGTTGCACGGCGTCGGCTGCGGCGCGGATGCGCTGGCTAACCAGGCCGATGTTGTCTGCTATCGTCGACATTCAAGATGCGCCCGTGGATATGGAGTCCGCGGCATTCTACTGGAAATGGAAAGCCCTATGGATATCACGCAATTGCTGACGGCCAGCGTAAGCCGAGGCGCCTCAGACCTGCATCTGTCAGCCGGCCTGGCACCGATGCTGCGCATTGATGGCGAGGTTTGGCCGCTGGATGGGCCAGCGCTGAACGCTACCCAAGTGGTCGACTTATTGAGCCCTTTGCTGAATAAACATCAACAAAAGGATTTCGAAACATCTCTTGAAACGGATTTTGCCTTCGAATTGCCAGGCGTCGCCCGGTTCCGGGCGAACGTGTTCCGCCAGGATCGCGGCGTGGGTGCGGTGTTCCGGGCTATTGCGACTGAGGTCCAAAGCCTGGAGGACCTGGGACTGGGCGAGGTGTTCCAGCGTATCGCCCGCCTTCCTCGCGGCCTGGTGCTGGTGACCGGGCCCACCGGGTCGGGCAAGTCCACGACCCTGGCGGCGATGATCGACGACCTCAACCGGCATCGACGCCAGCATATCCTCACGCTGGAAGACCCCATCGAGTTTATCCACAGGCCGAAACTGGCGCTGGTCAACCAGCGCCAGGTGCATCGAGACACCCACAGTTTCTCGGTGGCCCTGCGTTCAGCCCTGCGGGAAGACCCGGATGTGATCCTGGTGGGTGAATTGCGCGATCTGGAAACCATCCGCCTTGCGCTGACGGCGGCAGAGACCGGGCACCTGGTGTTCGGCACACTGCACACCTCGTCGGCGGCAAAGACAGTGGACCGGCTGGTAGACGTCTTCCCGGCCGGGGAGAAGGCCATGGTCCGCTCGATGCTGTCGGAGTCGTTGCAGGCGGTGGTGTCTCAGGTGCTGGTGAAGAAGGTGGGCGGTGGGCGCGTGGCCGCTCATGAAATCATGCTGGGCACCCCGGCAATTCGTAACTTGATTCGCGAAGACAAGGTGGCGCAGATGGTTTCGGCTATCCAGACGGGAGGGGCGTTGGGGATGAAGACCCTGGATATGAGTTTGAAGGCGTTGGTCGGCGCGGGGCTGGTCAGTCGGGAAGAGGCCCGGGAGAAGGCGAGGGTACCGGCAGATATCTAGAACACACAGATGCACAATGTGGGAGCTGGCTTGCCTGCGATAGCGGACTGTCAGGCACTCTCTCGGCCAACTGACACTCCGTCATCGCAGGCAAGCCAGCTCCCACATTTGATTGCATTTCAAATGGGGAGCTTCAGTAGCGCCTTGCTTAGCGCTGCACGATCCGCAGGTTGTTGTTCTGCTCTTTAGGCAGTACCCGCTTGGCAATCACGTAGTTCTTGTCCCAGAACGGCTTTTTCAGTGTGTCGATGCTCACCGACTTGCCACGGCGCGGTGCGTGGATAAAGCGGTCGTTGCCCAGGTAGATGGCGACGTGATTGACCTGGCGGCTCTTGAGTTTGAAAAACAACAGGTCGCCCGGTTTCAGGTCTTTGCGGTCAACCTTCAACCCATGGCCGGCCGCCATGGCGTTGGAAGTGCGTGGCAGGTCCACCGCTTTTACATCGTTAAATGCATATTTCACCAGGCCGCTGCAGTCGAACCCTTTACTTGGGCTGCTGCCGCCCCAACGATAAGGTGTACCGAGCACGTTGACGGCACGGCTCAAGACGTTGCTGCTTTGCTTGGTGTTCACGGCCAGCTGGGTGGAAAGCGCTTTGCCGTGGGCCTTGCTCAGTTGAGTCGGGCGGCTGACGGTCGGCTTTGCCGATTTGGCAGTGCTGGGCGTGCTATGGACTTTAGGGGTGAAACCGTTAACGTTCGGAAGTCGTTGCTCACGATTGGTGGCGTGGGCGGCCAGTGGCATTAATAGGCAAATGGTTAGCCATGTCTTGAAAAATGGTCGCATTAGGCGTGGCTCTTATGGGTTTGCGCGCAACTTTATAACAGCTTTTTGTGCTGTTCTCAGCCCGTTTGTCGACTGAACCTTGGGGTCAAATTCAGGAAAAACGCGACGATTCGCCGCAATTGTCCTACACAAGTCAGGCGCTACAAGGCTTTGAGGGCAGGACGATACCATTTGCCGTACGTCGGGCGCCCGTAAAAAAGTCACAAAGAAAATGAAAAAATTTATCTATCGAAGCAAAAGAGGTCCTTCATGAACACCTATCAACAGGTTGCTCAGCATCAAGACACCCACAGCAAGGCGATTGGTTACCTGCTGTGGATTTTCGGTTTTACCGGGGCTCATCGTTTTTATTACGGCAAGCCTGTGACGGGCACGATCTGGTTTTTTACCTTCGGCTTGTTCGGCATTGGCTGGTTGATCGACTTGTTCCTGATCCCGGCCATGGACCGTGAAGCCGACCTGCGGTTTACCGCAGGGCCGATTGAATACAGCGTGGCGTGGATTCTGTTGGCGTTCCTGGGGGTGTTTGGTGTGCACCGTATGTATCAGGGCAAATGGATCACTGGCCTGATCTACCTGCTGACCGGCGGTTTGTTCCTGATCGGGGTGCTGTATGACTTCTGGACGCTGAACACGCAGATCTCGATCCGCAATGCCGAGCGCAACAGCGGGCGCTGAGCGCTGATCATTCCCACGCTCCGCGTGGGAATGCAGCCCAGGACGCTCCGCGTCCACCTTTGGAGTGCTGACGCAGAGCGTCACAGAATGCGTTCCCACGCAGAGCGTGGGAACGAGCTTGCGCGTCAAGCCTGGTAGCTGATCCGTCCATCCATCAAGGTATACCGCACCGTCGCCGGCAGGCTGTGGCCGATGAACGGGCAGTTTTCGCCCTTGGACAACCAACGCTCACCAGCCACCGTCGAGCTTGCCAGGTCGAACAGCACCAGGTCCGCCGGTGAACCCACCGCCAACTGGCCCGCCGGCAAGCGCAGGGCCTCGGCCGGGCCGGCGCTCAGGCGTGCCAGCAGTGTCGGCAGGTCCAGCAAGCCGTCTTCCACCAGCGTCATCGCCAGTGGCAACAACAACTCCACGCTGCTGATGCCTGGCTCGGTCGCGCCAAACGGTGCCAGCTTGGCGTCTCGCTCGTGAGGTTGGTGATGGCTGGAAATCGCCGACACCACACCCGACTTCACCGCCGCACGCAAACCGTCACGGTCAGCCTTGGTGCGCAGCGGGGGCTGTACGTGGTACAGGCTGGAGAAGTCGATCAGCGCCTCATCCGTCAGGATCAGTTGGTACAGGGCGACATCCGCGGTGACCCGCAAGCCACGGGCCTGGGCCTGGGCGATCAGAGCCACGCCCCGGGCGCTGGTCAACTGGCTGAAATGCGCACGCACGCCGCTTTGTTCCACCAGCAACAGGTCACGGGCGAGGGCCACGGTTTCTGCTGTTTCCGGAATGCCCGGCAGGCCGAGGAAGCTGGCCACTGCGCCTTCGTGGGCCAGGCCGCCTTCGGCCAGGTCGCGGTCCTGGGAATGGAAGATCACCGTCAAGTCGAAGGTGGCCGCGTATTCCAGGGCGCGGCACAAGGTGCGCGTGCTGCGAAAGCTTTCCAGGCCGTTGCCGAAGGCCACGCAACCGGCGTCACGCAGAGCGATCAATTCGGCGAGTTGTTCGCCATCCAGGCCCTTGCTCAAGGCACCAATGGGAAACACTTTGCAGTTGCCGGCTTCGCGGGCGCGGTCGAGGATCAGCTCGGTCACGGCCGACGTGTCCAACACCGGCTTGGTGTTGGGCGGGCAACACAGGCTGGTCACGCCACCGGCTGCCGCGGCCTGGGTTTCGCTGGCGATATTGCCTTTGCGGCTGTAGCCCGGCTCGCGCAGTGCGACATTCAGGTCCACCAGCCCAGGCGCGGCCACCAGGCCCTTGGCATCGATGCTCTGGCCGGCGTTGAAGCCTGCGGGGGCGGCGCCAATGGCGACGATCTTGCCGGCGTCCAGGTGTAGATCGGTAACTTGGTCCAGGCCGCTGGCCGGGTCGATGACTCGGGCGCCGAGAATGCTGAGCTTCACTGGGCCTGCTCCTGCTCGAATTGACGTTGCGCGGTTTGCCCGCTCATGGCCATGGACAGCACGGCCATGCGCACGGCGATGCCGTAGGTCACTTGGTTGAGAATCACCGACTGCGGGCCATCGGCCACCGCCGACTCAATTTCCACGCCGCGGTTGATTGGCCCCGGGTGCATCACGATGGCATCCGGCTTGGCCTTGGCCAGGCGTGCGGTGGTCAGGCCGAACAGGCGGTAGAACTCACCTTCGCTGGGCAACAAGCCCCCGGCCATGCGCTCGCGTTGCAGGCGCAGCATGATCACCACGTCCACATTCTTGAGGCCCTCGGCCATATCGGTGTAGACCTTGACGCCATACTGTTCGATGCCGATGGGCAACAGGGTCTTGGGCGCGATCACGCGGATATCCGGGCAACCCAGGGCCTTGAGAGCCAGCATGTTCGAACGTGCCACCCGCGAATGCAGGATGTCGCCGACGATGGCTACCGAGAGGTTTTCAAAGCTGCCCTTGTGCCGACGAATGGTGAGCATGTCGAGCATGCCCTGGGTCGGGTGCGCGTGACGGCCGTCGCCGCCATTGATGATCGCCACGTTCGGGCACACATGCTCGGCGATGAAATGCGCAGCGCCGGAGTCGCCGTGGCGTACCACGAACATGTCGGCGGCCATGGCTTCCAGGTTGCGCAGGGTATCGAGCAGGGTTTCGCCCTTGCTCGCCGACGAGGTGGACACGTTCAGCGTGATCACATCGGCCGACAGCCGCTGGGCCGCCAGTTCAAAGGTGGTGCGGGTGCGGGTGGAGTTCTCGAAGAACACGTTGCAGATGGTTTTACCGCGCAACAGCGGGACTTTCTTCACTGCCCGGCCACCGACTTCCAGGAACGAATCGGCGGTATCGAGGATTTCGGTGAGCAGTTCGCGGGGCAAACCGTCGAGGGACAAGAAGTGTTGCAACTGGCCCTGAGCATTGAGCTGCAGCGGGCGCTTGGCATCTAGAGGCGTCATCGCGGGGACTCTTTACAAGGCGGTTTAAAGGGCAAGGTCTTGCAGTTCGAGTTCGAGCGGCGTGGGACCGGACAATTTTACCCGCTGCTGGGGGGCAAGCGACAGGGTCGCGCCTACGACGTCCGGGCTGATCGGCAGTTCGCCGGCATCCAGGTCCAGCAGGCACACCAGGGTCACGCTGGCCGGGCGGCCATAGTCGAACAGTTCGTTCATGGCGGCGCGGATGGTGCGGCCGCTCATCAGCACGTCGTCGATCAGTACCAGGTGCTGGCCTTCGATCTCGAAGGGCAGGGCCGAAGGGCGTACTTGTGGATGCAGGCCGTTCTGGCTGAAATCGTCGCGGTAGAAGGACACGTCCAAGGTGCCCAGGGGCGAATCGCTGCCCAGTGCTTCCAGCAATGCCTGGGCCACCCACACGCCACCGGTGCGTATGCCGATAAAGCGCGGTTCGCTGATGGCACGGTGTTCCAGGTGCGCCTTGAGGCGTATCGCCATCTGGCTGATCAGTTCGGCAGGGTTCGGCAAGCTCATGGTGGCTCCTTATCAAGTGTGTAGGAGCGAGCTTGCTCGCGAAAAACTCATGGGCACCGCGTTCATCCAGCCTTCTCGCGGTATCGTTAACGTTCTTCGCGGGCAAGCCCGCTCCCACAGGATCGCGGCGGGTCAGGATTCAAATAAAGCGGTGTTTTCATCCAGCCAGCCCTGCAACAGCAAGGCCGCGGCGATGGCGTCTACCGGGTTGTCGCGGTAACTGCCCTTTTGCCCGCCACGGTCGCGGCGCTCCCCCTTGGCTTCGAAGGTGGTGAGGCGTTCGTCGTGGGTATAGAAGGGCAGGTTGTAGCGGCCATTGAGGCGGCGCGCGAACTTCTCGGCGCGCAGGCACATGTCACTGGGGGTGCCATCCATGTTCAGGGGCAGGCCGACCACTACCGCGTCAGGCTTCCACTCTTTGATCAGGGCTTCGACCTGGTTCCAGTCCGGCACGCCGTTCTGGGCCTTGAGGGTGCACAGCTCGCGGGCCTGGCCGGTGATGACCTGGCCAACCGCTACGCCGATCTGTTTGGTGCCGTAGTCAAAACCGAGGATCAGACGCAAGGCCATCAGGCGTGCCCCGCCTGGCTGGTCAGCAGGCTGAGGTTGACCCGCAGCTTGGCTGCTGCCGCTTCCAGGCGCAGTTCGCTGGCGGTGTTGAACAGGATGTCAGCGTCGAACGGGCAGGTCAGCCAGGCATTGCTGGCCAGTTCGGCCTCCAGTTGCCCGGCTTCCCAACCGGCGTAGCCCAGGGTGATCACACTTTGCTCAGGGCCGACGCCGTCGGCGATGGCGAACAGCACGTCCTGGGATGTGGACAATGACACACCCTCAAGGTCTACCGTGGCCTGGAACTTGGGCCCGGTGGGGTGCAGCACAAAACCGCGATCGGTCTGCACCGGCCCGCCGATGTAGATCGGTACGCCCTGGCAACGCGCCGGCGGGTCGATTTCCGGGCGCAGTTGCTCAAGGATATCGGCCAGGTTCAGCTCCTGCGGGCGGTTGACCACCAACCCCATGGCACCATTGGCCGTGTGCTCGACGATGTAGGTCAAGGTCTGCGCAAAGTTCGGGTCGGCCATATGGGGCATGGCGATCAGGAATTGGTGCTTGAGGTAGGTCGGGCTGACGTTTTTCATGTCCGCTAGTGTGGCGTTGGAGGGGCGAACTGACAAGTGCGGGCGCGAGCCTGGTCGCTGATCGTTCCCATGCTTTGCGTCGGAATGCATCCCGGGGCGCTCCGCGTCCCAAGAGCAGACGCAGAGCGTCCATGGCGGCATTCCCACGCGGAGCGTGGGAACGATCTGTGTGATCAGTTGCTGGACAACCGGTCGCCCTTGGCGAACCGCCAGGTGCGGATGATTTCCAGGCGGTCCACGTCGCTCAAGTCGCCGCTGAACGGCGCAAAGGGCGCGGCCAGGCGCACGATGCGTTGCGCAGCCTGGTCCAGCAGCGGCTGGCCGGAGGACTCCAGCACCTGCACCTCATACAGCGAGCCGTCACGGTTGATCGACACCAGCAAGCGCAAATTGCCATAAATCTGCTGGCGCCGCGCCTCGTCCGGGTAATTGAGGTTGCCGATGCGTTCGACTTTCTTGCGCCACTCGTCCTTATACCAGGCACCTTTATCGCGCATGGTTGAGGCGGCGTTCAGGCGGTAGATGCGCGGGCGCTTGGCATAAAGCTGTTGCTCATGGGCCAGTTCGGCTTCCAGGCTGGAAATTTCGTCGGATAACGTCGAGCTGTCGAACGTCGGCGCAGGTTTCACTGGCTCGGGCTTGGGTTCGGTCTTGGCCTTTTCGCGCTGGGTCGGGGCTTTTTGCGGTTTGGGCGCGACAGTGGTCACCGCGGCCTTGGGCGTGGCCTGCCTGACCTCAGGCTTGGGCGCTGGCGGCGGAGTGACCTTCTTGACCTGGTTGTCATGGAAGGGCGCTACCTCGGTGGTCTTGGGCACTGCTTTCTTGTCGAGGGTGCCGCTGCCCTGTTGGTTGTCCTGGGCGAGAAAGTCAGCCTTTTCGGGCTTCTTTTCGCTCTTGAACGTGGCGAGAGTGATTTCCAGGGTCTTGGTGATCTGCTTGGGTTCGACCAGGGTGAACCCCACACCCAGGAGCAGGGCGAGATGAATCAAGGCAGCGAGAAACAGGGTAAAACCGAGACGATCGGCCGGGCGCACGCCGCTGGGGGAGAATTCGGGGGGCAGATCGGACGGGAGTGTCATGACAAGAAAACCAACATCGCGCGTTTCACAGGTGGCGCATGATAACGCAATGTTGGTAGGTGTCCGGCTGTTCTATGTCACTTGGCTTGTAGCTTGCGTTCAATGGCGGCCATCAGCATTTCGCCGATGTTCGTGCCAAATGCGTTGTCGATCTCGCGAATACAGGTCGGGCTGGTGACGTTGATTTCAGTGAGGTTCTCGCCAATTACGTCTAGTCCGACAAATAGCAGACCTTTTTCCCGCAGGGTTGGACCGACTTGAGCGGCAATCCAGCGGTCTTTTTCTGATAACGGCCGCGCTTCACCGCGACCACCGGCGGCCAGGTTGCCACGGGTCTCGCCGGCTGCCGGGATGCGCGCCAGGCAATAATCCACCGGCTCGCCGTCAATCATCAGGATACGCTTGTCGCCATCCTTGATCGCCGGCAGGTAGGCCTGGCCCATGATCTGCTGGGTGCCCAGGGCGGTCAGGGTTTCGAGGATCACCGACAGGTTCGGGTCGCCGGCGCGGTGACGGAAGATCGAGGTGCCGCCCATGCCGTCCAGCGGCTTGAGGATCACGTCGCCATGCTTGGCGGCGAATTCACGCAGTACATCGGCGCGGCGGCTGACCACGGTCGGTGGCGTGCACTGCGGGAACAGGGTGGCGAACAGTTTTTCATTACAGTCGCGCAGGCTTTGCGGCTTGTTGACGATCAACACGCCCGCGCGTTCGGCCTGCTCCAGCAGGTAGGTGGAGTACACAAATTCCATGTCGAACGGCGGATCCTTGCGCATCAGGATCACGTCGAGGTCGCTCAGCGGGCTGTCGATTTCGTCAGAAAGCTCGAACCACTTCTCGGGGTTGGCAAACACCTGCAGCGGGCGCATGCGTGCGCGGGCCTCGCCGCCACCCTGGTAAAGGTCGCGCTGCTCCATATAGAACAAGGTCCAGCCGCGGGCCTGGGCGGCCAGGAGCATGGCCAGCGAACTGTCCTTTTTATAGGAAATGCTGGCGATAGGGTCCATGACAATGCCGACGCGAACGCTCATGGGGATTTCCTCTAGCAAATTAGGGCGCATAAAAGTGGCGTCAGAGTGGCGCTGCGGCTGTTGTGGGTCAAGGAAAAACCACTGGGCGGGTGCCTCGATAGATTGCGCCAGGAGACTGTGCTAAAAAGGCTGGCACGGCGCAGCAGCCCTTGAATTCCAAGGCTTGCGGCGTTCATCCTGTGCAACATCAGGCAGTACACACCGAAAACCGATTCGCTGTGGCGATGGTAGAGCAGATATGGAACAGCATTCCAACGCCTTGAAGGTGATGGTGATCGACGATTCGAAAACGATCCGCCGCACCGCCGAGACGCTGTTGAAGAACATGGGGTGCGAGGTCATCACGGCGATCGACGGTTTCGACGCCCTGGCCCGTATTGTCGATCATCACCCGCACATTATCTTTGTCGACATCATGATGCCGCGCCTGGACGGCTACCAGACCTGCGCCCTGGTGAAGAACAACCCGGCGTTCAAGTCGATCCCGGTGATCATGTTGTCTTCCAAGGACGGCCTGTTCGACAAGGCCAAGGGGCGCATCGTGGGTGTCGATCAATTTTTGACCAAGCCTTTCAGCAAGGAAGAACTGCTGGGGGCGATCAAGGCCTACGTGCCTGGGTTCGCCGCAGTAGAACAAGCACACTGACGCCGCCTCACGAGGGCCGGCGCCGACCAATGTAGCGGGGAAAACCATGGCACGTGTTCTGATCGTCGACGATTCGCCGACTGAAATGTACAAACTCACCGGCATGCTGGAAAAGCATGGCCACCAGGTGCTCAAGGCCGAAAACGGCGCGGACGGCGTGGCCCTGGCCCGTCAGGAAAAGCCCGACGCGGTGCTGATGGATATCGTGATGCCCGGCCTCAACGGCTTCCAGGCCACGCGCCAGTTGTCCAAGGAGCCGGAAACCAACGGTATCCCGATCATCATCATCACCACCAAGGACCAGGAAACCGACAAGATCTGGGGCGCACGCCAGGGCGCCAAGGACTACCTGACCAAGCCTGTGGATGAAGAAACTCTGATTGCCACCCTGAACAAGGTGCTGGCCGGCTAAGGCTTGCGATCATGACCGAGTCGCAAACCGCCTTCGAACTGCTGCTGGACATCGACCGCCGCTGCCGCTTGCTGGCCGCGGACCTGCCGTCCCAGGAAACGCGCCTGCAACGCTGGAGCGGCATCGCTTTCCGCATAGGGCCAAACGCCTACGTGGCGCCCATGGGCGAAGTCGCCGAGGTGTTGCATGAGCCACGTTGCACCGTGATGCCGGGGGTCAAGCCCTGGGTCAAGGGCGTGGCCAACCTGCGCGGGCGCTTGCTTCCGGTGATGGACCTGGGCGGTTTCCTGGGCCTTGAGTTGTCCAGGGCGCGCAAGCAACGGCGGGTGCTGGTGGTGGAGTTCAACGACCTGTTTGTCGGGCTGCTGGTAGATGAGGTGGTAGGCATGCAGCATTTCCCATTGGATGCCTGGGTGGCGAGCGCTGCCTCGAGCGCGCCGTTTATTCAGGGCGAGTTCGACGGCGACCCGCCGTGGCAAGTCTTCAGCCCCTTCGCCCTGGCCCAGGCCCCTGGCTTCATGGATGTTGCCGCATGAGCACCGCTACCACGCCCAAACCCCAGGCCGCTTCGCGCAGCCGTTCGCAGATCATCGTGCTGTTTATCGCCTTGATCGTGTTCATCATGCTGCTGTTCGCCAACTTCGCGTACCTCAACACCCAGTCCACTTACGATAAGCAGTACATCGGCCACGCCGGTGAGCTGCGCGTGCTGTCCCAGCGCATTGCCAAGAACGCCACCGAGGCCGCTGCCGGGAAAGCGGCGGCGTTCAAGCTGCTGGGCGATGCGCGCAACGATTTTGCCCAGCGCTGGGGCTACCTGAAAAAAGGTGACCCGCAAACCGGCTTACCGGCGGCGCCCAGTGCGGTGCGCGCCGAAATGCGGGCGGTGCAGACCGACTGGGAGGCGTTGCTGAAAAACACCGACGCCATCCTGGCCAGCGAGCAGACCGTGTTGTCGTTGCACCAGGTGGCGGCGACCCTGGCCGAAACCGTACCGCAACTGCAGATCGAGTCGGAAAAAGTCGTGGATATCCTGCTGCAACGCGGCGCCCCGGCCAGCCAGGTAGCCTTGGCCCAACGCCAGTCGCTGCTGGCCGAACGTATCCTGGGGGCGGTCAACACGGTGCTGGCGGGGGATGAAACCGCCGGGCAGGCCGCCGATGCCTTCGGTCGCGATGCCAACCGTTTTGGCGTGGTGCTCAATGGCATGCTCAACGGCAACCCGGGG
Organism: Pseudomonas sp. GW823-FHT02F05; assembly: GCF_058797315.1. Classification (NCBI taxonomy): domain Bacteria; kingdom Pseudomonadati; phylum Pseudomonadota; class Gammaproteobacteria; order Pseudomonadales; family Pseudomonadaceae; genus Pseudomonas; species Pseudomonas sp. GW823-FHT02F05. Next base: position 163,218 of record NZ_JBXAJM010000012.1, read on the forward strand.
CTGCGTATCACCCAGGTCGAAGACCCGGATGCCCGGGCGCGGCTGGCGGACATCGCCGAGCTGTTCGAATTTGTCTCCGGCTCCGTGGATGAAATTCTCGAGACCTCGCCGCAGTTGTTCCAGGTGCGCGCCTCGGCGAGCAATATTTTCAACCTGTCGCAAACCCTGCTCGATGAAGCCTCGCACCTGGCCACGGGTTTTGAAAACCTCGCCAGCGGGCGCAGCTTCGACACCATCGGCGGTTACGTGCTGGGCTTGCTGGCGCTGGCCTCGATCATCCTGATCGGCCTGGTCATGGTGCGTGAGACCAACCGCCAACTGCATGAAACCGCGCAGAAGAACGAGCGCAACCAGAACGCGATCATGCGCCTGCTGGATGAAATCGAAGACCTGGCTGACGGCGACCTCACCGTCACCGCCTCGGTCACCGAAGACTTCACCGGCACCATCGCAGACTCCATCAATTATTCCGTGGACCAACTGCGCGACCTGGTCGCCACCATCAACCTCACTGCCGGGCAGGTCGCCGGTGCCGTGCAGGACACCCAGGCCACCGCCATGCACCTGGCCCAGGCGTCGGAGCATCAGGCCCAGCAGATTGCCGAAGCGTCCACGGCGATCAATCAGATGGCGCAGTCCATCGACCAGGTGTCGGCCAACGCGGCCGAATCCTCGGCGGTAGCTGAACGCTCGGTAGAGATCGCCAACAAAGGCAACGAGGTGGTGCACAACACCATCCACGGCATGGACAACATTCGCGAGCAGATCCAGGACACCGCCAAGCGCATCAAGCGTTTGGGCGAATCGTCCCAGGAAATTGGCGACATCATCAGCCTGATCGACGACATCGCCGACCAGACCAACATCCTCGCTCTCAACGCCGCGATCCAGGCCAGCATGGCCGGCGACGCCGGGCGCGGTTTTGCGGTGGTGGCCGATGAAGTGCAACGGTTGGCCGAGCGCTCCTCGGCGGCCACCCGGCAGATCGAAACCCTGGTGCGCACTATTCAGGCCGACACCAACGAAGCGGTGATTTCCATGGAGCAGACCACCACCGAAGTGGTGCGCGGCGCACGCCTGGCCCAGGACGCCGGGGTGGCGCTGGAAGAGATCGAAGGCGTGTCGAAAACCCTGGCAGCGCTGATCCAAAGTATTTCCAACGCGGCGCAGCAACAGACCTCATCGGCGGGGCAGATTTCCCTGACCATGAACGTGATCCAGCAGATCACCACCCAGACGTCGTCGGGTTCCACCGCCACCGCCGAAAGCATTGGTAACCTGGCGAAGATGGCCAGCCAGTTGCGCAGGTCGGTATCGGGTTTCACCTTGCCGCCGCCCAAGCAGGTCGATGATTGAAATACGACCTGAAGAACACCACAGTCCAACTGTGGCAGATGGCTTGCCTGCGATAGCGGTCTGTCAGATACAGAAATAGTGCTGACCCACCGCTATCGCAGGCAAGCCAGCTCCCACATTGGATCTCCATTGTTTGTGAGATACCAGCAACTCATGAATTCTAAGCGGAGCAGTTATGGTTGATCGGCACGACTATGTGGCCCTCGAATGGGTCAAGGGCGATATTGCCGAAACCCTGAAACAGGCCCGGTCGGCGCTGGACGCGTACGTTGAAACCCTTGACGACGACGCCCTCAACCAATGCCTGGCCGGTATCCACCAGGTGCATGGCGCGCTGCAAATGGTCGAGTTCTACGGCGCGGCGCTGCTGGCCGAAGAGATCGAAGAACTGGCCCTTGCGCTCCAGGCCGGGCACGTCGGCCAGCGCGATGAAAGTATCCGCCTGCTGCAACAAGCCCTCGGCCAACTGCCGCTGTACCTCGACCGCGTGCACAGTGCTCGCCGCGACTTGCCGCTGGTGGTGCTGCCGCTGCTCAACGACCTGCGCAGCGCCCGTGGTGAAAGCCTGCTATCGGAAACCAGCCTGTTCAGCCCGCAACTGCTGTCGATCGAGCCGTTGCCTGAGCAAGCCCTGGCCCAACGGGCCACGCCGGATCTGCATGAGCAGTTGCGCCAATGGCGCCACCTGCTGCAACAAGCCCTCGCCGGATTGCTGCGTGAAGACCACGGCCCCAGCAACCTGGAAGACATGGCGCGGGTGTTCGCACGCCTTGAAGCGCTATGCCAGGGTGCGCCGCTGCTGCCGTTGTGGCAGGTCACCTCGGCGCTGGTCGAAGGCATGCTCACCGGCGTGGTCGCCAACAGCCCGGCGCTACGCAGCCTGCTCAAGGCCAGCGACAAGCAACTCAAGCGCTTGCTGGTTCAAGGCATCAATGGCATCAACCAGCCGGCACCGGACGAGTTGCTCAAGAGCCTGTTGTTCTACGTCGCCAAAGTCACCCGGCCGACGCCGCGCATGCAGAGCCTGAAGGAGCGCTACGGCTTGGACGAAGCCTTGCCCGACAGCGCCGTGGTCGATGCTGAACGTGCACGGCTGGCCGGGCCGGATCGCAATGCCATGGGCTCGGTACTCGGGGCGTTGTGTGAGGAACTGGTGCGGGTCAAGGAACGCCTGGATCTGTTCGTGCGCAGTGATCGCCAGCACACCCAGGACCTCGATCCGTTGCTGGCGCCGTTGCGGCAGATAGCCGATACCCTCGCGGTGCTGGGTTTCGGTCAGCCGCGCAAAGTGATCATCGACCAACTCGCCGTGGTGTTGAGCCTGGTCCAGGGGCAGCGCGAACCCAATGACGCGGTGTTGATGGATGTGGCCGGCGCGTTGCTGTATGTCGAAGCGACGTTGGCCGGGATGATCGGCACCGTCGAACCGCAAAGCAGTGAAGACAGCCGCTTGCCCACCACCGACCTGACCCAGATCCATCAGTTGGTGATTCGTGAATCGTGCCAGTGCCTGCGCCAAGCCAAGGAGCTGGTGATCGACTGCATTGAGGCTGATTGGGATCGTCAGCGCCTAGAGTCCTTGCCCGAGCTACTGAGCCAGGTGCGTGGTGCTCTGGCGATGATTCCCTTGCCGCGTGCGGCGAGCCTGATGCGCGGTTGCACCGATTACGTCGACGAGCAATTGATGATCAGCGAGGCCGCCCCTTCGGCGCCACAACTGGCGCATTTCGCCGAGGTGGTCAGCAGCCTGGAGTACTACCTCGAGCGCATGCTTCAAGACCCTGACGCGGCAGGGGAAAAAGTGCTGGAGTTGGCCACCCAGGGCTTGAACGCATTGGGCTACCTGCCGGTGGAAAAACCCTGGCGCCAGGCCCTGGCTGCGCCTGAGGGGGCGCTGTCCACCGAGGCTGCGCCAAACCAATCCCAGTTCGATGCCTTGGCCAGCCCTGCATCACGTCTCAACCCTCCAGCCTTGCAGCGTCCCGGTAGCCTGTTGCCGCCGCCGGCCGGTGAAGAACCGATTGACGATGAACTGCGCGAAGTTTTCCTTGAAGAAACCGATGAAGTCCTCGACGTGCTGCATCGCTACCTGCCCGACAGCGCGGACAAAGCCGCCCAGGGCGAAATGCGCCGGGCTTTCCATACCCTCAAGGGCAGCGGCCGCATGGTGCGCGCCCTGGTGCTGGCCGAGCTGGCCTGGGCCGTGGAGAACCTGCTCAATCGCGTGCTGGAACGCAGCTTAGTCCTTGGCCCTGAGGTGCAGCAGGTGTTGGATGAGACCGTGGCCCTGCTGCCGGAGCTGATCGCCGATTTCGCTAGCGACGACCAGCGCCAGCGCGATGAAGTCGACGCCTTGGCCGCCCGTGCCCATGCCCTGGCCAGTGGCGCTGCAACGTCGACCACCGAGCCCCATGACCCAATGCTGCTGGAGATCTTCCGCAACGAAGCCCAGGGCCATCTGGACAGCCTCGACCACTTCCTGCAACAGGCCGCCGAGCAGGTGCCGCTGCAGGTCAGTGATGAACTGCAACGCGCCTTGCACACCCTCAAGGGCAGCGCCTACATGGCCGGCGTGTTGCCCATTGCCGAACTGGCGCGCCCGTTGGATCACCTCACCCGTGAGTACAAGGCCCACCGCGTGCCGCTGGGCAAGGACGAAGTGGCGTTGTTGCTTGAGGCACAAGGGCTGTTCCAGCGCGGGGTGCGTGACCTGGACAACAATCCCCTGGCGCCGATCCACGGCGCGGCCAGCGTGATCAGCCGCACCCAACACCTGCTGGAGCATCAACTGGCCGCCTTGCTCGACGCCCCCACGGCCGGCCTGCGCGTCAAGCGTGACCCGCACTTGATCACCAACTTCCTGGCCCAGGGCATGGACATCCTGCTCGACGCCGAAAGCCTGCTGCGTCGCTGGCAGCAACACCCCGGCGACCGTCTGGAACTCACGGCGTTGCTGGACGAACTGACCACCCTGGGCGAGGGTGCGCACCTTGCCGACCTGCATCCTATCGACGCGTTGTGCGAAGCCTTGCTCGACCTGTATGGCGCGGTAGAGGAAAGCAGCCTGGCAGTCAGCGCCCGGTTCTTCCAAGAGGCTGAACAGGCCCACGACGCGCTGATCAACATGCTCGACCAGTTGGCCGCCGGCCAGGAAATCAGCCCCGCGCCTGCACGGCTGCAGGCGTTACGCGCGTTGCTGGACGAAGCCTTGGACCCGTCCGCCACAGGCCTGATCAAAAGCGACGGCAGCCGCGCCCTGAGTATCTCCGAATTGGGCGCGGCCACCGCGCAGCTGGATCACGCCACCGCGATGGACGACGAGATTGTCGAGATCTTCCTTGAGGAGGCCGTAGACATCCTCGACAGCGCCGGCCAGTCGCTCAAGCGATGGTTACTGGAGCCCGACAGCGCTGCGCCCTTGTCCTCGTTGCAGCGGGATCTGCACACCCTCAAGGGCGGCGCGCGCATGGCCGAAATCGACCCGGTGGGCGACTTGGCCCACGAGCTGGAATGCGTTTATGAGGGGCTGGTGGACCGCCGCTATAGCTACTCTGTCGAGCTATCCCAGGCACTGATGGCCAGCCACGAACGCTTGGCTCAACAATTGGAAGAGCTGCAACAACAGCAACCCCTGAGTGACGGCGCCGAACTGGTCGAAAGGCTGCGGGAATTGCGCCAGGCCAGCAGCCCGGCAGCGCCGGCTGCGGTGGCGCCAGCCTCGGGTGCCGACCCGGAATTGCTGGATATATTCCTCGAAGAAGCAGCTGATATCCTCGACAGCTCAGGCAGCGCGCTTTTGCGCTGGCAGGACGAGCCGGGCAATCGCCAGGAAGTGGAAACCCTGCTGCGTGACCTGCACACCCTCAAGGGTGGTGCACGCATGGTCGAGATCGGGCCGATCGGCGATCTGGCCCATGAGCTGGAGTTTCTTTACGAAGGGCTTTCCGCCGGTTTGCTCGCGCCGACCCCTGAGTTGTTCGCACTGCTGCAAGGTTGCCATGATCGCCTGGCGCAAATGATCGACGCCGTGGCCGAGGGATTGCCGGTGGGTTCGGTGGATAAACTCATCGAGCGCATCAAGAGCCTGGTGCACCCCAGTGATGAGCCGGTCACACCGGTGGCGCTGCCGGCGGGCAAGGCCGAAGCGGTCGCCGACCCGGCCGCCGACATGGTGAAAATCTCTGCCGACTTGCTCGATGACCTGGTCAACCTGGCCGGCGAAACTTCGATCTTCCGTGGGCGTATCGAGCAGCAAGTCAAGGATGCGCGCATTGCCTTGAGTGAGATGGAAACCACCATCGAGCGCATGCGCGACCAATTGCGCCGGCTCGACAGCGAAACCCAGGGCCGCCTCTTGAGCCGCCAGCAAGCCGAGGCCGAACGCCTGGGCTACGAAGAGTTCGACCCGCTGGAAATGGACCGCCACTCGCAGTTGCAACAGCTGGCCCGTGCGCTGTCCGAATCTGCCTCCGACCTGCTCGATCTCAAAGAGACCCTTGAGCGTCGCAACCAGGATGCCTACAACCTGCTGCAGCAACAGGCACGCATCAACACCGAATTGCAGGAAGGCCTGATGCGCACGCGCATGGTGCCTTTCGAGCGCATGTTGCCACGCCTCAAGCGCATCGTGCGGCAAGTGGCGGGCGAGTTGGGCAAGGACGTGGAGTTTATCGTCGGCAATGCCGAAGGCGAGATGGACCGCAATGTGCTGGAACGCATGGCGGCCCCCTTGGAGCATATGCTGCGCAACGCGGTCGACCACGGCCTGGAGTCCCGCGAAGTGCGGCTGGCTGCGGGTAAACCGGAGAAGGGCCGCATCACCCTGGACCTGACCCACGAAGGCGGTGACATCGTCTTCGACATGCGTGACGACGGCGCCGGCGTGCCCCTCGAAGCGGTGCGACGCAAGGCGATCAAGCGCGGCCTGCTCGCGCCCCATCAAGAGATCAGCGACCGTGACGTGTTGCAGTTCATCCTGCAGCCGGGCTTTTCCACCGCCGAAAAAATCACCCAGATTTCCGGGCGCGGCGTGGGCATGGACGTGGTGCATGAAGAAGTGCGCCAGCTCGGCGGCTCGATGGTGATCGACTCGACGCCGGGCATGGGCGTGCATTTTCGCATTCGCCTGCCGTTTACCGTGTCGGTCAATCGTGCGCTGATGGTGCACTGCGCGGACGACCAATACGCGATCCCGCTCAACACCATCGAAGGCTTGGTGCGCGTGCTGCCCCACGAATTGGCGGGGCACTACCAGCAAGACCCGCCGCACTATGAATACGCCGGCCAGCGCTACGAGTTGTTCTACCTCGGTGACCTGCTGCACACCGCCAGCCGCCCTAAACTGCTGGGCCAGTACCAGCCGGTGCCGGTGCTGCTGGTGCACTGCAATGAACGCCGCGTGGCGGTGCACGTGGATGCCATGGCCGGTACCCGCGAGATCGTGGTCAAGGGCCTGGGCCCGCAATTCTCCGGGGTGCAGGGCGTGACCGGCGCGACCATCCTGGGCGACGGCCATGTGGTGCTGATCATCGACCTGCTGGCGCACATCCGCGCTCGGCAACCGGCCTTGCCGGCCCAGGCAGTGGATGCGCCGCTGATCCTCAACGACCCACTGAAAAAACGCCCGCTGCTGGTGCTGGTGGTGGACGACTCGGTCACCGTGCGCAAAGTCACCAGCCGCCTGCTGGAGCGCAACGGTATGAACGTGCTTACCGCCAAAGACGGTATCGACGCCCTCGCCATCCTGGAAGAACATACCCCGGACCTGATGCTGCTTGACATCGAAATGCCGCGCATGGACGGCTTCGAAGTGGCCATCCAGATACGCAACGACCCACGCCTGATGCGCTTGCCGATCATCATGATCACCTCACGCACCGGCCAGAAACACCGCGACCGCGCCATGGCCATTGGCGTCAACGACTACCTCGGCAAACCGTACCAAGAGTCGGTGCTGCTGGAGAGCATCGCCTACTGGAGCAAGTCCCATGCTTGAGCACCGCACCAGCCAACTCACCGGCCTGCTGCTGCCCCTGGCCGACCGCCACTTGGTGCTGCCCAACGTTGCCGTGGCCGAACTGATCGATTTCCAGCGTGGCGAACCGGCCAGCGATGCGCCGCCGTGGTATCTGCGGCAAGTGACCTGGCGCGATCGGCAAATTCCGTTGATCAGTTTTGAGGCTGCCTGCGGCGAAGCCAGCATGACGGGCGAACGCTCGCGCATCGTGGTGTTGAATGCACTGGGCGGGCGGCCGACATTGAAATTCATTGCACTGGTGATCCAGGGCATTCCCCGCTCATACAAGCTCGATAGCGAATTGAGCTACGTGGACGTGCCCCTGTGCCCGCTGGAACTGGCGGCGGTGCAAGTGGGGGAGCAGGTGGCGAAGGTGCCGGACTTGATGGGGCTTGAAGCGCTGCTGGTAGAGTCCG
>NZ_JBXAJM010000012.1:171103-208403 GCF_058797315.1 Pseudomonas sp. GW823-FHT02F05
GAGCAGGTGGCGAAGGTGCCGGACTTGATGGGGCTTGAAGCGCTGCTGGTAGAGTCCGGCCTGGCCTGACTGATCGTTCCCACGCTCCGCGTAGGAATGCCGCCGGGGACGCTCCGCGTCCCGCCAGTCAGCATAAGGGTGACGCAGAGCGTCACAGGATGCATGCCCACGCGGAGCGTGGGAACGATCAGTTATGCGCCGCCAGGTCACGTGGCGCGATCGGCAGATTCCGCTGACCAGCTTTGAAGCGGCCTGCGGCGAAGCCAGCGTGACGGGCGAACGCTCGAGGAGGCGGCGGTGCAAGTGGGGGAGCAGGTGGCGAAGGTGCCGGACTTGATGGGGCTTGAAGCGCTGCTGGTAGAGTCCGGCCTGGCCTGACTGATCGTTCACACGCTCCGCGTGGGAATGCCGCCGGGGACGCTCCGCGTCCCGCCAGTCAGCATAAGGGTGACGCAGAGCGTCACAGGATGCATGCCCACGCGGAGCGTGGGAACGATCAGTTATGCACTGACCCACCATCAACGCAGGCAAGCCAGCTCCCACAGTTTGATCTTCGTTACTCCAGGCGTAACGGTTCGTCCTCCAGCTTGATTGATGCCCTTGCGCTTCACTCCTAAGGTAAGCCCCACGACAGCAACCCCCCGTGGAGCGACCATGACAACAACCATCACCCCCGACTCGCGCTGGACGCGGCGGCGCGACGAGAAGCAGCGGCGGCTCGGGCTGGTCAAAAAATACGCAGACGGGGCGGTGTTGCCCAGTGACAAGATCGTCGAGGCCCTTGAAGCCTTGATCCTCCCCGGCGACCGCGTAGTGCTGGAGGGCAACAACCAGAAGCAGGCCGACTTCCTCTCGCGCTCCCTGGCCAAGGCCGACCCCGCCAAGCTCCACGATTTGCACATGATCATGCCCAGCGTGGGCCGTTCCGAGCACTTGGACCTGTTTGAAAAGGGCATTGCCCGCAAGCTGGATTTCTCTTTCGCTGGCACCCAATCCCTGCGCATCAGCCAGTTGCTGGAAGACGGCATGCTGGAGATCGGCGCGATTCATACCTACATCGAGCTCTATGCGCGGCTGGTGGTGGACCTGATCCCCAACGTGGTGCTCTCCGCTGGTTTCATGGCCGACCGTGCCGGTAACATTTACACCGGCGCCAGCACCGAAGACACCCCGGCGCTGATCGAACCCGCCGCCTTCAGCGATGGCATCGTCATCGTGCAAGTCAACCAGTTGGTGGATGACGTCACCGACTTGCCCCGCGTCGACATCCCCGCAAGCTGGGTCGATTTCGTGGTGGTGGCCGACAAGCCGTTCTACATCGAACCGCTGTTCACCCGCGACCCGCGCCATATCAAGCCGGTGCATGTGTTGATGGCGATGATGGCGATCCGTGGCATCTACGAAAAACACAATGTGCAGTCGCTCAACCATGGCATCGGCTTCAACACGGCTGCCATCGAATTGATCCTGCCCACCTACGGCGAATCCCTGGGCCTCAAAGGCAAGATCTGCCGCAACTGGACCCTCAACCCGCACCCCACATTGATCCCGGCGATTGAAAGCGGTTGGGTAGAAAGCGTGCATTGCTTCGGCACCGAACTGGGCATGGAAAACTATATTGCCGCACGCCCGGATGTGTTCTTCACCGGCCGCGATGGCTCGATGCGCTCCAACCGCATGTTCTGCCAACTCGCCGGCCAATACGCCGTGGACCTGTTTATCGGCGCCACCCTGCAAGTGGATGGCGACGGGCATTCCAGCACCGTGACCCGTGGCCGCCTCGCCGGTTTCGGTGGCGCGCCGAACATGGGCCACGACCCACGCGGCCGCCGTCATGGCACACCGGCCTGGCTGGATATGCGCCACGACGATGCCCCCGAAGCCTTGCTTGAACGCGGCAAAAAACTCGTGGTGCAAATGGTCGAGACCTTCCAGGAAGGCGGCAAACCGACCTTTGTCGACACTCTCGACGCGGTGGAAGTGGCCCGCAAAAGCGGTATGCCCCTGGCGCCCATCATGATCTACGGCGACGACGTTACCCATTTGCTCACCGAAGAAGGCATCGCCTACCTGTACAAGGCACGCTCCCTGGAAGAACGTCAGGCGATGATCGCCGCCGTCGCCGGGGTGACCGCCATCGGTATGCGCCACAACCCCAAGGACACTGCGCGCATGCGCCGCGAAGGCTTGATTGCCTTGCCCGAAGACTTGGGTATTCGCCGCACCGACGCCACCCGCGAGTTGTTGGCCGCCAAGAGCGTGGCCGACCTGGTGGACTGGTCTGGTGGCCTCTACAACCCGCCCGCCAAATTCAGGAGCTGGTAAATGCGCGCGCTCAAACAGCATGAACTGAGCCTGGCCGATCGCCTGGCGGATATGGCCGTGGATGCGCTGATCGACGAAGCGGATTTGTCGCCTAAACCCGCTCTGGTAGACCGGCGCGGCAACGGCGCCCACAGCGATTTGCACCTGGGGCTGATGCACGCCTCGGCGCTGTCGCTGTGGCCGATGTTCAAGGAAATGGCCGAGGCCGCGCTCGACATCGGCGAAGTCGGCCTGCCCCTGCGCGAAGCGCTCGGGCGTATTGGCCGGGAAGGTGAGCAGGCCATGCTCGCCACCACCCAGGGCGTGAACACCCATCGCGGTGCGATCTGGGCCCTGGGGTTGCTTACCGCTGCGGCGGCCCTGGAGCCCCGCACCATAACCCTGACCGCCGCCAAGCTGGCCCTGCTCAACGACCGCTTCTCCCCGCAGCCCATGAGCCATGGCGCCCAGGTCGCCCAACGCTACGGCGCACGTGGTGCCCGTGAAGAGGCGCAGCTTGGCTTCCCCTCGGTGACCCAACGCGGCCTGCCGCAACTGCACAAGAGCCGCCGCGAAAACGCCGGTGAGCAGAACGCCCGGCTGGATGCTTTGCTGGCGATCATGACGGACCTGGCAGACACCTGCGTGCTCTACCGCGCCGGTACCGAAGGCCTGGCCACCATGCAACAGGGCGCCCAGGCTGTGCTCGACGCCGGTGGCAGCGCAACCCTGGCCGGACGCCGCCAACTGCATGAATTGGACCTGCAACTGCTGGCCTTGAATGCCTCCCCCGGCGGCGCCGCCGACCTGTTGGCCGCCTGCCTGTTTATCGACCGCCTCGACGGAGCGTTGTGATGGAAACCTTATCCTTTGAATTCCCCGCCGGGCAGCCCCCCAAAGGCCGTGCGCTGGTGGGTTGCGTCGGCTCGGGCGACCTGGAAGTGCTGCTGGAGCCGGGCACGCCCGGCACCTTGACCATCCAGGTGCAAACCTCGGTCAATGGCGCGCAGCAACGCTGGCAGCACCTGTTCGAACGCATCTTCCAGGAGCAGACGCCACCGGCCCTGAACATTGATATCCACGACTTCGGTGCCACGCCCGGTGTGGTGCGCTTGCGATTGGAGCAAGGTTTCGAGGAGGTCGGCCATGACTGACTTACTCGCTAAACACAGCTTTGTCGAACTTGGCGCTCGACAGCGCGCCAAGGCGCTGTTAGATGCCGGCACCTTCCGCGAGTTGATCGACCCGTTCCAGCGGGTCATGTCGCCGTGGCTCAGCCGCCAAGGCGTGGTGCCCCAGGCCGATGATGGTGTGGTGATCGCCAAGGGCAGCATCGGCGCCAAGCCTGTGGTGATTGCCGCGATCGAAGGTAATTTCCAGGGCGGCAGCCTGGGTGAAGTTGGCGGTGCGAAAATCGCGGGCGCCTTGGAACTGGCCGCCGAAGACAACCGCAACGGCGTCCCCACCTGCGCGGTGCTACTGCTGGAAACGGGCGGCGTGCGCTTGCAGGAAGCCAACCTGGGCCTGGCTGCCATTGCCGACATTCACGCGGCGATTGTCGACCTGCGCCAGTACCAGCCAGTGATCGGCGTGGTGGCCGGCAGTGTCGGTTGCTTTGGGGGCATGTCCATCGCGGCTGGCTTGTGCAGCTACCTGGTGGTGACTCGCGAAGCACGTCTGGGCTTGAATGGCCCGCAAGTGATCGAGCAGGAGGCTGGCCTGGAGGAATACGACTCCCGCGACCGCCCGTTTATCTGGAGCCTTACCGGTGGCGAGCAGCGCTTCAACAGTGGCTTGGCCGACCGTTATGTGGCCGACGATGTGGCGCAGATCCAGCAGACTGTCAGCGCGCTGTTGCAGCAGGGCGTGCCCACACAACCGCGCAGCCGGCGCGCTGATTTTTACCTGGCGCGCCTGGCCGAACTGGACGCGAGCGCGCAAATCGAGCCGGCGACGGTTCGCGCGCTGTATCAGGGAGAACGCTCATGAGAGGCTTGCAGTGGTTCAACGCATTGAGCGCCAACGCAACGCCGGTCGAAGGTTTGCCGGGCTCATTGAAAGTGGCGGATGGTGTGTTGGGTGAACAGGCGGTGCGCTATATCGCCGTGGTCCCCGACCCGCACAACCGCTTCCCCCGCGCCCGCAATGGCGAAGTCGGCCTACTGGAAGGCTGGGGCTTGGCCAAGGCGGTGGACGAAGCCATCGCCCGGGGTGACAAGCGCCCCATCATCGCTATCGTCGACGTACCCAGCCAAGCCTATGGTCGTCGCGAAGAAGCCCTTGGCATTCATCAGGCCTTGGCCGCCGCCGCTGACAGCTACGCTCGCGCTCGGCTCGCCGGCCACCCGGTGATCGCCCTGTTGGTGGGCAAGGCCATGTCGGGGGCGTTCCTCGCCCACGGCTACCAGGCCAATCGCCTGATCGCCCTGCGCGACCCTGGCGTGATGGTGCATGCCATGGGCAAGGCCTCGGCGGCACGGGTGACCTTGCGTAGCGTCGAAGAATTGGAAACCCTGGCCGCCAGCGTGCCGCCGATGGCCTATGACATCGACAGCTATGCCAGCCTGGGATTGCTGTGGGAGACGTTGTCAGTCACCCGGATTGAACAACCTACGACGGATGACGTGGCGCGAGTCAGCGATTGCCTGGTGCAGGCAGTCAAGGATATTGGCAGTACCGACTTGAGCTCACGCCTTGGCGCCACCAACCGAGCCGCCTCCAGCCGAGTGCGCCAGCTGTTGCGGGAGCAATGGTGAACGCCCACGACTTACTCTGGGGCATGACCCTGGCGCATCTGCCTGCCGATGCCCCGGCCTGGGTGCGGGACCCGATCCGTGCCGGGCATCCGGTAGTGGTGCGGCGTGCCATCGCCGAGCCGGGCCATGTGGCGGTCGGTGTGCGTGGGCGTTTGCGTGAGCAGCGTTTTGCCGCCCAGATGCCCGTGGCGGCGGTGCAACGGCGGGTGGCGCCGCAAGCTTTGCGAGCGGCGGTCTCACCACGGGATTTACCGGCGCTGCGGGCCCTCGATCAACTGCGGCCGGTGCTGGCGCCGCAAGATTGGGGCGTCAGCGGCAGTGCCGGGTTTGAATTGGCCAGTGGCATTGAAGCGCTGCATGCCAACAGTGATCTGGATTTGATTCTGTGCGCGCCCAAGCCCCTGGATCGTAGCGAGGCGCGAGCGCTGTTGGCGATCCTGGACACCGCGCCCTGCGCCGTCGACCTGCAACTGCAAACCCCTTTCGGCGCCGTCGCGTTGCGCGAATGGGCCGGCCCCTCACGCCGTGTACTGCTCAAGACCGTCAGCGGTGCGCACCTAGTGCTCGACCCTTGGCAGGCCGTGGCATGAGCAGCCTTCTGGTGTTTCCGGGGCAGGGCGCCCAACGCAGCGGCATGCTCCAGGCGTTGTCGGCCGAGATTCTGCAAGAGGCCAGCGATGCCCTGGGTGAAGACGTTCGTCGGCTCGACTCGGCGCAGGCGCTTGAATCGACGCGGGCTGTGCAACTGTGCCTGTTGATCGCCGGAGTGGCCCATGCCCGGCGATTACAGTGCACGCCGGATTATGTGGCGGGCCTGTCCATCGGCGCCTACCCGGCTGCGGTGATCGCCGGGTCCCTGGGTTTTGCTGATGCGATAAAACTGGTCAGCCTGCGTGGCGAACTGATGCAGCAGGCTTATCCACAGGGCTATGGCATGACGGCGCTGATCGGCCCTGATCTTTCCAGCGTCGAGGCCTTGCTGGCGGATATCCACAGCCCGCAAACGCCGGTGTACCTGGCCAATATCAATGCCGACAACCAGACCGTCATCGCCGGCAGCAACGAGGCGATTAAGCGGGTTGCCGAGCGCATCAAAGGCAACGGTGTCGCCAAGCGCTTAGCGGTCAGCGTGCCGTCTCACTGCCCGTTGCTGGAGCAACCCGCCCAGGCTCTGTTCCAAGCCTTCGTCCCACTCAAGGCGCCGCGCATCACTTACCTGAGCAGCACCCGCGCGCGACCTATCCACAACCCCGAACAACTGCGTGACGACCTCGCCTTCAATATGTGCCGCGTTGTCGATTGGCGCGGCACGGTGCAGAGCGCCTACGAGCGCGGTGTGCGCCTGCAAATCGAGCTGCCTCCGGGCGCGGTGCTCACCGGTCTGTCACGCCGTGTTTTTGAACAAGGCACGGTGATCGCCTGCGAAGGCGCCCGCCTGGACACCTTGCAGGCCCTGCTGCAAGAGGAGGAACGCCGCCACCGATAACGCAGTACCCAAGGCTTTCGAAGCACAAAAACAACAATTTCGAACGAGCACTTTGAGGACAACAACCATGATTATCTACGGTGTGGCTTTTTTGGCGTTCTGCACGTTGGCAGGGCTGTTTGTGGGTGAGCTGCTGGGCAAGCTGCTGGGTATCCCGGCCAACGTCGGCGGCGTGGGTATCGCCATGCTGCTGTTGATCGGCCTGGGCAGCTACCTGAGCAAACGCGGCCTGTTTACCGGCAAGTCAGAGCAAGGCGTGAGTTTCTGGGCTGCGGTGTATATCCCGATTGTGGTGGCGATGGCTGCCCAGCAAAACGTGTATGGCGCGATCAGCGGTGGGCCTATGGCGATTCTGGCCGGGACCCTCGCCGTGGTGCTTGGCTTTGCCCTGGTGCCCGTGCTGGTGCGTATCGGTAACCGCGAGCCGGTTGCGGTTGCTCCCACTAAAGAAGCGGGGTGATCGCCATGTACGAATCGATGATGAAAGTGATCACCGGCTACGGCTTGATCAGTGGTTTCGCCGTAATCGGCCTGACCATGTGGGTGTCTTATTGGATCTCCGATACCTTCACCAAGGGCCGCCTGCATGGTTCGGCCATTGCCATTTTGCTGGGGTTGGCGCTGTCGTATGTGGGCGGTGCGTTTACGGGTGGTTCCAAGGGCGTGGTGGATATTCCACTGTTGTCGGGCATCGGCCTGCTGGGCGGTGCGATGCTGCGCGACTTTGCCATTGTCGCCACGGCCTTTGGCGTGAGTGTGGATGAGCTCAAACGCGCCGGCTTCGTGGGGGTGCTGGCGCTGTTTGTCGGCGTGGGCTCGTCGTTCGTTGCCGGGGTAGGGGTGGCGATGGCGTTCGGGTACACCGATGCGGTGAGCCTCACCACCATCGGCGCCGGGGCCGTGACCTATATCGTCGGCCCGGTGACCGGCGCGGCGATTGGGGCCAGCTCCGAGGTGATGGCGCTGTCCATTGCCGCGGGGTTGATCAAGGCCATTCTGGTAATGGTGATGACGCCGTTCGTGGCGCCGCTGATCGGGCTGAACAACCCACGCAGCGCGGTGATCTTCGGTGGCTTGATGGGCACCTCCAGCGGTGTGGCGGGCGGCCTGGCGGCGACTGATCCGAAGCTGGTGCCTTATGGGTGTTTGACGGCGGCGTTCTATACGGCGCTGGGGTGTTTGTTGGGGCCGTCGTTGTTGTTTTTGCTGATGCGTGGGTTGGTGGGCTGATAGGGGATGATCGTTCCCACGCTCCGCGTGGGAACGCCTCTTGTGACGCTCTGCGTCACGGTCAAAAAGCGGACGCGGAGCTTCCTAAGCTGCGCTCCCACGCAGAGCGTGGGAGCGATCGTCCTCAGCTTTGGCGATTGGCGTACATCCGACACTCCGCCAACAACGCCAGCAAGTTCGGATCGCGCTCCTTGGCTTTCAGGAACACCACACCGATCTGCTGTTGCAAGCGATACCTGGGCTGCAACGGTATCAGCTTCACGCGGTTCTCATACACCGCTGCGATACGTCCTGGCAGCAGCGCATAACCCACCCCTGAACTGACCATGCTCAGCAAGGTGAAGATATCGTTCACCTGCATCGCCACCTTCGGCTCGAACCCGGCCTGATGGAACACCCGGTTGCCGTCCTGATGCGTGGCGAAGCCCTGGGTGAGGGTGATGAAGGTGGCATCGCGCACGTCGGCCAGGTCGATTTCCTGATCGCGGTCCAGGGGCGAATCGGCCGGGGTGGCGAGGAAGATGTCATCGCTGAACAGCGCGATCTGCTCGCAGTCGGGGTCGTGGGCGTGTTCGTCGAGGGAGATGAGAATCGCGTCCACTTCCATGTTCTTGAGCTTATAGAGCAGGTCGAAGTTGGAGCCCAGGATCAGGTCGATATTCAGTTCGCTGCGCCGGATTTTCAGGCCCATGATCAACTGTGGCACGGTCTTGACCGTCAGCGAATACAGCGAGCCGAGCTTGAAACGTTCGGCCGAGAACCCAGCGGCTTCGCGGGTCAGGCGCACGCTGTCGACCACGTCGGCCACCAGTTTCTGCGCACGCTCTTCGAGCACGTAGGCGCTTTCCAGCGGAGTGAGGTTGCGACCCTCGTGTTTGAACAGCGGGCAGCGCAGGGCACTTTCCAGGGAGTGAATGGCGCGGTGCACGCTGACATTGCTGGTTTGCAACTCGGCGGCCGCGCGGGCCAGGTTGCCGGTGCGCATGAACGCCAGGAAGATCTCCAGCTTCTTGAGGGTGAATTCTTCGTCGATCAGCATGGCCTTGGGCTCTTGTTCGATTGCACTCGATTGTGCCCGTAAACGCGGCTGTCGTCGCCGGAACGTCACGTGCCGCTTGCACTCTGATGCGCAAGGCTGGACGCTTGTCCGCCTGTTCTTGAGGGTTACGGGAGGTCAGTGACAGATGTACCACGGGGAACGATTCAACGCCTGGAGCCATTTGCTCGGTGCAGTCGCGGCCTGTATTGGCGCCGTGTGGATGTTGGTAGTGGCGAGCCTTGACGGCAGCCCCTGGAAGATCGTCAGCGTGGCGATTTATGGCTTTACCCTGATGGTGCTGTACAGCGCGTCGACGGTGTACCACAGCGTGCGAGGCCGGCGAAAAGCGATCATGCAGAAGGTCGATCACTTTTCCATTTACCTGTTGATTGCCGGCAGCTACACGCCATTCTGCCTGGTGACCCTGCGCGGGCCGTGGGGCTGGACGTTGTTCGGGATTGTGTGGGGGCTGGCGGTGATCGGCATCCTGCAGGAGATCAAGCCGCGTTCGGAGGCGCGGATTCTGTCCATCGTGATCTACGCCGTGATGGGCTGGATCGTACTGGTAGCGGTCAAGCCGTTGATGGCGGCGTTGGGTACGGCAGGGTTTATCTGGTTGGCGTCTGGTGGGGTGCTGTACACCGTAGGCATTATCTTTTTTGCCCTGGAGGATCGCTTGCGCCATTCCCACGGCATCTGGCATTTGTTTGTGATTGGCGGCAGCCTGCTGCATTTCGTGGCGATCATGCATTACGTGCTCTGATTGTGGGAGGGGGCAAGCCCGGCTCCCACACTTAAAGGCGTTCCAGTAACACCTGGGCGCGGCTACCGAAAATCTCTAGCAACTTGGCCAGCATATGCGGTGGAGGTTCGTTGGCACGGGTCAGCGCGTAGAGGGTAATCGGCAGCGGCGGGGTGAGCGTTCGGATATGGGTGGTGGCCGTTGAAGCACCCAATGCTGTGAACGGATCGATCACGGTCAGGCCCGCGCCGGATTCGACCATCGCGCGGGCCAGTGAATAGGTCTGCACCGAGATCGTCACGCGTGGTGGCGGGTCGACGCTTTCCAGATAACTCTCCAGCTTGGCGGCCAGCGGGTCAGCGCTGGAGAGGCCGATCAAGGGCGCGCCGGCCAGTTCGTCCAACGGCAGGGGCTGATGCCGTTCGGCATCGGGCCAATAGCCTTTGGACGCCAATGCCACCAACACCCCGTTGGCCAATACTTGAGTGGTAAGCCCCGGATGCCCGGAAAAGTTGAGCGTCAGCGCCAGGTCGATCTCGCGCATCAACAGCTTTTGCACCAGCTCGTGGCTATGGTCACTGGACAGTTCACAGGCAATGTCCGGGTAATCGCGCTTCCATTCCAGGACCGCCGGCGGTAGCAGCGCCAGCGCCAGCGCCGGGATTGCGCCGATGCGAATGCTTTGTCCCGGTTCGCGGCGCAAACTTTTCGCCAGGCGCCGCACGCCTTGCAGGCTTGCGCTGACTTTCTCGACTTCGCGTTCCAGCGCCAGGGCTTCCGGGGTGGGTTGCAATTTACCCCGTACCCGCAGGAATAACGCAAAGCCCAACTGCAACTCGGCGTGCTGCAGCACTTTGGTCACCGCCGGTTGCGAGACGTGCAGCAACTGCGCGGCGGCACTGATGGAGCCGGTCTGACGGATGGCCTGGAAGATTTCGATATGACGCAAGCGCATGGCGAGTCCCATAACCTTTGTTTATAGGTGAGCCATCTTTATTCATTGTCGGTGACCTGTCACCTGGCTCTACGCTGAGCGCTCTTAATCAACGGTTGGGGGCTGGGATGGCCAGGCAGGTTTGCATCATCGGCGGTGGGGTTATCGGCTTGGCCAGCGCTTATGCGTTGGTGCGGGCTGGCCATGAGGTCACGCTGATCGATGCCCGTGGCACCTTGGGCAGCGAAACCAGTTTTGCCAACGGTGGGCAACTGTCCTATCGCTATGTTGCGCCACTGGCTGACGCGGGCGTGCCCTTGCAGGCAATCGGGTGGTTGTTGCGTGGCGACTCGCCCTTGAAGTTGCGACCTCGCCTCGACCCACAGCAATGGCGTTGGATGGCGGCCTTTATCGGCGCTTGCCGGGGTTCGGTCAACAGGCGTAACGGTGCCCATCTTCTGCGCCTGGCTACCCTGAGCCAGAGCACGTTACAGCAGTGGCGCGAGGATGATCGCCTGGGCGGCTTCGACTGGCGGCGCAACGGCAAGCTGGTGATGTTTCGCAGCGCCAGCACCTTTGAACATGCCCGCGCCAAGGTCACAAATTTCCTGCAGCAACAGGTGTTGTCGTCTGTTGAGTGCGCTCGCCTGGAGCCCGCACTGGCGGCCGGTGGCTTTGTCGGCGGCATCTACACGCCGAACGAGGAAGTGGGGGATTGCCACGCTTTTTGCCGGCAATTGGCGGCCCGGCTTGAGGCGTCGGGGCGTTGCAGGTTCTTGCTCGGGCGCAAGGTCACCGGGCTGCGCCATGCTGGCGGTGCGGTGCAGGCCATCGAACTGGGTGATGAGGTGATGCCAGTCGAGCAACTGGTCCTGGCGGCCGGTTATCGCAGCGCTGAGTTGGCACTGCCGGGGCTGTCACTGCCCTTATACCCGCTCAAGGGCTACAGCTTGAGCGCGCCGATTGGCCCGCAACACAAGGCGCCGAATGTGAGCATCACCGACTACGACCGCAAGATCGTCTACGCGCGCCTCGGCGAGCAACTACGGGTCGCGGCCATGGTGGATATTGTGGGATTCGATGCCGGCCTTGAGCCTTCGCGCCTGGCGTTGATAAAGCGCCAGGCAGTAGAGACATTTCCCCATGCAGCTGACTACGTACACGCGCTCGAATGGGCTGGCATGCGCCCGGCCACGCCAACGGGCGTGCCGCTGATTGGCGCCAGTCGCTATCGCAACCTGTGGCTGAACCTAGGCCACGGCGCGCTTGGCTTTACCCTGGCCTGCGGCAGCGGCCAATTGCTGGCCGAATTGATCGACCAGCGCACCCCTTCCATTGATATGCAGGGCCTGACGCCCCGCGCCGCTTGAGGATGCAGCCGTGACCATTACCCGAATCAACAGCAACGAACGACTCAGCGGTGCCGTGACGTTCAAGGAACTGGTGTTCCTTTCGGGCCAGGTGCCGGGCGACGGCCTGGATGTGGCTACCCAGACCCGGGAAGTGCTTGCCAGAATCGACACGCTGTTGGCCGAGGCGGGCAGCGATAAGGACCACTTGCTCAACGCGACGATCTACCTGAAGGACATCGCTGCCGGTTTTACGCCGATGAATGAAGTCTGGTCCGCATGGCTCTCGCCAGGCATGGCGCCCACGCGCACTACCTTGCAAGCAGAGCTGGCGCGGCCGAGTGTGCTGGTGGAAATCAGCGTGATTGCAGTCCGTAAATAACCTCAAAGACCCACGGAGAATAACAATGAAAACAATCCTGTTGACCGGCTGCGCGCTGGGGCTTTTGTTGAGCGCACAGGCCCATGCAACCGAAGCGCCACTGGAGGGCACTTTGAGCAAGATCGCCAGCGCCAAGTCCATCACCCTTGGCTACCGCGATGCGTCGGTGCCGTTTTCCTACGTGGGGGATAACAGTGGTAAACCGATGGGCTACTCGGTGGACCTGGCAAACAGGATTGTCGAGCGTATTCAGCAGAAAACCGCAGTGGGCGACCTCAAGGTGAAGTACAACCTGGTGACGTCCCAAACCCGCATCCCGCTGGTGCAGAACGGCACTGTCGACCTGGAGTGCGGGTCCACCGGCGTGACGGCTGAGCGCCAGAAGCAGGTGGCATTCTCCTACGGGTTTATCTACGTAAAGGGCCAGTTGCTCACGGCCAAGGACAGCGGGATCAAAGGCTTTGCCGACCTCGCGGGCAAGAATGTGGTGACCACTGCCGGCACCACCAATGAGCGCTTTCTCAAAAGTTATAACGCTGAACACAAAGCCAATATGTTCGTGATCAGCGCCAAGGACCATGGCGAAGCGTTCAAGATGCTCGAGACTGGCCGGGCCGTAGCGTTCTATATGGACGACGCGTTGCTCTACGGCGAGCGCGCCAAGGCCAAGGACCCGCATCACTGGGTGGTCGTCGGCGAGGAGCAGTCGCGGGAGATCTATAGCTGCATGGTGCGCAAGGATGACCCGCAGTTTCTGGCTGTGGTCAACGAAACCCTGGGCGATCTGTACCGCTCGGGAGAGATCAACGGGATTTACCAGCGCTGGTTCGAACAGCCGATTCCGCCCAAGGGCTTGAACCTGGAGTTCCCGATGACCAGCGAGTTGAAAGCGATCATCGCCAAGCCGGTGAGTGACCCAGTGGAGTAAGCCTGGGGTGACCCGATAAAACTGTAGGAGCTGGCTTGCCTGCGATAGCGGTGGTTCAGGCAGTTAATTTACAACTGACAGACCGCTATCGCAGGCAAGCCAGCTCCCACAGTTGATTGGGTTTACAGGGTGAGGTCAGAAGTCGCCCCAGAGTTGTTGGGCGACGGATAGTGCGACGACGGGCGCGGTCTCGGTACGCAACACCCGCGGGCCGAGGCGAGCGGCGTGGTAGCCGGCGCCCTGGGCGGTCTCGACTTCATTGTCGGTGAGCCCACCCTCGGGGCCGATCAAGAACGCCAGGCTCGATGGCTTGGCGTGGCTGATCATCGGTTCTGCCACCGGGTGCAGCACCAGCTTCAAATCCGCCTCGGTTTGCTTGAGCCAGTCTGCCAGCAAGAGCGGGGGGTGAATCACCGGCACCGTTGAGCGCCCACATTGCTCGCACGCGCTGATTGCCACCTGGCGCCAGTGCAGCAAGCGCTTGTCGGCGCGTTCGTCTTTGAGGCGCACTTCGCAGCGCTCGCTGAAGATCGGTGTGATGGCATTGACGCCCAGTTCAGTGGCCTTCTGGATCGCCCAATCCATGCGCTCGCCCCGGGACAGGCCCTGGCCGAGGTGAATATGCAGGGGCGATTCGGCCTGGCCGGCAAAGCTATCCGTGAGTTGCACGGTGACGCGTTTTTTACCGACTTCCAGCAAGGTGCCACGAAACTCCTGGCCGGAGCCGTCGAACAATTGCACGGCATCGCCTTCACTCATGCGCAGCACACGGCTGATGTAATGCGCCTGGGCTTCGGGCAGTTCGTGGTCACCGAGACTCAGCGGGGTGTCGGTGAAAAAGCGGGACAGTCTCATGTCTGTTCTCTGAAGAGGTTGTTTATGTAGGAGCGAGGGGGACGCCTAGTTCTTGCTCGCGAAAAATGTACATCCGACGCAGCGGTGCGCCTGGAATGCCTTCGCGAGCAAGCTCGCTCCTACAAGGATTTCGGCAATCAACCCGGATCACGGAAGCCCGGGTGAAAATCTTTGGGCACCGCCACACTGACCTTGCTGTTGGTGGCGATATCGATCCCCTCGCTGGCCACCTCGGCCAGAAAGTCGATCTGCTCCGGGGTAATCACATACGGCGGCAGGAAATACACCACGCTGCCCAGTGGCCGCAACAGCGCACCGCGCTCCAGCGCGTGCTCGAAGACCTTCAGGCCACGGCGCTCCTGCCACGGGTAGGCGGCCTTGGTGGCTTTGTCCTGCACCATCTCGATAGCCAGCACCATGCCGGTCTGGCGCACTTCGGACACGTGAGGATGGTCGACCAAGTGCGCGGTGGCGGTCGCCATGCGCTGGGCCAGGGCCTTGTTGTTTTCGATGACGTTGTCTTCTTCAAAGATATCCAGCGTCGCCAACGCCGCCGCACAGGCCAGCGGGTTGCCTGTGTAGCTGTGGGAGTGCAGGAAGGCACGCAGGGTCGGGTAGTCGTCGTAGAAGGCGCTGTAGACCTCTTCGGTGGTGACCACGGCGGCCAGTGGCAGGTAACCGCCGGTGAGCGCCTTGGACAGGCACAGGAAGTCCGGGCGGATGCCGGCCTGTTCACAGGCGAACATGCTGCCGGTGCGGCCAAAGCCCACGGCGATCTCGTCGTGGATCAAGTGCACGCCATAGCGGTCGCAGGCTTCGCGCAGCAGCTTGAGGTACACGGGGTGGTACATGCGCATGCCACCGGCACCCTGGATCAGCGGCTCGACGATCACGGCAGCGACGGTGTCGTGATGCTCGGCCAGGGTCTGCTCCATCGCCAGGAACATGGTGCGCGAGTGTTCTTCCCAGCTCATGCCTTCGGGGCGCAGGTAGCAGTCCGGGCTCGGCACCTTGATAGTGTCGAGCAGCAACGCCTTGTAGGTCTCGGTAAACAGCGGCACGTCGCCCACCGACATCGCGGCGATGGTTTCGCCGTGGTAGCTGTTGGTGAGGGTGACGAAGCGCTTTTTGTTCGGCTGGCCGCGGTTGAGCCAGTAGTGGAAGCTCATCTTCAGCGCCACTTCGATGCAGGACGAACCGTTATCGGCGTAGAAGCAGCGGGTCAGCCCTTCGGGCGTCATCGCGACCAGGCGTTCGGACAGCTCGATCACCGGTTGATGGCTGAAACCGGCGAGGATCACGTGCTCCAGCTGATCGACCTGATCCTTGATACGCTGGTTGATCCGTGGGTTGGCGTGGCCGAATACGTTGACCCACCAGGAACTGACGGCATCGAGGTAGCGCTTGCCTTCGAAGTCTTCCAGCCATACGCCTTCACCGCGCTTGATGGGCACCAGGGGCAATTGCTGGTGGTCTTTCATCTGGGTGCAGGGATGCCACAGCACCGCGAGGTCGCGTTGCATCCACTGGTTATTCAAGCCCATCGGTGATCTCCTCGAAGCGGTCCTGCGGCGGGCGCAGGCGAAACAATCGCGCAAGCCTATGCAATGGTGGCTTGGGTCACAAGCCATTGTGGGGAAATTCGCGGTAAATGCAGGACGGTCTGTCACGTTTCCCAGGGATAGTCTTAATCCCTTGTTAATTTATGATGCCTAGCCTCGTTATCGTATTTTTCGATATTTCAAAGCAAAATTTTCCGCTTTAATTCGATAGGTAAAGCGCTAGTCTTGGGCACAGTTCTTACGGGATTAAGTACATGCAGCTACGTAATTCGCCGGCCCGCTATGGTTGGGTCAGCATGGTTCTGCACTGGGGCGTAGCCCTGGTGGTGTTCGGTTTATTTGCCCTAGGCTTGTGGATGGTCGGACTCGATTACTACAGCGCCTGGCGCAAAGATGCGCCCGACTTACACAAGAGCATTGGCATCACGCTGTTCGCCATCATGCTGGTACGGATCGTCTGGCGCCTGGTCAGCCCGCCGCCTCCGCCGCTGGCCAGCTATAGCCGCATGACGCGGATCGGTGCCGCATTTGGGCACGCGTTTCTTTATGTTGGGCTGTTTGCCGTGATGATTGCCGGTTACCTGATTTCCACCGCAGACGGTGTCGGTATCCCGGTGTTTGGCCTGTTTGAAATTCCTGCCGTGGTTTCCGGTCTACCGGACCAGGCAGATACCGCCGGTTGGGTGCACCTGTACCTGGCATGGGTGTTGGTGGTCTTCGCTGGCTTGCACGGCGTGGCGGCACTGAAACACCATTTTATCGATCGTGATGCGACCCTTGCGCGAATGCTGGGACGCAAAGCCTGATGTTCAACCTCGACTCACAAGGAATAGAAAGCATGTTGAAAAAAACACTCGCTGCGCTGGCAATCGGTTCTGCCCTGCTGTCCGCAGGTTCGGCGATGGCCGCTGACTACGTGATCGACAAGGACGGCCAGCACGCCTTTGTCGATTTCAAAATCAGCCACCTGGGTTACAGCTACATCACCGGTACCTTCAAGGACCTGGATGGCAAGTTCAGCTTTGACGCCGCCAAGCCCGAAGACGCCAAGATTGAAGTCAACGTGCGTACTGCCAGCGTGTTCTCCAACCACGCCGAGCGCGACAAGCACGTCAACAGCAAGGACTTCCTGGAGTCGGGCAAATTCCCTGATGCCAAGTTCGTTTCCACCAGCGTCAAGCCGACTGGCAAAAATGCTGATGGCAAGCTGACTGCTGATGTGACCGGGGACCTGACCTTCCACGGCGTGACAAAGCCGATCCTGGTCAAAGCCACGTTCCTGGGCGAAGGCAAGGATCCATGGGGCGGCTATCGTGCCGGCTTCGAAGGCACCACCAACATCAGCCGCAAGGAATTCAACAAGGACGGCATGGACGTAGGTCCACAGTCTGACAACGTGCAGTTGTACATCACGTTTGAAGGTGTGAAAGCGAAGTAATGCTTCGTATGTAGGAGCGAGCTTGCTCGCGAAGGCCGCAAGGACACCGCGTTAAACCAGGATGCCCGCGTTATCGTTGACGACCTTCGCGAGCTAGCTCCTACAGGCAAAAAAAACCCGCATCTCACGATACGGGTTTTTTTTATGCTTCGCGGTTGCGAGTCAGCAGCGCTGGTTTCTCACCACGAGGGCGGCCTGGCAGTTGATCCAACTGCTCAGGTGTCGGGAAGCGATCCGCTTTCGACTCCTTGTGGATGATCTTCGGCGCCGGGCCACCCCGTGGGTTTTGTACTGCAGGCTCGGACGAGCGAGGCTGATCGTCACGGGCAGGGCGGCGGTTGTTGCTGCGTGAATCTTCGCGACGGGCCTGGCCGTCACGCGGTGCGCCATTGCGCGGGCCGCTGCGCTTGGCAGGCGGGGTGCCAGTGGTGCCGCCGCTGCTGTTGCGCGGGGCGTTCTGGCGACCGCCCTGTGGCTGGCCGCTACGTGGAGCGCCTGTGCCCTGGGCAGGAGCCCCTGGACGACGGCCACGGCCCTGGGCCGGTTTGGCCTGGGGCACGTAGTCGACGCGGTTACCGAAGTTATCGATATCGTCGTCAAGGAACTCGTCCGGGGCGCGGTCGGCCGCGGCGCGTGGCGGCTGGCTCGGCTGGCGCTGTTCGCGGGCCGGGGTGCCTTCACGGGGCTTCTGCTCACGGGCCGGGCGTTCGCCACGGCTGCTGGTCGCGGATTTTTCCTTGCCCTTGTCCTTGCCTTTGTCGCGACGCCCACCGCCACCACCGCCGCCGTTCGGGCCATCGCCCTTCGGACCACGTGGGTTGCGAGGGTTGCGCACATCCGGACGCTCGCGCGCTTCTGGCTTCTCGGCCTCCACGGCGCTGGCATCGAAGCCCATCAGGTCGCCATCGGCGATTTTCTGCTTGGTCATGCGCTCGATGCTTTTCAGCAGTTTTTCTTCGTCCGGCGCGACCAGCGAAATGGCCTCGCCCGAACGACCGGCACGGCCCGTACGGCCGATACGGTGCACATAGTCTTCATCGACGTTTGGCAGCTCGAAGTTGACCACGTGTGGTAACTGGTCGATATCCAGGCCGCGTGCGGCGATATCGGTGGCCACCAGGATACGCACGCTGCCGGCCTTGAAGTCGGCCAGGGCTTTGGTGCGCGCGTTCTGGCTCTTGTTGCCGTGGATGGCGACGGCGGTGAGGCCGTGCTTGTCCAGGTACTCGGCCAGGCGGTTGGCGCCGTGCTTGGTGCGGGTGAACACCAGCACCTGTTCCCAGGCACCCTGGGTGATCAGGTGCGCCAGCAGCGAGCGCTTGTGGCTGGCGGCAAGGCGGAACACGCGTTGCTCGATACGCTCGACCGTGGTGTTGGGCGGCGTGACTTCGATGCGCTCCGGGTTGTGCAGCAGCTTGCCGGCCAGGGCGGTGATGTCGTTGGAGAACGTTGCCGAGAACAGCAGGTTCTGACGTTTGGCCGGCAGGCGGGCGAGGACCTTTTTCACGTCATGGACAAAGCCCATGTCGAGCATGCGGTCGGCTTCGTCCAGCACGAGGATTTCCACGTGGGACAAATCGACGCTGCCTTGGCCGCACAGGTCGAGCAAGCGACCCGGGCAGGCCACCAGTACATCGACGCCACGGGACATGGCCTGAACCTGAGGGTTCATGCCGACGCCGCCGAAGATGCAGGCGCTGACGAACTTCAAGTCGCGGGCATACAGCTTGAAGCTGTCGTGCACCTGAGCGGCGAGTTCGCGGGTTGGGGTCAGGACCAGTACACGCGGTTGGCGCGGGCCGTGACGTTGGGATTTGTCCGGGTGACCGTTGGGAAACAACCGCTCCAGGATCGGGAGGGCGAAACCGCCGGTTTTACCAGTACCTGTCTGAGCCGCGACCATCAGGTCGCGACCTTGCAACACGGCGGGAATGGCCCGCTGTTGCACCGGAGTAGGCTCGGTATAGCCCGCTGCCTCGATGGCGCGGACTAAAGCCTCGGAGAGACCGAGGGAAGCAAAGGACATGAGTAATCCTGTTTTAGTTAGGGCTTGGCCCAAAGGGATAATCTTGCCGGGCGTGAATGGCGCTTAGGGGAGCGCAACCCCGTCCGGTCCTGCTGCGTCTGGCGGGCACTCCACCGGCTCGCGCGGGCTGCAAAGCTGCGCAGTAGCTGGGTTGGGTGCCGTTTTCAAGACCCGAGCGGCCGGGCGTAAGCCTGGCGGAAAGGCCGCAGTATAACAGAGCAATCACTGCGCGCTGCTTTCCTGCTGCTCAACGGCGTGTTCGGGGGCTGGTATGGGTGCCGTTTGCTCGTGCATCCGGCCATATTTGGCGCTCAATGTGGCATAGGCGGGCTCTTGCTTGAAGCGCTTGAGCTCGGCGGCAAAGCGTTGCACCAGCAGGTCCATGCCTGCGCCACGGCGTACCGCAAGAAATTGCTGCTGGCGGCTGACCACCACCGATGCCTGGCTGACTTTACCTTCCAGGCCCAGGGCCTTGAGCACGTGGTGCCCCACGCGCCGGTCAGTCACCACCATATCGACGCGCCCCAGCATGAGTTTGCCAAAGTTGGCTTCATGGCTGGGGGCGGGTTCGCGCTGGAAGGTGTTGGACTTACTGAACGCGTCGCCATAAAGGTAGCCAGGGGAAACGCCAACGGTCAGGCCGCGCAGGTCGTCGAGCGTGGCGGCGGGGTGAGGGCGTTCGTTGGCATAGAACAAGACAAATTCGACTTCCGACAACGGCTCGCTGGGATAGAGCAGCAACGCGTCGCGCTCCTGGCTGTGAAAGATATCCAGCGCGCCGTCGGCGTGGCCCTGCTCGAGCATCGCCAAGCAGCGCTTCCAGGGCAGGAACTGCCATTGCACCTCCACCCCCAGGCGCTGGAACACGATCAGGGTGGTTTCATAATCCAGGCCGGCCATGGTGCCGTTGTCTTCGTAGACATAGGGCGCCCAGGGTTCGGTGACAATGCGCAGTTTCTCGCCATGAGCGGCCAGGCTCAGGCAAGAAAACAGCACAGCGGTCAACAGCTTGAAGAGGACGGGCATACCCTGAGGTTACGACGCTCCCCGAAGAAAGAGAAGCTCTGGCACGCGCATTGGCGGGCGGTCTTACTTCGCGGGAGCGTTCAGCAGGTGTTCGTGGATCGCGGCCCGGCGCTCACCCAGAATCAAACGCACCACGGGGTTGGCGAACCAGTGTTCCAACTGGTGGGCATCAATCGGGCGCTTCTGGCGTTCTTCCTGGTTTTGTCGGGCCTTGTCCCACCAAACCGGGCCGCACGCCTGGTCGAACTCGTTTTCGTGTTCGTAGCAGCCGTAGAGAATCTCGCGGATGAACTGTTGCTGATGCTTGGGCAGCAGCAGGGTGATCAGCTTGTACATCAAACGCTGCAAACGCGGCGGGCGCGGCAGGTGCGAGGAGACTTGGCGCGTATCGGCCAGGGCTTGCACACTGGTGGGCGCGCTGGCGTGCTTGGCGATCCACGCCTTGACCTTGGCCCGGAACAGCTGTTTGCGGCTCCAGTAGTGGTGGATCAGGTCCGGGCACTCGCGCACCTTGAGGGTACGGTAGGCGGCGATGGACAGGCAGAACTCTTCCAGGGTGTAGGCGCCCTGGGCGTGGGGGAACAGTTCATCCATCAATTCGATGGAGCGGTCGAGGATGTGCGCATCCTGTTGGGTCAGGCCCATGACGCCGGAGTTGAGGGTCATCATGTCATCGTCGGCCACGCCCATGTCCAGCAGGCGCTGGCGCAAGGCGGTGTAGAGGATGCTTTCGTGATTGTCGCCGTACTTGGTGTAGAAAGCGTTGCACAGCAGGGTGCCGGGCTGTACGCGTTCGAACAGGGCCATGGGCGAATGATGGAAGAAGGTGTCGGTGTCGATGAGCAGTGCTACCGGGGATTCTTGCAGCACCTGGCGCAGCACCACGTGTTTGGTACGAAAGTGATAGCCGTGGGGCTCGCTCCAGCGTTTGCGGGTGGCCTCGTCCAGCGGGCGGACGCGCACCGGCAGCAAGCGATAGGGTTCGGGGTTGTCGCTGAATACCTGAATGTCGATGTTCGCGTCCGGCGTGTCCTGCAGGAATGCCAGTGCGCTGGCGATGCTGAATACGGCTTCCTGATGGTAGGTGTCGGCGCCGAAGACCAGGTAGACCAGTTGCGGGCGGGACGTCGAGGGCACTGTATTCATGGACTGCGGGGTTCCGTGGGTAACGTAAAACGACAAAGGCCCTCGTCAGAACGAGGGCCTTGGTACAACCGGTCAAGCGTTAACGTGGCAGCTTGAGGTTGTTCCAGATGGCAAGGCTGGGTTCAGCCTGGTTCAGGGTATAGAAATGCAACCCTGGTGCACCACCTTGCAACAATTGCTCACACATCTCGGTGATGACCTGCTCGCCGAACGCCTGGATGCTTTTGACGTCATCGCCATAGGCTTCCAGTTGCTTGCGCACCCAGCGCGGGATCTCGGCACCGCAGGCGTCGGAGAAGCGCGCCAGCTTGCTGTAATTGGTGATCGGCATGATGCCCGGCACGATCGGGATGTTCACGCCCATCGCCCGTACACGCTCGACGAAGTAGAAGTAGCTGTCGGCGTTGAAGAAATACTGGGTGATCGCACTATCGGCGCCGGCATTGGCCTTGCGCACGAAGTTCTGCAAATCGTCTTCGAAATTGCGCGCCTGGGGGTGCATCTCCGGATAAGCGGCTACTTCGACATGGAAGTGATCGCCACTTTCTTCGCGGATGAAGCTCACCAGATCGTTGGCGTAGCGCAGCTCACCGCTGGCCATGCCCATACCCGATGGCAGGTCGCCACGCAGGGCAACGATGCGCTTGATGCCGGCGGCTTTGTATTGGGTCAGCAGGCTACGCAGGTCGGCCTTGCTGTCGCCCACGCAGGACAAATGCGGAGCGGCGGGAACTTTGACTTCACTTTCAAGCTGCAACACGGTGTTGATCGTGCGATCACGGGTCGAACCGCCAGCGCCGTAGGTGCAGGAGAAGAAGTCAGGGCTGAAGCTGGCCAACTGCTTGGCAGTTGCCATCAGTTTTTCATGCCCAGCATCGGTCTTGGTCGGGAAGAACTCGAAGCTGTAGCGACGGTCTTGGGACATGGTCATACCCTTGGAAACTCGAAAGCCTGGAAGGCATACGCAATCGATGCGGGTGCCTGGCTTTCTGTGGGAGCTGGCTTGCCTGCGATAGCATCAGCTCGGTGTTACTGGAACACCGAGGCGTCTGCATCGCGGGCAAGCCCGGCTCCCACAGAAGAGCCGGCGCCAGCAAGGCCGATCAGTAGCGGTAAGCGTGCGGCTTGAACGGGCCTTCAACCGTCACGCCGATGTAGTCGGCCTGGGTCTTGGTCAGTTGAGTCACCACGCCGCCGAAGCCGCGGACCATTTCCAGGGCCACTTCTTCGTCGAGTTTCTTCGGCAGTACTTCCACAGTCAGGCGCTCGGCTTTCTGGGCTGGCGACAGGTCGGCGTACTTTTGTTCGAACAGGAAGATCTGCGCCAGCACCTGGTTGGCGAACGAGCCATCCATGATGCGGCTTGGGTGACCAGTGGCGTTGCCCAGGTTCACCAGGCGGCCTTCGGCCAGCAGGATCAGGTAGTCATCGTTCTGTGGGTCGAAATCACCAGCGCCGGTACGGTGAACCTTGTGTACCTGCGGCTTCACTTCTTCCCATGCCCAGTTCTTGCGCATGAAAGCGGTGTCGATCTCGTTGTCGAAGTGACCGATGTTGCAGACAACGGCGCGCTTCTTCAGGGCCTTGAGCATGTTCGCATCGCACACATTCACGTTACCGGTGGTGGTGACGATCAGGTCGATCTTGCCCAGCAGGGCTTTGTCGATGCTGGCTTCGGTGCCGTCGTTCTGGCCGTTGATGAACGGCGAAACCACTTCGAAACCATCCATGCAGGCTTGCATGGCGCAGATCGGGTCGACTTCGGAGACCTTGACGATCATGCCTTCCTGACGCAGGGACTGGGACGAGCCCTTGCCCACGTCACCGTAGCCGATCACCAGGGCTTGCTTGCCCGACAGCAGGTGGTCGGTGCCGCGCTTGATCGCATCGTTCAGGCTGTGACGGCAGCCGTACTTGTTGTCGTTCTTGCTCTTGGTCACCGAGTCGTTGACGTTGATGGCCGGGATTTTCAGCTCGCCCTTGGCCAGCATGTCCAGCAGGCGGTGTACGCCGGTGGTGGTCTCTTCGGTCACGCCGTGGACGCGGTCGAGGATCTGCGGGTATTTCTTGTGCAGCAACTCGGTGAGGTCGCCGCCGTCGTCAAGGATCATGTTGGCATCCCAAGGCGCGCCATCTTTGAGGATGGTTTGCTCCAGGCACCACTCGTACTCTTCTTCGGTCTCGCCTTTCCAGGCGAATACCGGGATACCGGCAGCAGCGATAGCGGCAGCGGCCTGGTCTTGAGTCGAGAAGATATTGCAGGACGACCAACGCACTTCGGCACCCAGGGCAACCAGGGTTTCGATCAGCACGGCAGTCTGGATAGTCATGTGGATGCAGCCGAGAATCTTGGCGCCCTTGAGCGGCTGCTCAGCGGCGTACTTGCGACGCAGGCCCATCAGGGCTGGCATTTCGGATTCGGCGATAAAGGTTTCGCGACGGCCCCAGGCAGCAAGGGACATGTCGGCGACTTTGTAGTCGTTGAAATCTGCAGGCGTCATTACAGCGCTCATAGAGAGCCTCCATTCGTAGTGTGCGAATGGGCGCCGTTGTGCGTTTAGTATCAGGCCAGGGCAACCAGGCCGGACAACGCCCCATCCGAGCCTGACAGGTTGAACCTGCTGCAGCGCCCCTCGGACAGGTGGCGGGAGAACGGTATCAATCGAAGATGACCGTTTTGAAGCGGAGGCGATTATAGCCGTGTAAGCGGCACTTCCCAAGCCTTTCTGTCGGCGGCATGAAGATCGCTCATGGGCTTGATAGCTAATGGCTCATAGAGCTTGGGTCCTTGCTCTGCCATGATGTTGCCTATCATTTGGCAAGACGCTTTGGAGTGACCATGAACTTCCACACCCGCAAATGGGTAAAACCCGAAGACCTCAACCCCAACGGCACACTGTTCGGCGGCAGCCTGTTGCGCTGGATCGACGAAGAAGCGGCCATCTACGCCATTGTCCAGCTCGGCAACCAGCGCGTGGTCACCAAGTACATCTCGGAAATCAACTTTGTCAGCGCCTCGCGCCAGGGCGACATCATCGAGCTGGGGATCACGGCCACCGAGTTTGGTCGTACCTCTATTACCCTGACCTGTGAAGTGCGTAACAAGATCACGCGCAAAAGCATCCTGACGGTAGAAAAAATGGTCTTCGTCAACCTTGGCGAAGACGGTTTGCCCGCGCCTCACGGCCGTACAGAGATCAAGTACGTCAAGGATCAGTTCCAGGAAGACGGCCTCAGCGAGTAATCCCGCGCAGGACCAGTGAACGCTCTTCATCAACCATAGGTCGTA
The DNA here is from genome assembly GCF_058797315.1 of Pseudomonas sp. GW823-FHT02F05. NCBI lineage: Bacteria > Pseudomonadati > Pseudomonadota > Gammaproteobacteria > Pseudomonadales > Pseudomonadaceae > Pseudomonas > Pseudomonas sp. GW823-FHT02F05. Next base: position 195,596 of record NZ_JBXAJM010000012.1, read on the forward strand.
CCTGAACATCGCCCCCCGTTCAGGTATCACCATGGCTACGCAAGAAGACGGCAAGACCCCCAACCTGTCCCAGGAAGAGCAGCAGGACGTCGACAAGAACCAGCCGCCCCGCGCAGCGGTATTGCACGAAATCATTCGTACCCAGGGCGACCAGGAGCTGGAGCGCAGTGTCGCCGCGTTGTGGTGGTCGGCATTGGCCGCCGGGCTGACCATGGGTTTGTCACTGATGGCCATGGGGCTGCTCAATTCACGCCTGCCTGAGGGCGAAGCCTTCAAGGTAATTGCCAGCTTCGGCTACTGCGCGGGCTTCCTCGCGGTGATCCTGGCACGCCAGCAACTGTTTACCGAAAACACCCTGACCGCCGTGCTACCGGTGATGAGCAAGCCAACCCTGGCGAATGCCGGGCGTCTGTTGCGGCTGTGGTCAGTGGTGCTGGTGGGCAACCTGTGTGGCACCTTGCTGGTGGCATACGTGATGCTGCACCTGCCGATCTTCGATACCAAGACCGACCTGGCCTTCCTCGAGATCGGGCGCAAGGTCATGGAGAACGACCCCGCGCAGATGTTCGCCAAGGGCATCGTCTCCGGTTGGATGATCGCCACCATGGTCTGGATGATCCCGTCGATGGAGAGTGCCAAGCTGTGGATCATCATTCTGATCACCTACTTCATGGCTCTGGGTGACTTCACCCATATCGTCGTCGGTTCAGCCGAAGTGTCCTACCTGGTATTTGCCGGCGAGTTGCCATGGAAGGATTTCTGGCTGGTCTTCGCCGGGCCGACCCTGGCCGGCAACATCATCGGCGGCAGTTTCATCTTCGCGTTGATCAGCCATGCGCAGGTTCGCAGCGAAAGCAGCCTGCCAGGTAAAAAGGCTGCGGACCCGAGGCATCCGCAGCAGATCAACAAGGATCAGTGATGCTCAGGCGTGGCCTGGGGTTCGTCCCGGGTCACGTGCTTGACCAGCTTGCCGATGCTCAACCCCTGCAACAGGATCGAAGACAGCACCACGATGTAGGTGATGCTCAGCAACAAGTCACGCTCCGGGCCCAGAGGCAGGGCCAAGGCCAGTGCCACCGAAACCCCGCCGCGCAAGCCACCCCAGGTAAGGATACGGATAGTGCCGCGCGGTACCGTGCGCCAACGGCGCAGCAACAGGATCGCCGGGGCCACGGTCAGCAGGCGCGAGAGCAGGATCGCCACTGCCAGCAGGCTGGCCGCGAACACGTGCAGCCAGTTGAATGGCAATAGCAGCAGCTCCATGCCGATCAGCGCAAACAGCAAGGCATTGAGCATGTCATCGAGCAGTTCCCAGAAACCATCCAGGTAGCGACGCGTCATGTCGTTCATCGCCAGTTTGCGCCCCAGGTTGCCGATGATCAGCCCCGCGACCACCATCGCAATCGGTGCGGACACATGCAGCTCCGAGGCCATGGCCGAGCCGCCGATCACCAGGGCGAGGGTCAGCATGACTTCGATCTGGTGCTGTTCGATGCTCTTGATCATCAGGTACACGAGATAGCCGATCAGCCCGCCAAACAGCACGCCGCCAATGGCTTCGTGGGCAAACAGCATGGCCGTGGCGCTCACGGTGGGCGTCTCACCCAACTGCGCGATACCCAGCAGCACGGTAAACACCACCACGGCGGTGCCGTCATTGAACAGCGATTCGCCGACGATGGTGGTTTTCAGCGGTTTGGAGGCATTGGCGGTCCGTAGCACGCCGAGCACCGCAATGGGATCGGTAGGGGATATCAGGGCACCGAACAGCAGGCAGTAAAGGAAACTCACGTGCCAGCCAAACAGGGCGAAGATGTAGTACGCCAGGCTGCCGATGACCACGGTGGCGATCAATACGCCAAAGGTTGCCAGCAGGCCGATGGGCCAGCGGTAGCTGCGCAAGTCGTTCAAGTTGACGTGCAAGGCGCCGGCGAACAGCAGGAACGACAGCATCCAGTTCATCAGCAAATCGCCGAAGTCGATCTGGCCGATCAACTGCTGGATACGTTCTTCCAGGCCTGGGTAGCCGAGCACGCTCAGGCCTTGCAGGATCAGCGAGAACAACAGTGCGGTGACCATCACGCCAATGGTGGGCGGCAGGCCGATAAAGCGGAAGTTCACATAAGTGAGCAGGGTGGTGAGGCAGATGAAGGCGGCGACAAGTTCAAGCATCCGGGGTCCTTGGAGCAGGGAAATATAGGCGCACGGGGTGCGTCGAATCGGTAGTTAGTATAAACAGGTGCTGTTACATGATGTATCAATTAAGGAGGTTCTGGTGGTAGCGACAGCCCTGGTGCTGGTAGCGGCGCTGTTGCATGCGACGTGGAACACCTTGATCAAGTTCAGCGGCGAGCGCCTTTTAGTCATTGCCTGCATGGACAGTGTGGCGCTGCTGTTCGTGGTATTCGCGGTGGGCTTCGTGTCCTGGCCGCCGCTGGACATCTGGCCGTGGATCATTGCTTCTGCGTTGTTTGAGTTGCTCTATCGCTATTTGTTGATCCAGGCCTATCGGGTGGGTGACCTGGGCCTGGTGTATCCGTTGATGCGCGGTTTGTCGCCGCTGGTGGTGCTGGTGCTGACCCTGGTGTTTGCCGGCGAAGTATTGAATACCCAGCAGATTCTGGGGATTCTGCTGATTCCGTTTGGCATGGTGTGCCTGCTGTGGCAGGGCGGCGGCGGTGACCGGTTGCCCTGGTCGATGCTACCGGTGGTGGTATTGATTGGTCTGTGCATCGGCTGCTACACCTTTCTGGACGGGCAGGCGCTGCGGCGCTGGTCGCATCCGCTGGATTACCTGGTGTGGCTGACGCTGATCAGCGCCTGGCCGTTTCCGTTGCTGGCGCTGGTGCGCAAGCGTGCGGCCTTCAGCCTGTTCTGGCGCACCCAGTGGCGGTTGGGCTTGAGCGTGGGGCTGTGCGTGTTGTTGAGCTACGCTTTGGTACTTTGGGCCATGCAGTTGGGCTCGATTGCCGAAGCCGCCGCGCTGCGCGAAGTCAGTGTGATTCTGGTGGTGCTGTTCGGCATGCGTTACTTGAAAGAACCTTTTGGCCGTCCACGGCTCATAGCCTGTGGGTTGGTGTTGATTGGCATGTTGGTGATGAAACTCTAACCGTCGGATAAAACTAAAAGGAATCGGTGATGACAGTCGCTTTATGGTGTGTATTGATCGCAATCTTTCTGCCGTACATTTGCACTGGTGTGGCCAAGTTCAGCACAGGCAAGTTCGGGCCACGGGATAACCACGACCCGCGTGCCTTCCTCGATAGCCTGGAAGGCGTCGCCAAGCGTGCTCATAGCGCGCAACTCAACAGTTTCGAAGTGACCCCGGCGTTTGCCGCTGCAGTCATCATTGCGCACCTGGCCGGCAACGCCGAACTGGTGACGATCAACGTGCTGGCAGTGCTGTTTATCACCAGCCGCCTGCTGTACATCATTTGCTACCTGGCGGACTGGGCGATCTTGCGTTCGCTGGTGTGGGCCGTGGGTATGGCGTTGATTGCGAGTTTCTTCTTCGTTTCGATTTGAGGGACGCCGCCGTCGCTATGCGGGAGGGAGCAAGCCCTCATGTCGATCAATTAAATGTGGGAGCTGGCTTGCCTGCGAAAGCGGTCGCGCAGTAACAGATGCAGTGACTAACAAACCGCCTTCGCGGGCAAGCCCGCTCCCACAGGGGATTTGCGATAACTGACTGGGTTCAGGGCGCGCCTCTCCCACATTGATTATCAGCGATTGTCAGGTTCCGGCAGGCGCATCCGGCACCTGGGGCAACGCCGCGCCTTTGGGCCACAGCATCCAGATCTGCCCTTGCTGTTTCATATTCCCCGCCAACTCGCCTGCGGCATTGCCTGTGCCCCAGAACAGATCTGCGCGCACTTCTCCGGTGATTGCGCCGCCGGTATCCTGCGCGGCGACGGGGCGTGCCAGTGGCGTGCCGTCTGGTTTGGTGGTCGACAACCATAACAGGCTGCCCAGCGGAATCACCTTGCGATCCACTGCCACACTGTAGCCAGCGGTCAATGGCACGTTCAGCGAACCGCGCGGGCCTTCGTTGCTGTCGGGGCGGGCGCTGAAGAATACGTAGCTGGGGTTGCTCGCCAACAGTTCTGGAATGCGCTGCGGATGGGCCTTGGCCCAGGCGCTGATGGCGCCCATGGTCACGTCTTCTTTTTTCAGTTCGCCTTGTTCCACCAACCAACGGCCAATAGGGCGGTACGGGTAGCCGTTCTGGTCGCCGTAACCCACACGCAGTTGACGCCCGCCGGCCAGTTGAATACGCCCCGAGCCCTGGATTTGCAGGAACTGCAGGTCCATCGGGTCGGTCAGCCAGGCGATCGGCTTGGCGGTGGAGCCTTGGCTGTTGAGAGTGCTGGCGTCGTCATACGGCTTGAGCACACGGCCTTCCAGGCGCCCGCGCAGGCGCTTGCCCTTGAGCTCCGGATAGATGCTGTCGAGGTTGACGACAATCAGGTCGTCCGGCACGCCGTATACCGGCACGTGGGCGGTGGCGGTCTTGGTCAGGCTGCCGGGGTAGACCGGCTCGTAATAACCCGTGATCAAGCCGTTTGGCGTGTTGTTGGCCGAACGCAGGCCGAAGACATCCAGGTGTTCCTTGAGAAAGCTACGAACCGCTACGGCATCGCCCGGTACGCTGGCCGCTGTCGCGCAGGTCGGGCCCCAGATCGGGTCGGCCTTGAGACGCTGGCACGCGCTGCGCCAGGATTCAAACCCGGCGAGCAAGTCGCTGTCGGAAACGCTCGGCAGGGCTTCCCATGGTGCGCTCACATAGGTGGCAACGGCGTGAGGTTTGGTTGGCTCCTGGGCAACTTCTTTATCGGTGTCTTTACCGGCATCGCAGCCGGCCAGTAGCGCAAACATTGGCAGAGCCCAAGCCAGGCTGCGGCCCCAGGGTTTGAAGGTGACATTCATGCAAGCAATTCCTGAAACGATTGCCCGCGCTTCACTGCATCCGGGCAACCTTATTATTAATAGGGCTATTGGTCTTTGTGGGCGGTGCGAGGATACTGGCCGCCGTTTCCCGTGACCTTGAAGCCATGATGATGTTAAAAAAACTGACCGTTGTATTGCTGGCCTGCCTGGCTTTGTCTGCCTGTGGCGGTGTTGATCCCAATTCCCCCCTGGGCCAGCGCAAGGCAATCTTCAAGCAGATGCTCAAGACCGGTGAAGACCTGGGCGGCATGCTGCGCGGACGTATCCCATTTGATGGCGCCAAGTTCGCCGAGGGTGCGGTCAAGCTGGATGCGTTGTCCCATGAACCGTGGAAACATTTTCCGAGCGTACGCGAAGAAGACCACACCAGTGCCAAAGATGATGTGTGGCAAAAACAGGCGCAGTTCCAGCAACTGGCCCGCGAACTTGAGGCGGCCACCGGTGAATTGGTGATCGCTAGCCAGGTGCAACCTTATAAAGCCAGTAGCCTTCAACCTGCGGTGCAAAAAGTTGAAGATGCCTGTAGCGCCTGCCATAAACAGTTCCGCGATCATTGATCGGTTTTACTGGTCGAGTTCTTCCACTGCGTCCTGCAGCTCTTTACGCGAGTCGGCCAGTTTCTCCTTACGCTTGTTGATCTTGTCCGGGTCGCCTTTTTTCATGGCTTTGTCGAGGTCGGCCTGACGGCGGCTGACTTCGTGCTTGGCGTCGAGCACCTTGTTTTCACGTTCTTTCTTCAAGCCGGCATCGGTGCAGTGGGCGGTAACTTCGGCCAGGGCTTTTTCCAGGCCAGCCTGTTGCGCGCTGTTGCCGTGGGCCTTGGCTTGTTCGATCTGGCTGCTGATGGCCTGGCGCTTGGCGGCGCAGCCGGTGAGGGGTTGTGCGTCTTCGGCGGCCAACAGCGGCGTGGACGTGAAGCTCGCGAAGGTCAGCAAGGCAAAGGGGGCGAGAAATTTCATATAAGGCTCCAAGTTCGCAATCAGGTGGCGGAGGGGATCAAAACCCATCTATCCCGGCTCCGCGTAATGTTTCAGCCAAGGCTTGTACCTGCGGGTCGCGAAAAAAAGCGCTGAGTTGCGCCGCGCGTCCCGGGCCGATGCCATCTGAGGCCAGCCAGGCTTGAGTGTCTTTGGCGACCAGCGTCTGCCAGTCTCCTTCCAGGTTGTTGCGCGCCGCCGGCGGCACGCCCAAGGCCTTGAGCCATAGTGAAAAAGGGCGTTGCCGGGCGCTTTGAATACTGTCGAGCACCCGCGCACGGGTACGCTCGCCTAAGCCCTCAATGGTAGCAAGCTCGGCCGCATCAAGTGTCAACCAATCGAGAAAGCCTGCGATTAGACCGGCCTGGATCAATACGTTCCAGGTTTCGCGCCCCATGTGGGGCAAGGCCAGGCCGTGTTTACCGCTCAGCCAGGTGAGGCGGGCGAGCAGTTGGTCTTCGCAGCCAGGGTCCAGTTGCCAGCAGCTCAAGGCGTGGAAATCTTGAGCGTTGGGTACCTGCACGTCCACGCGTGTCTCGTTGCGCAGGATCACCTCGTCCAGTCGCGGTATGACCTGGCCCGCCAGGCTGATCGACACGTGATCGCCGGGGCGGATATCCAGGGCTTGCCAGCGTTTCAGGGAGCCGACGCTCACTCGGCTGATCTGCCGATCATCCAGCCGTACGGGCTCCAATTCGAGGATAGGTGTAATACGCCCGGTACGTCCCACCCTGAACTCGACCTTGCGCACCAGGGCCAGTGCCTTGATAGCCGGGTACTTCCAGGCAACCGACCAGTAGGGCGCACTGGCTTGCCAGCGCTCGGCGGGCGCTCGCGCAGCCTGGTGCAGCACCACGCCGTCGCTGGCGAAGGGTAATGGCGCGTTGTACCAATGCGTGCGCCAATGCGCAGCTTCGCTGATGGTGCTGACGGGTTGGCTGTACTGTTGGCTATCGGTGAAGCCCCAGCGCGCCAAGGTGGCAAGGTGTTCGGTGAAGTCCGTCGGGCCGTCTGGCCACGCCCAGACGAACAGGCCGATCCCGGCAGCCTCGGCATCGCTCAACCGACGACGGTTCATCAGGCCAGCCACTTTGCTGCGTGCATTGAGCCCGCCCTTGAGCGATTGCACATGGTGGTTGAGGCGCCAATAGAGTTCGCCTTGCAGCACCACATCAACGGCGTCGGGCAACTGTTGGACAATGCCGGGGATCTTGACGGCGGAGGCTGACCAATCGTGGCCAAGCAGGCCGTCGCCCCGACTGATGAGCTGATGCAAGCGGCCCTGGCGATACACCAGTGTCACCGCAACGCCATCGACCTTGGGTTGGACCCAGACATCCTGTCGAGTGCTGAGCCAGTCACTGACGGCCGGCTCGCTCGGCAGCTTTTGCAGGCCAGTGTGTGCGGCCGGGTGAGGTAAGGTACCGCGCGCACTGGCCAGCGGGTTATCAGGCTTGGGTGTCTGCTCGCGAGTGCATTCTTGCCAATGCGCCAGGCGTCTGCGGGCCTGGTCGTAGAGCTCATCGCTGATCAGGGCTTGGCCCTGTCGATGGTAGCTGTCGTCCCACTGCTGGATTTGCCTGGACAGGGTTTCCAGCTGTGAGTGAACGTCATCGGGGCAGGTTTCGGCCCAGGCCCAGGCGGGTGCGGCGCTTATGAGAACAGCCAGTAATACGTGCATCATGAGCATCCTTGCTCGAAAAGGGGGGCCAGCCTAAGTGATCCGCGCGCCCACAAAAAAGCCCCGACCGAGCGGGGCTTTTTACCGGGTGTTTCTGTTTACTTGAACAGGCCGCCCAAGGCCTTCACAGCATCATTGTTTTCAGCCTTGGCCTGCTGCTTCTGCTGCTTGGCGTCGACTTTTGCCTGGCTGTCGGCGAGTTTGTTGCAAGCTTTGTTGACCTGCTCCAACGCAGTCTCATACGCCCGCACTTTCAGCAGATCGTTCTTGGCATTGGCCGCGTCGATCTTGGCTTGCAGGTCTTTGGGTTGCTGCTGGCAGTCGCCGGCATTGCCGCCACCGAGCTGGGCACTCAGGGCACCGCTCAAAGCGTTCAGGTCAGCGGCCTGGGCCGACAGGGTGAACAGGCTGAGCAGAAGGGCGGCAGGGGCGAGCGTGGAAATGCGCATGAAAACCTCAATGTTCGATTGCCTGCGCGCTTATCCATCCCGGGCGGGCGCAGTGCAATATCCAAATAAGGTGAAGGGCCCGAGAGGGCGCGGATTCTAGTGGGCCATCATTTGGCCTGCAAGCCTTGGATCCAAAAAAGCCCGAAGTGGTCCTGCAGGCAACAAAAAGCCCCGCCAGGCAGACCTGGCGGGGCTCTATTTGCCGCGAACGATTACAGGCCGGCGGCGGTACGCAGGTCGTTGGCGCGGTCGGTTTTTTCCCAGGTGAAGGTGCTGAAGGTGTCATCACCCACAGTCTTCTGCGCCGGGGTGCGGCCGAAGTGGCCGTAGGCTGCGGTTTCCTGGTACATCGGGTGCAGCAGGTCGAGCATGGTGGTGATTGCGTAAGGGCGCAGGTCGAAGATCTCACGCACCAGCTTGACGATCTTGTCATCGCTGATCTTGCCGGTGCCGAAGGTGTTCAGCGAGATCGACGTAGGCTGGGCCACGCCAATGGCGTAGGAAACCTGGATTTCGCAGCGCTCGGCCAGGCCGGCAGCCACGATGTTCTTGGCCACATAACGACCGGCGTAAGCCGCAGAACGGTCAACCTTGGAAGGGTCCTTGCCGGAGAATGCACCACCGCCGTGACGGGCCATGCCGCCGTAGCTGTCGACGATGATCTTGCGGCCGGTCAGGCCGCAGTCGCCCACGGGGCCACCGATGATGAACTGGCCGGTCGGGTTGATGTGGAACTGGGTGTCCTTGGTCAGCAGTTCGGCAGGCAACACATGCTTGACGATCAGCTCCATCACGCCTTCACGCAGGTCGGCGTAGGACACGTCCGGGTTGTGCTGGGTCGACAGTACGACGGCGTCGATGCCCACGACTTTGCCGCCTTCGTAGCGGCAGGTCACCTGGGACTTGGCGTCAGGGCGCAGCCATGGCAGTACGCCGGATTTACGCGCCTCGGCCTGGCGTTGTACCAGCTGGTGCGAGAAGGTAATCGGCGCGGGCATCAGTACGTCGGTTTCGTTGCTGGCGTAGCCGAACATCAGGCCCTGGTCGCCGGCGCCCTGGTCTTCAGGCTTGGCCCGGTCAACGCCCTGGTTGATGTCCGGGGACTGCTTGCCGATGATGTTCATCACACCGCAGGTTGCGCCGTCAAAGCCGACGTCGGAGCTGTTGTAGCCAATGTCGGTGATTACGTCACGCACGATCTGCTCCAGGTCGACCCAGGCAGTGGTGGTAACTTCGCCGGCGATGATCGCCACGCCCGTTTTCACCAGCGTCTCGCACGCCACACGGGCGAACTTGTCTTCAGCGATGATAGCGTCCAGCACCGCGTCAGAAATCTGGTCGGCGATTTTGTCCGGATGCCCTTCAGACACGGACTCGGAGGTGAAAAGGGAGTATTCGCTCATCTCGATGTTTTCCTGATATTTACCGATGGTGAGTGTCGCCAGCCGGTCGCTGAAAATGGCGGACCTGAATCTGGAAACCATTACGTAAACCTACATAGAGGCTTTCCCCGGGAACGAGTCCCGCAGCGGTGGCCCAACGGGCCAGATCGTCCTGTTCAAAACCCAGCCAGAGATCACCGCAGGCCTCCTTGGCCCAATTCTGGTTGTGGCTGCATAAATCCGTAACCAGGAGGCTACCGCCGGGGTGCAGCAACCCGGCCATTTGCTTGAGAGCTTCTGCCGGTGCGGCGAAATGGTGCAAGACCATGTTCAGCACCACGCAATCGGCTCGCAGGCCGGTGTCACTCAGGGCGTCGGCCAACTGCAGGCGCACATTTCCCAAGGCTTCGCGCTCACAGAGTTGGCGCGCCAGTTCAAGCATCGCCGGGCTGTTATCCAGCGCGGTCACCTGCTCGAAGCGGCGCGCCAGTTCGGGCAGGAAACCGCCGTCGCCAGGGCCGACTTCCAAGGCCGTGGCCTCTTCACTGAAGCTCAGCTTGTCCAGCAGCGCCAGTACGCTTTCGCGGTACTGTGCCAAGCCGGCGATCAGATCCTGCTGGGCGCGAAACTTATCGGCCACCCGTGAGAAAAAATCCTGGCTGGCGGCGGCGCGTTGCCCGTGCACCTGGCCGATACGCGATTGCACATCGCCGGGCAGGCACAAGTTATCCACTTCTTCGAGCAGGGCAGCGTGTAATTTGCCGCCAAGCAGTTCGGTATGGGGCAGTGCACGCCGGTAGAAAATCGCATTACCTTCGCGACGGGTGGCCACCAGGTCGGCCTGGGCCAGCACCTTCAAATGGTGGCTCATGCCGGACTGGCCGATGGCGAAGATCTGCGCCAGCTCCAGTACTCCGAAAGAATCGTTGGCCAGTGCGCGCAGTACGTTCAAGCGCAACGGATCGCCAGCGGCCTTGCACAAGGCAGCCAGTTCATCGCCGTCGTCAGGACGCAGGGAGGGCACGGGTAGGTTCATAAGGCCAGCAGTCTAGTGACGGGTGTAGATCCTCGCAAGGCCAATATCAAAAAGTTTTGATATTGAACGATAAGTGGCGGTTATAAGCCGTCGCTATAACCTTAAGACGAACCGGTTAAAGGTTTCTGCAAGGGATTGATGCCCAAAGCACAGGAAAAACGCCCTCAAGTGACTATCTGTCATTGCCCGCAGGCGGTGGCTGAGGGAAAATGCCGGTCCTTTTTTCCGTTTCTTTTCAGCAAACTCCAGGAGATCAGCGATGCCCAGCCGTCGTGAGCGTGCCAACGCCATTCGTGCCCTCAGCATGGATGCCGTGCAAAAAGCCAACAGCGGCCATCCCGGTGCCCCGATGGGCATGGCGGATATCGCCGAGGTACTTTGGCGTGACTACCTGAAACACAACCCGAGCAACCCGTCGTTCGCCGACCGTGACCGCTTCGTGCTGTCCAACGGCCACGGCTCGATGCTGATTTATTCGCTGCTGCACCTGACCGGCTACGATGTCACCATCGACGACCTCAAGAGCTTCCGTCAGCTGCACAGCCGCACCCCGGGCCACCCGGAATTCGGCTACACCCCGGGCGTCGAGACCACCACCGGTCCCCTGGGCCAAGGCCTGGCCAATGCGGTTGGTTTCGCCCTGGCGGAAAAAGTCCTGGGCGCGCAGTTCAACCGCCCCGGCCACGACATCGTTGACCACCACACCTACGTATTCCTGGGTGATGGCTGCATGATGGAAGGCATCTCCCACGAAGTCGCTTCCCTGGCCGGTACCCTGGGCCTGGGCAAGCTGATTGCCTTCTACGATGACAACGGCATCTCCATCGACGGTGAAGTCGAAGGCTGGTTCACCGACGACACGCCAAAGCGTTTCGAAGCCTACAACTGGCAGGTGATCCGCAACGTCGACGGCCACGATCCGGAAGAAATCAAGATCGCCATCGACACCGCTCGCAAGAGCGCGCAGCCAACCCTGATCTGCTGCAAGACCACCATCGGTTTCGGCTCGCCGAACAAGCAAGGTAAAGAAGATTGCCACGGCGCCCCGCTGGGTGACGCGGAAATCGCCCTGACCCGCGAAGCGCTGAAGTGGAACCACGGCCCGTTCGAAATCCCGGCCGACATCTACGCCGAATGGGATGCCAAGGAAAAAGGCCTGGCGGCTGAATCCGAGTGGGACCAGCGTTTCGCTGCGTACTCCGCCGAATTCCCTGAATTGGCCAACGAGCTGGTACGCCGCCTGGCCGGTGACCTGCCTGCCGACTTCTCGGAAAAGGCCTCGGCCTACATCGCTGAAGTCGCGGCCAAGGGCGAGACCATCGCCAGCCGTAAAGCCAGCCAGAACACCCTGAACGCCTTTGGCCCGTTGCTGCCTGAGTTCCTCGGCGGTTCGGCTGACCTGGCCGGTTCCAACCTGACCCTGTGGAAGGGTTGCAAAGGTGTCTCGGCCGAAGACGCCAGCGGCAACTACATGTACTACGGCGTGCGCGAGTTCGGCATGAGCGCCATCATGAACGGCGTGTCCTTGCACGGCGGCCTGGTGCCATACGGCGCAACCTTCCTGATGTTCATGGAATACGCACGTAACGCCGTACGTATGGCGGCGCTGATGAAGAAGCGCGTGATCCACGTCTACACCCACGACTCCATCGGCCTGGGCGAAGACGGCCCGACGCACCAGCCGGTCGAGCAATTGACCAGCCTGCGCACCACGCCGAACCTGGATTGCTGGCGCCCAGCCGACGCCGTGGAGTCCGCCGTGGCCTGGAAGCACGCCATCGAGCGCAAGGACGGCCCTTCGGCGCTGATCTTCTCGCGTCAGAACCTGCAGCACCAGGTGCGTACCGACGCGCAGATCGCCGACATCAGCCGTGGCGGTTATGTGCTCAAGGACTGCATCGGCGAGCCGGAGCTGATCCTGATCTCCACCGGTTCCGAAGTGGGCCTGACCGTTCAGGCGTACGACAAGCTGACCGAGCAAGGCCGCAACGTTCGCGTTGTGTCCATGCCGTGCACCAGCGTGTTCGAAGCCCAGGACGCCGGCTACAAGCAATCGGTGTTGCCGTTGCAGGTCAGTGCGCGTATCGCCATCGAGGCGGCTCACGCCGACTACTGGTACAAGTACGTGGGCCTGGAAGGCCGTGTGATCGGCATGACCACCTACGGTGAGTCGGCGCCGGCGCCAGCGTTGTTCGAAGAGTTCGGTTTCACCCTGGAAAACATCCTGGGTCAGGCTGAAGAGTTGCTGGAAGACTAAGTCAGTCTGCGTTGTCTGTACTGGCGCCATCGCGGGCAAGCCCGCTCCCACATTTGGATCACGGTCCACTGTGGGAGCG
>NZ_JBXAJM010000013.1:0-124439 GCF_058797315.1 Pseudomonas sp. GW823-FHT02F05
GCGGTAGTTCAGTCGGTTAGAATACCGGCCTGTCACGCCGGGGGTCGCGGGTTCGAGTCCCGTCCGCTGCGCCATATCTGCATCAAGGCCCACTGAACGCCTTGAAGCACAAGGAAAGCCACTGGCTCACCTTGATCCGATAGCAAAGACCCTGGTCGAAAGACCGGGGTTTTTTGTGTCTGGGGTTTGAAAAAAAGCCTCATCTTCTTCGCTACCAACAGCGCTCATTATCGGCAAACGGCCGGCAGAACATTTCGATTCTGTCGGCCGTTTTGCGTTCTTGTGTCAAAAAATTTCAATGTGGTTATTTGCCGCAGGCGCAGAAACCTTTAAAGTTAACCCTTCGGTCAACTTTGCACTGTCATCATGGCCTTTTGATTCGTCGAGAAAGGTTTCTGCAAGTCTCCAGATTTGGTGTACTTAACCATAAGGGCGGATTTATAACCGCTCAGAGGATGATCCATGTCCAACCGTGAAATAACCCGGCGCTCGTTCCTCCAGGGCGGGCTGGTGGCGGGTGTGAGTGTCACGCTCACGCCGCTCAGCACCCAGGCGCTGGCTGCCTTGATGGAAAACAGCGTGACCGTGCCGTCTGAAAAGTGGCTTGGCCATAACGGCAAGGCGCGCCAGCGTAACGATGCCTTGTCGAAAGTCTGCGGCAGCAAGGTGTTTGCCCGCGACATCCGTTCCAAGGACATGCCTGGCTGGCCCCAGCAGCAAGGTCACGCCATGTTGCTCAAAACCATCAAGGCCGACCACATCTACGCGGGCTACGACCTGTCGTGGCTTGGCGCCGAGTTGCAGCCGGACCGCATTGTCACCGCTGCCGACCTGGACAAGGACGGTATCGTCTTCCCGGAAGAACATGCGCCGGACCCGTTGCTACCCGAGGGCAAAGTGCCGATGTTCATCGGTCACCCGGTGGCGATCCTGATCTGGAACGACTTCGAGCGTTTCCGTCAGGCCAAGAACAAACTCAAGTTCAATGACAAGGCGATTCGTTACGGCGCCAAAGTGCCGTATTACGAAGGTGACCCCTACGGTAGCTTCCGCTACGTGCGCGTGGGTGGCCCGACCTCGGCCGATGAAGACGAATTCGCCAGCCTCAAGGATTCGATCCTGTTCCCGATGCTGAAAAACCGTCGCCCAGTGTGGAATTCCCAGCCGAACCTGCACGGCAACCTGACCGAGCGCGGGCTGTTCTACGCCGAGCGCATGAAGAGCCAGATCAACACGCCACCGGACAACTGGCTAGTGTTTGACGAGCGCTACAAAACCCCATCGATCGAACCGGCCGCCATGGAGCCGGACAACGGCAACGGTTGGTACGATCCAGCGACCAAAACCCTGCACTTTGTGGTGGCCACCCAGTGCCCATTGGAAGTTGCGACCGAGACCGCCAAGATGATCTCGCCGTCGCGCTTCGGCCTGGCTCATCTGAACATGCACCCGGGTTACACCGTGGGTTACGGTTCCAAAGACCACAACATTTTCGTCTACTACGCCGCCCTCGCTGCGTTGTATGGCGCTGGTGTGCCGGTGCGCCTGGCCAACGACCGTTACGAGCAATTCCAGAGCGGCATCAAGCGTCACCCATTCGATATCCGCTATCAGTTGGCGGTCGACAAGAACGACCACAGCTTCAAAATCTTCCTCGCCGACATGAGCGTCGACGGCGGTGGCCGGATCAACTACAGCCCATCGGTGGCTGCGGTCGGCGCCACGGCGGCGCAGTCGATCTACTACATGCCGCAGAACGACCTGCAAGTCACCGCGTACCATTCCCGTGGCGTTGAAGCCGGTTCGATGCGGGGCTACGGCACCCTGCAAAGCATGGCGGCGACCGAGATGATGGTCGACGAAATCGCCGGCCGCCTTGGTGTGGATGCCATCGAGCTGCGGCGCAAGAACGCATTGCGTTCGGGCATGAAGAACACCCAGGGCGCGATCCCTGCCGGTGCGTTGCGGCTGCACGAAATTCTCGACAAGGCCGCTGTGCACGACGTGTGGAAAAACCGTGACGCGATCAAGCAACAACGCGAAGCCGCAGACCCGGATAACTGGTATGGCGTCGGTTTTGCCATCTGCCAGAAAGACTTCGGCACCGGTTCCGAAGCGCCGATGGCCAGTGTTGAATTCAGCGCTGACGGTCGCATCAGCCTGCGCCACATCGGAATCGAAATCGGCACCGGCATGTCCACTTCGCAGTCGCTGGTGGTTGCCGACTTCCTCGGCAGCCCGGCCCACGAAGTGAAGACCGGCGAAACACAATGGCAGGAAATGCAACTGGTCACCGGCGGCAACCCTTACACCATGAGCCAGGCCGAGCAGGACAACCTGCTGCGTAACCCGCGTTGGGTGGGCAAGCTCGCTTCGGCGTCTTCGGCGACCAACTCGGCGTACTACTTCAGCCACGCCACCCGCGAAGCGGCGCGTGTGCTGTTCAACCACGGCCTGTGGCCAGCGGCGCTAGAGATCTGGCGCCAGGGCCCGTTCGGCGGCCAGGCCAACCCCTATGTGGTACGCCGCGAAGACGCACATTGGGTGGACGGCAAGCTCACCGCCAACGGCATGCAGCCATTGAGCTTTGAAGAACTGGCCAGGCGCGCTCATGAGCGAGGCCTGGTCACCGCTGCCACGGTCCACGGGTTCAACCGCTGGAGCTGGGCCGAGGCTGAGTACAGCATCGACGGCGTGCGCGAGCGCCTGCCGCTCGACGGTCTGGCGGTGAAATACGGTGATGGCGCACCGAAAGCCAAGCAGGCGCTGATGAGCACTGCCGGTTTCCACCTGCTCGATCGCCAGAACGTCAGCTATCCCGCCACCCAGTTGAATAACGCTGCGGTGACGTACTACAGCCCCGTCGCCACGTTGGTCGAGTTGAAGGTCAACAAGGGTTCGGCGCAGGTCGAAGTGCTCAATCACCATTCATGGGTCGAGTGCGGGCGTGTGCTGGTTGAAGAGTTGGTCAAAGGCCAGCTCGAGGGTGGAGTGGCCATGGGTATCGGTCACGCCTTGATGGAAGAAATGCCGTTGTACGAAGGCGGGCCGGGGGAGGGTGACTGGAACTTCAACCGCTACCGTCTGCCGATGGCGCGTCACGTTGCCGTGTGGAAACAGACCTCGGAGATTCTGCCGGCGCTGTCGCCAAGCGACCCGTCCAAAGGTATCGCTGAAGTGGTGATGATCCCGATTGTCGGGGCCATTGGTAATGCGGTGGCACACGCCATCGGTAAACGTGTTCGCGACCTGCCAATCACGGCTGCACGCATCAAGGAGGCCCTCAATGGCTAACCGTCCGCTTCAACTGACCCTCAATGGTCAACCCGTCGGCCCGGTGGACATCCCTGATGACCTGCCGATGATCGACTACCTGCACGAATACAAAAACCTCACGGGCTCGCGGCTGGGCTGCGGCCAAGGCATTTGCCACGCCTGTGTGGTGATCGTCGACAACCCGGACGGCACCAGCGAAGAAGTGCGCACCTGCATCACTGGCGCGCATTACTTTGAAGGCAAGCAAGTGCGCACTATCGAAGGTCACGCCAAGCGCGATGAGTCGGGCCAGGTCACTGAGCTCAACCCGATCCAGCAGCGCTTCGTGGATGAGTTCGCCTTTCAGTGCAGCTATTGCGCGCCGGGCTTCGTCAATGCGGCGACCGTGTTGGTGGAGAAACTGCAACGCCAGCCGACCGTGTACAGCAAGCTGGAACAAATCATCGAGGACAGCCTCGGTCATCACGTCTGCCGTTGTACCGGGTACGTGCGTTATTACAACGCCACCCGCAACGTGCTGACCGATCTCGGCCTGGTCAAGGAGGGTTAAGCATGAAGCTTTTTCTGACCCGCCTGGCCTTGGCGGTCGGCCTGGCCGCGCCGGTATTGTTTGCCCACGCTGATGATCAAGCCAAGCGCGGCGAATACCTCGCCCGCGCCGCTGACTGCATGGCCTGCCACACTGCACCGGGCGGCGCGCCGTTTGCCGGCGGCCTGCCGATTGTCTCGCCGTTTGGCACCATCTATGGCACCAATATCACGCCAAGCAAAGAACACGGCATCGGCTTGTACAGCGATGACGAGTTCTTCGCTGCGTTGACCGAAGGCAAGCGTCGCGACGGTGCGTACTTGTATCCGGCGATGCCCTACACCTCGTACCACCTGATGCCGCGTGAAGACTCGGACGCTATTCATGCGTACCTCAAAACCATCGAGCCGATCGAGCGCGCAGCGCCGGTCACGAGCCTGAGCTTTCCCTTCAACGTGCGCCTGGGCCTGATGGGCTGGAACGTGCTGTACGGCAAAGCGCTGAAACTGGAACCGGCCGAAGGCAAGAGCGAAGCCTGGAAGCGCGGCCAGTACATGGTCGAAGTGCTCGGCCACTGCGGCGAATGCCACACCCCACGTGGCCTGCCCGGTGCGATGGAGCTGGACAAGCGCCTGACCGGCGGCATCCTCAATGGCTATCTGGCGCCCAGCCTGCTCGCCACCGACCTGGCCGCGCGCGGCTGGAATGAGCAGGACCTGGCCACGTTCCTCAAGCATGGCATGAGCGCACAAGGGACGATGTTCAACGAGATGTTCCCGGTGTTCCACAACAGCACCCAGGGCCTGAGCGATACGGACCTGGCCGCGATGGCGACCTTCCTGCTCGGTGATAAACCGCCCGCAGCCAAGGCGCTGGTCGAAGTGCCGGTGGAACACCTTGGCCCGAGCGCTCAGCGCGGCCGCCAGGAATACCTGAACGTCTGTGCCGGTTGCCATGCCGCCGATGGTGAAGGCAAGCCGCACATCGCGGTGGCGATGCGCGGCAACACCACGCTGCGTCTGGAAGACCCGCGCAACCTGGTGCGGGTGATCGAGGACGGGATTGGCGAGCAGAAGTTCTCCGGGTTCGAGCACATGCAACCGATGCCGGGCTTCGCGGGAAAACTCAGCCCGGAACAACTCACCGATCTGATCAATTACCTGCGCCAAGGCTGGGGCGGGCAATCGGCGGAGCTGGCGGTGAGCGATGTGCAGAAGCTGCAGGCTGAGGCGCCGTCCATCGAGCACAAGGCGCACTGACATGCAGCATCTGGATCTGCAGGTGATACGACGGGCGCTGGCGTGGTCGGTGGCGGGGCAGCGCATTTGGCTCTGTACGGTGCTGGCCACCTACGGCTCGGCGCCGCGGGCGCCGGGTTCGCTGCTGGCGGTGAACGCCGCTGGGCAGTGGATTGGGTCGTTGTCGGGTGGTTGCGTCGAGGAAGACTTTCTCGAACGCGTCGCCGAAGGTGCGTTTTTCGCTGCGGTCAACGTGGTGCGCTACGGCGCAGGGGACGATCCGCGCTCGCGGGTCAGCCTGCCCTGCGGCGGCATTCTCGATGTATTGGTTGAGAAGTTCGAGCCTGACTGCGAGGTGCAGGCGCACCTGCGTGAAGTGGAGTCGGCGCTGCTCGGGCAGCGCCGCTTGATTCGCCAGGTCGACCTGGCCAGCGGGGCGCGCAGCCTGGTCGCTGATTGTGAGCAGGGCGCGCGCATCGAGCGTGACAGTGCGCGGGTGCGCATCCGCGTCGGTGCGGCTCAGCGTCTATTGCTGGCCGGGTACTCCAGCGTGGCGCAGGCGTGTGCCGAGTTTGCGGTCGGCCTTGGGTTTGAAGTGATTCTCTGCGACCCACGCGAGGAGGTGCTGGAAGGCGTGGTGCTCAATGGCGTGGAGATTCGTCGCCAGTTGCCGTCGGTGTTTATTGCCGACGGCGGCTGTCACCGTGATACGGCGGTGGTTGCGCTGACGCATGACCCGCGTATCGACGATCTGGCGATGATGGAAGCGGTGCGTACCGACGCGTTCTACATTGGCGTGATGGGGTCGTTGCAGACCTCGCAGAAGCGCTTTGAGCGACTGCGCCGCATCGGTGGGTTGGGGGAGCCTGAACTGGCGCGGATACACGCGCCCATCGGGCTTAACCTGGGGAGCAGGACGCCGTCGGAAATCGCGTTGGCGGTATTGGCGGATATCGTACGGATTCGTAGCGGGATTGCTCGCGACCAGCTCTGAGCGCATCTTTGCTTGAAGGCTTGATGTAAATGTGGCGAGGGAGCTTGCTCCCGCTGGAGTGCGTAGCGCTCCCAGGCTTTTGGGGCCGCTTCGCAGCCCAGCGGGAGCAAGCTCCCTCGCCACAGTCTGCCTGTGTTTACATCCCGAATTTATCCCGCAACCCGTAGTACCAAGCCCCCAGCGCCGCAAACGGCGTGCGCAACATTTGCCCACCCGGGAACGGGTAATGCGGCAGGCCCGCAAACGCATCAAAACGCTCAGCCTGACCTCGCAAGGCCTCCGCCAGTACTTTGCCTGCCAAGTGCGTATACGTCACGCCATGGCCGCTACAGCCCTGGGAGTAATAGATGTTGTCACCCAGGCGACCAACCTGCGGCAAGCGCGACAGGGTGAGCAGGAAATTGCCGGTCCAGGCGTAGTCGATCTTCACGTTCTTCAGTTGCGGAAATGCCTTGAGCATTTTCGGTCGGATGATCGCTTCGATATTCGCCGGGTCCCGCGCGCCATAGACCACGCCGCCGCCGAAGATCAGGCGCTTGTCGCTGGTGAGGCGGTAGTAGTCGAGCAGGTAGTTGCAGTCCTCGACACAGTAATCCTGGGGCAACAGCGTCTTGGCTACTTCATCGCCCAGTGGTGCCGTGGTGATCACTTGGGTACCGCACGGCATCGACTTGGCCGCCAGCTCCGGCACCAGGTTGCCCAGGTAAGCGTTCCCCGCGACGATAATGAACTTGGCTCTGATCCTGCCTTCAGCAGTGTGCACCACCGGATTGGCGCCGCGCTCAATGCGCACCGCTGCCGATTGCTCATAGATCGTGCCGCCCAGGGATTCCACAGCCGCGGCTTCACCGAGCGCCAGGTTGAGCGGGTGGATATGGCCACCGCTCATGTCCAGCAAACCCCCCACATAGTTGTCACAGGCCACCACCTCGCGGATGCGGCGCTCGTCCAGCAACTCCAGTTGCGTATGGCCGTAGCGCTCCCACAGACGCTTTTGCGACTCCAGGTGGCCCATGTGCTTGCTGTTGAGGGCGGCGAACACGCCACCGTCCTTCAAGTCGCACTGGATCTGATACTTGGCCACGCGCTCACGGATGATCCTGCCGCCTTCAAACGCCATCTGCCCCAACAACTGCGCCTGGTGAGGCCCGACGCTGCGCTCGATCACGTCGATATCGCGGCTGTAACTATTGACGATCTGCCCACCGTTGCGGCCCGAGGCACCAAAACCGACCTTGGCGGCTTCCAGCACCGTAACGCGAAAGCCGCTCTCCAGCAAAAACAGCGCACTGGAAAGCCCAGTATAGCCGGCCCCGATCACGCACACATCGGTCTCGACTTCACCTTGCAACACAGGACGGGGCGGAACTGCATTCGCGGAAGCGGCGTAATACGACTGGGGGTAGGGGGTGTTCGCCATCCTGGAACCTCTGTTTTATATTTTTTACGAGTGCGCCGATCCTACCTGAGTTAAAAATCGCCTGCCAGCCACCCGAAAATCACGGGTGTACCCGGCGCAAATAAAAAATTCGCATATTCATAGGGTTAGCTGCAAAAAAGATGTTGACACCCCTTCGGAATTCCGTAGAATGCCGCCTCACAGCAGGCACGTAGCTCAGTTGGTTAGAGCACCACCTTGACATGGTGGGGGTCGTTGGTTCGAGTCCAATCGCGCCTACCAAACAAAATCCGCTCTGCTGGGCGGTCTAGAAGGGCCCACCGAAAGGTGGGCCCTTTTTTGTTGCTTGAAATTTGGGCAAAGGAAAGCCAAGACGCCGAGCGGCGTCCTTTCAGGGCTTGAATGTTCGATCAGGCGAACAGCGTCGCCACCGCCAGCAGGCAAATTACCTGGGCGAACAGCTGGCAGCGTATTTCGCCAAGCGTGGTCGCCATACTACTCATTTGTCCGGCATACATAGCGGGAACCCTCATTGTCGGCACGACGCCGTGGATGAACTCCAAGTACACACAGCTGCATCGTGGAGTATAGGCGCTGATCAGGAATTTTCCCTGCCGACGCCATAGCGAGTTCATCCTCGCGATATTTCCAAAAAAACTGCGCTGAATCTCTGCATGGCACCGTACCGCCCGAAGCCATCCCCCCACAAAAATTATTGGTTTGCAGCAACAATTTTTCTTGTTGGACACCCCCGGCCCCAGGCAGCAAAGTTGCGCCACTGACGCTCGACCTTCCAGGTCAACAATAAAAAACCGAGCCGACTGCACGCCACTTTCACGCTGTGAGCCCTTTGCCCACATCCTGCTGTAATGGCGCCGCAGCGCGCACTAAAGGACCTCCCCGCCATGCAAACTGTTGTGAACTTATGGCCGTTGATCGGCGTACTTGTCATCGTGGTCGGCTTTGTATTGCGCTTCAATCCGCTGTTGGTGGTCACCGCGGCCGCCATCGCCACCGGGCTTGCCGCCCAGTTCCCCCTGGAAAAAATTCTTGCCACCATGGGTGATGGCTTCCTTCAGACCCGTGCCTTGCAACTGATTCTGTTATTGCCGCTGGCGGTGATTGGCCTGCTGGAACGCCATGGCCTGCGCCTGCATGCGCAGAACTGGATTGCACGCTTCGAACGCGCCACGGTCGGGCGTTTGTTGATCATCTATCTGTTTGTGCGTGAGTCCACGGCGGCCATGGGGTTGACCAGCCTGGGTGGGCACCCGCAGATGGTGCGGCCGCTGCTGGCGCCGATGGCCGAGGGCGCAGCGGAAAAACGCTATGGCAAGTTGCCGGATAAGCTGCGCCACAAGGTACTGGCCATGTGCGCTGCCACCGACAACGTCGGGTTGTTCTTTGGTGAGGACATCTTCGTGGCCTTTGGTGCGATTGCGTTGATGCACACCTTCCTGCTTGGCTCGGGGATTGATGTGGAGCCGCTGCACATTGCGGTGTGGGGCATCCCGACGGCGATCTGCGCCTTCATCATTCACGCTATCCGGTTGCATCGTTTTGACCGGCGCTTGACCCGCGAAATGAGCTCGGCCACCGCTCCGGTGGAGGCTGCTCAATGATTATTTCCATTCAATACCTGTACTGGCTGGCGGGCGTGCTGTTGCTGATCACCGCCGGCATGACCCTGCTCGACCGTTCCCACCCCAAGCGCTGGTCCAGTGCGCTGTTCTGGTTGTTGTTCGCCGTACCGTTCCTTATAGGCGAGCGCCTGCCTTCGGTGGTCATCGGAGTGGGTGTGGTGGTGATGGCATTGATTGCGGGCTTGGGCGGCGTTGGTCGTGGCCGCCATGCCGAATTGCACGACAAGGCGTCCCGCGCCAGTGCCGGGCGCCTGGGCCACAAACTGTTCATCCCGGCGTTGGCGATTCCGCTAACCACGGTGATTGGTTCAGTGTTGCTCAAACACACCGAAATCGGCGGTGTACCGCTGCTGGACCCGAAGAACACCACCTTTGTCTCCCTCGGCATCGGTTGCCTGATCGCCCTTGGCCTGGCCTGCTGGCTGACCCGGGATACGCCGGTACAAGCGTTACGCGAATCCCGTCGCCTGACCGAAGCCCTGGGCTGGGCCATGGTGCTTCCGCAAATGCTGGCGATGCTCGGGCTGTTGTTCAGTGAGGCCGGGGTGGGCACGGCGGTCGCTCATGTCACCACCACCTACATCAACCTGGACTACAAGTTGGTGGCGGTGATGGTCTATGTGTTGGGCATGGCCTTGTTTACCGTGATCATGGGCAATGGTTTTGCGGCCTTTCCGGTGATGACCGGTGGCGTCGGCGTGCCGGTGCTGGTGGGGATTTACGGCGGCAACCCTGCGGTGATGGCGGCGATTGGTATGTTCTCTGGCTATTGCGGTACGTTGATGACGCCGATGGCGGCCAACTTCAATATCGTACCGGCGGCGCTACTGGAGCTGCCGGATAAAAATGCGGTGATCAAAGCCCAACTACCCACGGCGCTGATGATGCTGGTGGTCAATATCGTGCTGCTCTATCTGTTGATGTGAGGCCACTGTGCAAAACGTATTGCTGACGGGCTTCGAGCCCTTTGATAAGGCGGCGGTAAACCCTTCTTGGGAGGCCGTGCGCCAGTTGGACGGTGTGCAGTTGTGCGAGGGGGTGCAAATGGTTTCGCGTTGCTTGCCCTGCGCATTTGCCACCGCTGCCGAAACCTTGCTCCAGTTGATCAATGAACTGCGGCCGGCAATGGTCATCGCCACGGGCCTGGGGCCTGGGCGCAGTGATATTTCCGTCGAGCGCGTTGCGATCAACGTAAACGATGCGCGTATCCCCGACAATCTGGGGGCGCAGCCGATTGATATTGCGGTAGTGGATGGCGGCCCGGCGGCGTACTTCTCGACGTTGCCGATCAAGACCATGGTCAAGGCGGTACGTGAGGCGGGCATTGCGGCTTCGGTATCGCAGACGGCGGGGACGTTTGTGTGCAACCAGGTGTTTTATCGTTTGCAGCATGCCTTGGTGGGGACTGGGGTGCGCAGTGGGTTTATTCACGTACCTGGTTTGCCTGACGCGGGCGAGCATTCGATGGCGCTATCGACAATAGTCGAGGGGTTGCGTGTGGCGGCATTGGCAGCCTGGCAAACCCAGGTAGATATCGCCTTGAGTGGTGGTCAGGTGAGCTGACGGCCGGCGCTGTTGTTTGGGTACGCTGTGTTGCGATTTCAACTACAGTTCAAGCACATATTTGCCTTGGGAAGTCGCCATGTTAAAGCGTACGAAGTTCGTGTCGGTTGCGTTGTCCCTTGCACTGTCCGTGACCAGTGGCCTTGCCATTGCAGATCCAGGGAATGGCAAAGGCCAGGGTAACAATAAAGGTGATGTCTACGGTGGGCAGGGCAAAGGCCAAGGCAATAGCAAGGGTGATGCCTATGGTGGGCAGGACAACGGCAAAGGTCACGGTAATAACAAAGGTAATGCCCAGGGTGGGCACGGTAAGGGCAAGGACAATGGCGGGCCCTCCAGGAATGACTTCAGCGTTGATCGCGGTCTTGTACTGAACGTGCTGGGCGGTCACCGCGATTATTGGCGCCCAGGGCCAGCCTTGCCGCCTGGCATTCAGAAAAACCTGGCACGCGGCAAGCCCCTGCCGCCCGGCATTGCCAAGAAGCTGGACGGCCGCTTGCTGGGGCAGTTGCCTCGCTACGACGGTTACGAGTGGCAGCAAGCGGGAACCGACTTGATATTGGTGGCCATTGCGACCGGTATCATCTACGAAGTTCTGAACGGTGCGTTTGATTGAGTCGCAGCGCCCTCAGGCTTCACGGCCGGGGAAAAACAACTCAAAACAGGTCACGCCGTCTTCACTGCTTACGCGGTACCGCCCGTTATGCAGCTGCATGATGGTCGCCACGATCGATAGTCCCAGGCCGTTGGACTGGGCTGACCGCTCGCGGGATTCATCCACCCGGTAGAACCGTTCGAACAGCCGCGGCAGGTGCTCGGCCGGGATCGTCTGGCCGTGGTTGCTGACCCTCAGGTTGATGCCCGCACCATCCGGCACTGCCTGGATACTCAGTTCCGAGCCCGGCGCGCCATATTTGATGGCGTTGGCGCACAGGTTGGCCAGGGCACGGCGCAGCAACATCGGTTCAGCCCAAATCACCCCTTCGCCCAAGGCGGTGATGTGCATGTCCACATCACCGGCCAACCCCTCGAAGTAATCCGCGATGCGTTCCACTTCATCCGCTGCGTCCAGCGCCTGGCGTTGGCGCAGTGCGCTGGCGGGGTCGGTGCGGGCCAGGAACAGCATGTTGTCGAGCATTCGCGCCAGGCGTTCCAGCTCTTCGACATTGGAGGCCAGCAGTTGCTGGTAGCTCTCGATGCTGCGCTGCTGCTGCAGGGCAACCTGGGTTTCGCCGAGCAGGTTGTTGATCGGGGTGCGCAGTTCATGGGCCATGTCGGTGGACACTTGGCCCAGTTGTACAAAGCCTTTGGCCAGGCGTTCAAGCATGGTGTTGAACGAGTCGATCATGGGCAGCAACTCTTTCGGTGCGCCGTGGCTGTCGAGCCGTTCGGCCAGGTTGCTGACGCCGATCCCTTGGGCATGCCGGGCCAGGCGGCGCAATGGCAGCAAGCCGCGATGAACCAGCAGGTAACCCACCAGCGCCAGGATGATCGCGGCGATACTCGCCAGGATGTATACGCTGAGTCGATAACTGGTGAGCACCGCGGTGCGCTCGGTCATCAGGCGGCCGCTGGCGATTTGCAGGCTGCCCAGGTCGCCGGAGTCGATAGCCACGGCCACTAGCGAGAAGGGAATACCGTTCAGGCCTGGCAAATGTTGCACGTCGCTCAACATGAGTTTGTGATCCTTGGGCAGCGGCTGGATCGACGGCAACTCAATATTCCCCGGGTTTACCAGCAGCAGTGGCTGTTTGTCGGGGGCGGCAATGCTCAGCACGGATTCGCGGTTGCCCAACATGTTCTGGAACAGCTCTGGCTTGGTCTTGATCAGGTCCAGGGTATTGCTGTCGTTGAGCAGGTTGCGTAACTGGTCCACCCGGGATATCAGCGCGGCGTCATCGCGGCGGATCAGTTCGCGCTCCAGTTCCCGGTACAGCGCCACGCCCAGGGTGGCCAGCAAGGCGAAGGCGAGCAGGGCGAAGATCAACGCCAGGCGCAGGGTCAGGGAGTAAGGGTGTTGACGGTTCATGGCTGGGTATCGAAGCGGTAGCCAATGCCCCGCACGCTGTGGATCAGCTTGAGCTGGAACGGGTCGTCGATTTTCAGGCGCAGGCGGCGCACGGCGACATCCACCACATTGGTGTCGCTGTCGAAGTTCATGTCCCACACCCGCGAAGCAATCAGCGAGCGGGACAGTACCTGGTCCTGGTGCGTCGCGAACAGATGCAGCAGGGCGAACTCTTTGTTGGTCAGGGTAATGCGCGTGCCGGCGCGGGTCACCCGACGTTTGAGTACGTCAATGTGCAGGTCGGCGATTTGCAGTTGTTCTTCATCCCGGCTCGGGCCACGACGATTGAGGGTACGCAGGCGCGCCACCAGTTCGGCGAACGAAAAGGGCTTGATCAGGTAGTCATCGGCACCCAGCTCAAGGCCTTTGATGCGGTCGGCGATGTCATCGCGGGCGGTGAGGAACAGCACTGGCGTATCGGCTTCTTTGCGCAGTCGGCGCAGCACTTCCCAGCCATCCATTTTCGGCATCATCACGTCCAGTACGATCACGTCGAAGGGCGTTTCAAGGGCCTGGTGCAAGCCGTCCACCCCATCGCGGGCCAGGCTTACGCAATGCCCCAGCTCCTGCAGCCCATTGAGCAGATAATTACCGGCCTTGGGTTCGTCTTCGACTACGAGGATGTTCATGGAAGGTGCTCTGCTTCAATAAGTTGCGCCAGTGTAGCCCGATCAATTGTCATTGGCGCAACCGGTGCCCTGGACTTGGTAATCCAGCACATGTTCGCGGTCTTGGTGGTCCAGATAGCGCAGTTGCGCCGGCACAACCCCGCATTGGCCGTAGGTGTCGGTGCTCGACAGCACCCTGGCGACATCCAGGTGCACGAAGAAGCCGGTTTTGTCGTGGATCACGTTGGTAGCGGGGGCGGTATCGGCAGCGAATGCCGAGCCAGTGGCGAGCAAAGCGGCGAAGCCCAGGGCAATCAGTTTCATGGTGGTGTCTCACGTTCCGGGTGGGTAGTGAGCTCACGGTAACCAGGCGACCCCAACAGCCAACCAACAGGATCATGACAAGTTCGTCATTTTTTACTTGGAGGTGACGGGCCAGGACTCGGCGTTTACAAGCGTCGAGGTGATCCGTAGATTGCAGGGCCCAGCCCATGAGGAAGCCGCGCAATGTCCAGCCCAACTCCAAATGTATTTACCCGGCGTTACCGCGCCTTTCTGTTCGATATGGACGGGACCCTGCTCAACTCCATTGCCGCTGCGGAGCGCGTCTGGGGCATCTGGGCTGCACGGCATGGCTTGGATGTGGAAGCGTTTCTGCACACCATTCATGGCGCCCGCGCGATTGATACGATCACCCGCCAGGCATTGCCGGGCGTCGATCCGCAGGTAGAAGCCCAATGGATCACCGAGGCTGAGCTGGACGATGTCGAAGGCATCGTGGCGATTCCCGGCGCGGTGGCGTTTTTGGCGAGCCTGCCCGTCGATCAATGGGCGTTGGTCACCTCAGCGCCAAAGGCATTGGCCGTGCGCCGGCTGCAAGCAGCGGGCATCCCCGTGCCGGCGGTACTGGTGACAGCCGAAGATGTGAAGACGGGCAAGCCCGATCCGGCCTGTTATGTGCTGGGTGCTCGGCGCCTGGGCGTGCCGATGCAGGACTGCCTGGTGTTCGAGGACGCCACAGTGGGTATTCAGGCTGGGGAAGCGGCGGGGGCGGATATCATGGTGGTGACCTCGACACACGTGGCGCCGATGGTGACCGCCCATGCTTGCATCGAGCAATACGGTGCATTGAAAGCCGAGCGTGGGGCTGATGGCTTGCTGTCCTTAAGTTCGTTGGCGCCATGATACGTGGAAGGCCGAGCCCGTCACCGGTCTCGGCCTTCCATGCAGTCGATGGGATCGGACAGTGCCTGCAGTCGGCTGTTTTTCATCCCCTGGCGCGACACCACCATTTCCCTGAGTATCTCGGTGGCGAGCCGGTTGATGGCTTCTGTACCGTGATAATGCGCGCGCACGATGCCGGTAATCGCGAAGTGATCGGTTCCCGGGCCGCTGAGAACGGCTGAGAGAGTACCGTCGGCATGCAGCGTGCACTCAACGGTATAGCTGGGCAGGCGCGCTGCCAGTGCTGACTCGATCTGGGCTTTACTGAGGGTATCCATCTGTATCTGCACCTTTGACTGACTGCGCAAGCCCAATGATAGGTGGTGCGGCGGCGCTGTAAATACCGGCGATCCGATAACAGGTAAACGCCCTCAACGTGCGGTTTTTCCATGGGTGCGATGAGCGGCGCGCTGACGCAGCTTGCGCAAGATCACCTTCTGGATGGGCTTGAGGCAGAACGCAAGCAGGTAGCCACAGAGCAGAAGCGCAAGATCCAACCAGGAATGGGCGTCGGGATCGGCCCCTTCCACTTCCATTCTCAAGCAGCACCCGAGTGCCACGAAGACCAGCCCTATCAGCAGGGCGATCATCCAGGATCTTGAAACAAGCGGTTGCGACGCGGCTGGCCTCATCGACGTGTTCCCGAAATGCACTCGGACGGCAGGATAAAGTGTCAGAAGTTGGGCTGCCAATAGCGCGACAAGTTCCGGATGCCCTGACAGTTTCATCTTGCAGCGAAGGAAGGGCTCAACGTGCGCTGGTCACCCGGGAAGCGCGAACAGGCCAATTGGGTTTTCGCCAGCCGTTACAGTGAACGAAAAGGCTGGCTACTGGAGGCGTTTCAAGGCGTCTGGTTTTTGTCAGGTGCAGTCAGGCCGGCCTGGATACGCTGGTAAATCTCCTCGCGATGCACGGCAACATCCTTAGGTGCGTTGATGCCGATTCGTACTTGCTGGCCGCTAACGCCCAGGATGGTGATCGTAATGTCATCACCGATGTTTATGCTTTCACCGACTTTGCGGGTGAGTATAAGCATGGACTTCTCCTTGAATTACTTTTAAGGACACATGTTTCAGACAGGGTAGGTGTCGGATGTGTGTAGCTTACTGCGAAGCGCTTCCCTGTGACTGCCTCTTTCTAGGACGCATAGAGGCGACATTAATTCCCATGGCGGTATCATACAGGTCGCGATACATGATTCGCATTGTTTAAGCCAACGTTTATGACGGCCAGAATAGACAGTGAATGGTAAAGTTGCCTCTTTGATCCTCAAAGGAGCAGGGCAGTGCGTAAAGTAGCGATGGCAATTGTGGTGTTGGCGTTGGCCGGATGCGGTGAAGGTAAGTCGGTCGACGCCCCCAAGGCCAAGCCTGCCGTGACCGAAAGCCTGCCGCAAACCGGTGCGATTGCCGCTCAGGAATGGGATATACGGGTCGGCCCGCCGGACCATAAGCTGCAGGCGATCACCGACCTGACCGCCTGGTTGCTGGAGCACGGGTTCAATTTCTACATTGTGAAAGTCGACGGCAAGGATGAGGTGCTATTGGGGCCGTTCGCGACCAAAGCCGAGGCCGAAGCCAAGCAGGCGCTGCTAAACGAAAAAATGGCGCGGGCCAAGAAAAACGACACCGTGTCGGAGATTATCGAACACCAGGCTGCGCAGTAGCAGGTGAAGTGGGCGGGCACCCCGCCCACAGTCAGCCGCAGGCCTTGAGGTTGACCGGGCCGACGAATTCATTACCACGTCCCATCACGCACGCCACTGTCTGGTTGCGCTGGCGCTCCCAGGTTTGCACCGGATAGGTCTTGTTCCAGGCTTCATACAATTGCCGGTCCTGCTTCGACAGGCGCAGGCCATACTGCTTGCTCATATAAAAATACGTGCGTGCGATCATCCCGCGAATGGACGGGCGCGGCATGACTTTCTTCGCCTTGAAGTCCACCTGGGTCAGGCATGAGCCGTACTGCCCGCTTTGCACCGGCAGCCAGCCAAAACTGAAGTTGTTACGGTCACCATTCACTTCGCCGATGCTCGGCACCAGGTTGTGCAGGTCTGCCTCGGCGCGCTTGAACACCTCATCATGGCGCGTGCAGTTTTTTCGCCCGCCATTTTGCCAGCATTGGCGCTGATGTCCGATTTGCCAGGCCGGCACGATGTGTTCCCACTCAATGCGTGCAGCGCGGTTGGCGTTTTTGCGGGGGATGTAACCGCAGGCTTTCAGGTTCACCCGGTTACCGGTGTATTTGCAGCCGCAATAAAATTCGGTGGATTGCGGCGCGTAGAGCTTCCAGGCGATCTTCTTGGCTTCGCTGAAGGTGCGAGGGGCTTGGGCGTTGGCAGTGAAGGTTAAAAACAGACAGCACACAGCAATAAAACGGGCACTCACAATCAATCTTCCTTCGGTACAACCCAAAAAATCTGCACGCCACCGTCGTCCCGATAGGCGAGGGTGACGTTGTCATTCTCTGCAATCTCTTCCAGTAAACGTTGCCAATCGTTCTCCGGTTCCTCGGGTAAACGGAAGATCAACGCCGCCTTGGCTTTCTGCGCGTTGGTCGAATTGATGATTTTTTGCACGCGGATAGCCAGGCGCTGATAGGCGTCAGGCGCTGCAGGTGCTGCGGAAGAGGGCTTTGCCACAGAGCATTCCTTAATTGGCTGTACGCACATACAGTATTTAACTGTAGGAAATTTCGCAACTGCTTAAATTTCAAGAAGTTCGTCTGACAGCGAATCAGGGAGTTTGTTGAAGTTCGGGGGGAGAGGGGCTGAATGTGGCGAGGGAGCTTGCTCCCGCTCGGGTGCGTAGCGCCCGCAAGTATTTTGGGCGCTTCGCAGCCCAGCGGGAGCAAGCTCCCTCGCCACAAAAGCATCTTTCTACAGATGAATCAGCAGGGATTAGTATTCCCAGAAGATCCGTTGCAGTTCCTTGCTGTCCTGGGTCTTGGTCAGGGCGACCATGGCCAGGATGCGGGCTTTCTGCGGGTTCAGGTCAAGGGCGGCGACCCAGTCGTATTTGTCGTCTGGCTGTTCGGCGTTACGCAGAACCATGCCACCGGCGTTGACGTGGGAAGAGCGAATGATCTGCACGCCTTGTTTACGCAATTCCACCAGCGCTGGAACGACCTTGGACGATACTGACCCATTACCGGTACCGGCGTGAATGATCGCTTTGGCGCCCGCTTGGGCCAATGCCTTGTAGGCAGTGTCGCTCACGTTGCCATAGCCGTAGGCAATTTCAACGTCAGGCAGGCTTTTGATGGTCTTGATGTCGAACTCAGAATCCATGGTGTGACGCTTGGCCGGCAGGCGGAACCAGTAGGATTTACCCTCGACGACCATGCCCAGCGGGCCCCATGGGCTCTTGAACGCTTCGGTCTTGATGTTGATCATCTTGCTGACGTCGCGGCCAGATTGGATCTCGTCGTTCATGGTCACCAGCACGCCTTTGCCCCGTGCATCCTTGCTGCCCGCGACCGCAACCGCGTTGTAAAGGTTGAGCATGCCGTCTGCCGACATCGCGGTGCCTGGGCGCATGGAGCCGACCACCACGATAGGCTTGTCGGTTTTTTCCACCAGGTTCAGGAAGTAGGCGGTTTCTTCAAGGGTGTCGGTGCCGTGGGTGATCACGATGCCGTCCACGTCCTTGTTGTCGGCCAATTCGGCGACACGGCGACCCAGTTGCAGAAGGTTTTCGTTATTGATGCTTTCCGACGCAATTTGCATCACTTGTTCGCCGCGAACATTGGCGATCTGGCTAAGCTCAGGAACGCCGGCGATCAGTTGTTCGATGCCGACTTTGGCCGCCTGGTAGGTGGCACTGTTGGCCGCACTGGCGCCGGCGCCAGCGATGGTACCGCCGGTGGCGAGGATGACTACGTTGGACAGTTTGGTCTTGCTTTCGACTTCCTTTGCCTGGGCGGCAACGGGGAACAGCAGCAGAAGGGCCAGGGCGCCCGGAATGACGTTCTTCAATGCAGATTTCATTATTTTTCTCTCTGGTTTTTGATGAGTGCTGTAGCAGGTTCATCTAGAACACCCGGGCGGTTCTGAACGCCGCGAGGTGCTGAGAAAGAGCAGGATTTGTACCAGACTGAGCATGTTGGTTTTTATAAATTAACTTATTGATTTAAAACAACTTAACCTAAGATTTTAGTTTCATGGGGCTTGGCGCTGTCCGGCTTTCCGAACGCGAAGGGTTGTGGTGTTCGGTTGTCCGAAAGCGATCACGATATGTCCGAGCGCTGTGGTCGATCATTCGCAGTGCACTCTGTCGTTTCAGCGAGCGGCAGAAACGGCGAGCTGGCTTAAACGTATCAGCGGTCGGTGGCTCAAGGGAGAGCTTGGAGGGCGCCAATGAAAGGCTTGCTGCTACCGTTGACAAATCTCGACAAGGTTCTCATAGTTTGCTCAACGCAAACGTTTGCGAGATGTTTCACTGCGCCCTTGGCGCATCGTGAAAGCTCGTATCAGCCGCCCAGGTGGGAGGGCTGCCGAAGGGCTCTTCGGTGCAAGCGTTGCTCACAATAATCATAAGATCGGAGTGAACCCATGAAGCTGCCATTTGCTGGACGTCTTCTTGCTGTTGCTGTGCTTGCTGCCGCATCCGCCGCTTTGCCTCTCTCTTCTGCATTTGCCGATGACGCTGCCAAAACGCCTACCGTGGGTTTGGTCATGAAGTCCCTTGCCAATGAGTTTTTCGTCACCATGACCGACGGTGCGAAGGATTACCAGAAAGCGCACCCAACAGAATTCAAGTTGATCTCCAACGGCATCAAGAACGAAACCGATACCAGCGCGCAGATCGCCATTGTCAACGAAATGATCAACGCCAAGGTTGATGCGCTTGTCATTGCTCCCGCCGACTCCAAGGCACTCGCCAGTGTGCTGAAAAAGGCTTCCGATGCCGGTATCAAGGTGGTCAACATCGACAATCGCCTGGACCCGGAAGTACTCAAAAGCAAAAACCTCGATATTCCGTTTGTAGGCCCGGATAACCGCAAAGGCTCCAAGCTGGTGGGCGACTACCTGGCCAAGCAACTGGCCGCCGGTGACAAGGTCGGCATCATCGAGGGCGTACCCACTACCACCAATGCCCAGCAGCGCACCGCAGGCTTCAAGGATGCGATGGACGCCGCAGGCATGAAGATTGTTTCCACCCAGTCCGGTAACTGGGAAATCGACCAGGGCAACAAAATCGCGGCAGCGATGCTGAGCGAAACGCCGGATATCAAGGCGCTGTTGGCCGGTAACGACAACATGGCTCTGGGCGCTGTTTCCGCCGTGCGTGCGGCAGGCAAGGCCGGCAAGGTGTTGGTGGTAGGTTACGACAACATTGACGCGATCAAGCCAATGCTCAAGGACGGCCGCGTGTTGGCCACCGCTGACCAGGCCGCCGCCCAGCAAGCCGTGTTCGGTATCCAGAACGCGCTGAAGCTGGTCAAGGGTGAGAAAGTCGATGCCAAAGATGGCGTGATCGAAACCCCGGTCGAACTCGTCATCAAGCAGTAATCCTGGCAGTACCCAACAGCGCCCGCTCGTCCTGAGCGGGCGCCTGGAGATTTTCCTATGTCATCTTCCGCCCCGAACGCTGTCCTCTCGGTCAGCGGTATCGGTAAGACCTATGCCCAACCGGTTCTGTCCGACATCACCCTGACGCTCAATCGCGGGGAAGTGTTGGCGCTGACCGGTGAGAACGGCGCAGGCAAAAGTACCTTGTCGAAGATCATCGGCGGCCTGGTCACGCCCACCACCGGGCACATGCAATTCAACGGTCAGGATTATCGCCCCGCCAGCCGCACCCAGGCCGAAGCCTTGGGCGTGCGCATGGTCATGCAGGAACTCAACCTGCTGCCGACGCTGACCGTGGCTGAAAACCTGTTCCTGGATAACCTGCCGAGCCGCTGTGGTTGGATCAGCCGCAAACAATTGCGCAAAGCCGCGATCGAAGCCATGGCCCAAGTCGGCCTGGACGCGATCGACCCGGACACACTGGTAGGCAGCCTGGGCATTGGTCACCAGCAAATGGTCGAGATCGCTCGTAACCTGATCGGCGACTGCCATGTATTGATCCTCGACGAGCCCACGGCGATGCTTACTGCTCGTGAAGTCGAGATGCTGTTTGAACAAATCACGCGCCTGCAGGCTCGAGGCGTGGCGATCATTTATATTTCGCACCGGCTCGAAGAGTTGGCCCGTGTCGCCCAGCGCATTGCGGTATTGCGCGACGGCAAGCTGGTCTGCGTCGAGCCGATGGCCAATTACAACAGTGAGCAGTTAGTGACCTTGATGGTCGGTCGCGAACTGGGTGAACACATCGATTTGGGCCCGCGTACCATCGGAGGTCCGGCCTTGACCGTGACGGGCCTGACCCGTTCGGACAAGGTCCGCGATGTGTCCTTTGAAGTGCGCGCCGGTGAAATCTTTGGCATTTCCGGCCTGATCGGCGCCGGTCGCACCGAATTGCTGCGCCTGATCTTCGGCGCCGACCCGGCTGACAGCGGCACCGTGGCCTTGGGTTCGCCGGCCAAGGTGGTGAGCATTCGCTCGCCGGTCGACGCGGTCGGTCATGGTATTGCCTTGATCACCGAAGACCGCAAGGGTGAAGGCCTGCTGCTGACCCAATCCATCAGCGCCAACATCGCCTTGGGCAACATGCCGGAAATTTCCGGCGGGGGCGTCGTCAACAGCCGCAACGAAACCGCTCTGGCCAAGCGCCAGATCGACGCCATGCGAATCCGCAGTTCCAGCCCGACGCAACTGGTGTCCGAGCTGTCGGGTGGTAACCAGCAGAAGGTGGTGATTGGCCGCTGGCTGGAGCGCGACTGCGCAGTAATGCTGTTCGATGAGCCCACCCGCGGTATCGACGTCGGTGCCAAGTTCGATATCTATGCCTTGCTCGGTGAATTGAC
The DNA here is from genome assembly GCF_058797315.1 of Pseudomonas sp. GW823-FHT02F05. NCBI lineage: Bacteria > Pseudomonadati > Pseudomonadota > Gammaproteobacteria > Pseudomonadales > Pseudomonadaceae > Pseudomonas > Pseudomonas sp. GW823-FHT02F05. The sequence continues at coordinate 21,455 of NZ_JBXAJM010000013.1, forward strand.
CCGCCAGGGCAAAGCGCTGGTGGTGGTGTCCAGTGACCTGCGTGAGCTGATGCTGATCTGTGACCGCATCGGTGTGCTGTCCGCCGGGCGCCTGATCGAGACCTTCGAGCGTGACAGCTGGACCCAGGACGAATTGCTCGCCGCCGCCTTTGCCGGCTATCAGAAACGTGATGCGCTGCTCAACGAAGCAGCGCCTAGGAATACCCCATGAAAACAAACATTTCCCCCGGTAAAACTGGCGGCAACTTCTATGGCCTGGGTACCTACCTCGGGCTGGCGGGTGCCCTGCTGGCGATGATTGCGCTGTTCTCGATGCTCAGCGATCACTTTCTGTCCTATGACACCTTCAGCACCCTGGCCAACCAGATTCCAGACCTGATGGTGCTGGCGGTGGGCATGACCTTCATCCTGATCATTGGCGGCATCGACCTGTCTGTGGGATCGGTACTGGCATTGGCGGCCTCGGCAGTCAGCGTGGCGATCCTGGGCTGGGGCTGGAGCGTGTTGCCTGCCGCCCTGTTGGGCATGGGTTGCGCGGCGTTGGCCGGCACCATCACCGGTTCCATCACGGTGGCCTGGCGCATTCCGTCATTTATCGTATCCCTCGGCGTGCTGGAGATGGCCCGCGGCGTGGCCTACCAGATGACGGGCTCGCGCACCGCTTATATCGGTGACTCGTTTGCCTGGCTGTCCAACCCGATTGCCTTCGGTATTTCTCCGTCGTTCATCATCGCCTTGCTGGTGATCATCGCGGCCCAGTTGGTACTGACCCGTACGGTCTTCGGTCGCTACCTGATCGGCATCGGCACCAACGAAGAAGCGGTGCGCCTGGCGGGTATCAATCCCAAGCCTTACAAGGTCCTGGTGTTCAGCCTGATGGGCCTGTTGGCTGGTGTGGCGGCGCTGTTCCAGATCTCGCGCCTGGAAGCGGCGGACCCGAATGCCGGTTCGGGCCTGGAGCTGCAAGTGATCGCCGCCGTAGTGATCGGTGGCACCAGCCTGATGGGCGGGCGTGGCTCGGTCATCAGTACGTTCTTCGGGGTGTTGATTATTTCGGTCCTGGCCGCCGGGCTGGCGCAGATCGGCGCGACGGAACCGACTAAACGCATCATTACCGGTGCCGTGATCGTGATTGCCGTGGTCCTCGATACTTATCGCAGCCAGCGCGCCAGTCGGCGGGGCTGAACCATGGCAACGATCAAGGATGTGGCAGCGCTTGCAGGTATTTCCTACACCACCGTGTCCCATGTGGTGAACAAGACGCGCCCAGTCAGCGAGCCGGTACGCATCAAGGTCGAGGCGGCGATCAAGCAGTTGGACTACGTGCCCAGTGCCGTGGCACGCTCGCTCAAGGCCAAGACCACGGCCACCATCGGGCTGCTGGTGCCCAACAGCCTCAACCCGTATTTTGCCGAGCTGGCTCGGGGTATCGAGGATTACTGCGAGCGTAATGGCTATTGCGTGATCCTCTGCAACTCGGATGACGACGCAGAGAAACAGCGCAGTTATTTGCGCGTGTTGCTGGAAAAACGCGTCGACGGCTTGATCGTGACATCCGTGGGCGGTGATGACAGTGGCCTTGCCGCAGGCTTGAGTGCAGTGCGCACGCCGATGGTGATTGTCGACCGGGCGCTGGATGGGATTGATGTGGACCTGGTGCGCATCGATCACGAAGAGGGCGCTTACCTGGCGACCCGGCACTTGCTGGAGTTGGGGCACCGGGACATCGCCTGTATCGGCGGCCCTGGGCATACCCGCGTGGCGCAGATGCGCCTGGCCGGGTACCAGCGTGCATTGCGCGAGGCGGGCATCGAGGTGTTGTCCAGTCGTACCCTGGAAAGCGATTTCACCAGCACGGGCGGGTATGCCGCAGCCGTACAGTTATTATCGCAACACCCGCCCAGCGCGATTTTCGCCAGCAACGATATGATTGGTTTTGGCGTGCTGCGCGCCGCCGCCGAGCGCAATGTGCGGGTGCCGGGCGAGCTGTCGGTCATCGGTTTCGATGACATCCAGATGGGGCGCTACGTCTACCCGGCGCTGACGACGGTTGGCCAGTCGATCCTGCAATTGGGCGAGACTGCGGCCGAATTATTACTGCAACGAATAGCAACCCCCCAACTGCCGATCGATCAACGTATCGTGACGCCCAGTATTGTTTTGCGTGAGTCGACCGCGCCATTGGCTGATGTGTTCGCCCAATACCGCTGAACCGAATTGATGAGTACTGATGTATGCCAGCAAAAGTAGTGGTAATAGGCAGCTTGAACATGGACCTGGTCACCCGCGCCAGTCGCTTGCCGCGTGCCGGTGAAACCCTGATCGGCCAGACATTTTCCACTGTGCCCGGTGGCAAGGGCGCCAACCAGGCCGTCGCCTCGGCACGCCTGGGGGCGAGTGTCGCCATGGTGGGGTGCATCGGTACCGACGCCTATGGCAGCCAATTGCGCGATGCGCTGCTGGTGGAAGGGATCGACTGCCAGGCCGTCAGCACGGTGGATGGCTCCAGCGGTGTGGCGTTGATCGTGGTCGATGACAGCAGCCAGAACGCCATTGTCATTGTGGCCGGCAGCAACGGTGAGCTGACGCCTGCGTCGCTGCGAACGTGCGACGCTGTGCTGCAGGCGGCAGACGTGATCATCTGCCAGCTTGAGGTGCCGATGGAGACCGTTGGGTATGCGCTCAAGCGGGGTCGCGAACTGGGCAAGACCGTCATCCTCAACCCGGCCCCGGCAAGCGGACCATTGCCCGCTGACTGGTATGCCTCGATCGATTATCTGATCCCCAATGAAAGCGAGGCCAGCGCTCTCAGCGGCGTAGCGGTCGACTCCCTCGACAGTGCCAAGGTCGCCGCGACCGCGCTGATCCAGGCGGGTGCTGGCAAGGTCATCATCACCCTGGGCGCCCAGGGCGCGCTGTTTGCCGACGGCAAGAGCTTTGAGCACCTGGTGGCGCCGAAGGTCAAGGCGGTGGATACCACCGCTGCTGGCGATACCTTTGTCGGTGGCTTTGCCGCCGCGCTGGCCGCGGGCCAGAGCGAAGCCGAGGCGATCCGTTTTGGCCAAGTGGCGGCGGCGTTGTCAGTGACCCGCGCCGGCGCTCAGCCTTCCATTCCTACGCTGCACGACGTACAAGGTTTTGTGCCCGCATGAAAAAGACACCTTTGCTGAATATCGCCCTGTCGCGCGTGATCGCGTCCCTGGGCCACGGTGACATTCTGGTCATCGGCGATGCCGGCCTGCCGGTACCTCCCGGCGTCGAATTGATCGACCTGGCACTGACCCAGGGCATCCCGGACTTCATCAGCACCTTGCGCATCGTGCTTAGCGAAATGCAGGTGGAAAGCCATGTTCTGGCAGAAGAGATCCTGCTGAAGCAACCGCCCGCGCTGACCGCGCTAAATACGCTCACAGAGCAGGCTGCACTGGGCGAGCGACGCCTGCTCAGCCATGACCAATTCAAGCAATTGAGCCGCAATGCCCGCGCTGTGGTGCGCACTGGCGAGTGCCAGCCGTACTGCAATATCGCGCTGGTGTCCGGCGTAACGTTCTAGCGTCCCCCCTATGACAAGGAGTGCTTTATGCAACGTGGTCTACCTACCCTGAAAAACCTGTTCCGGAGTGTTCTGCTTTTGTCCGCGCTCACTGCTGCAAGCGCCCAAGCGGCGGAAAAAATCGACCTGATCATCGATACCGACCCGGGTGCCGATGACGTGGTGGCCTTGCTGTTCGCCATGGCCTCGCCGGAGGAGTTGAGCATTCGTGCGCTGACCACCGTCGCCGGCAATGTGCGCCTGGACAAGACCTCCCGCAACGCGCGCCTGGCGCGCGAATGGGCAGGTCGCGAGGACATCCCGGTGTACGCAGGTGCGCCAGCGCCGTTGTTGCGCAAACCGATCTACGCCGAGAATATCCATGGCAAGGAAGGCATCTCGGGCGTCACGGTGCATGAACCGAAAACAGGCCTGGCCGAAGGCAATGCAGTCGACTACCTGATCAAGACCCTGAGCAGCGCCAAGCCGCACAGCATCACCATCGCCATGCTCGGCCCGCAGACCAACCTGGCACTGGCGCTGACTCAAGCGCCCGAAATCACCCAGGGCATCAAGGAAGTGGTCGTGATGGGCGGCGCCCACTTCAACGGCGGCAATATCACCCCAGTGGCCGAGTTCAACCTGTTCGCCGATCCGGTGGCGGCGGAGATCGTGCTCAAAAGCGGTGTGAAGTTGACCTACCTGCCGTTGGACGTGACCCATAAAGTCCTCACCAGCGACGCCCGCCTGAAGAAGATTGCGGACCTGAACAACAATGCGAGCAAGGTCGTCAGCAGTATTCTGAATGAGTACGTCAAAGGCGATATGGAGCACTACGGCATTCCGGGTGGCCCGGTCCATGACGCTACCGTGGTGGCGTACCTGCTCAAGCCTTCGCTGTTCAGCGGTCGTGAGGCCAATATGGTGGTCGACAGCCGCGAAGGCCCGACCTTCGGCCAGACCATTGTCGATTGGTATGACGGCCTCAAGCAGCCGAAGAATGTGTTCTGGGTTGAGAATGGCGACGCCCAGGGCTTCTTCGATCTGCTGACCGAGCGCCTGGCGCGTCTGAAGTAAGTTAGCGGGGCGGCGCTCGTCGCCCTGTTCTATTCGCGCTCTTGGGCGCCCATGTAGTCGGCCGGGTATTTCTCGAATATCTGGCCGATGAATGCTTGCGCCGCCTGGGTGCCCAGTTCCTTGACCAACAGGTCGATACCAATGATCGCCAGTTCTTCCGGGCTTCCGGGGCTGTAGGAACTTTGCCCTTGGGGCCACTTGGCTTTGATGTCGGCTTGAAGCGTTACGGTGGTCATGGAAATCTCACGGGCTAAAAATGCGGGGGCAATGCACTGGAACGCCGTTCCAGAGGGGCGCAGTTAAGCATTTTGTACGGCATTTGGCACTGCTACTTAGGCATGAAGCGGCGGCTGTGCGACACTGTTGGCCTGTTAAATGGCCGGGAAACACCGCGTGCAAATCGATTTGAGCAAGCCCGACAACCTGACGCTGGACGCCGTGCGCCAATTGCTTGGCAGCGCCAGTGACGACGAACATACCCAGTTGCGGGTAACCAAAGAAGGCATCGCCTACATTTCTTCCGGCGTAGTCGGTGGGGCTGATATCGCTGGCCTGGTGTTTCGCCTGGAGACCTGGGCCAAAGGTTCCGGCTATGTCGGCAACGTGGCGGCCAGCGATGAAGTCTGGGTCATGCAGATTTTCAACGCGCTGAAGCAGAATTGGCCTACTCCTTCGTCGGACTACATCGATATCTACTGAATACGTTCATATCTAGTCACGATTCACCAAGCGATTGCAGGCCGTGACTCAGGCAGACTTGCCCACAGGCGGTTAACGTCTTGAAACCAATCGCTTTGAATGCTGTCGCACGATCTCTGTCCACTTTTTATCATAGGAGGCTTCATGCCTTGGAAGCTCGCATCATTCGGTACTTTGTTGGCTGCGCTCGCGTTGGCGGGTTGCAGTACCCCGGGTGCCTCTGAGCCAGGCAAAGCTGCCACTGTGACCGATGCCGGTCATAGCCGCTGTGAGTCGAAGGCCGCAGAGTTCGCCATCGGCCAGAAAGCCTCGCCCCAGTTGCTGGAGCAAGCACGTACGCGTGCTGGCGCGCAGAATGCACGCATCCTCAAGCCCAACGACATGGTCACGCTGGAGTATCGCTCTGACCGCCTGAACCTGAACACCGATGACAATCTGGTGATCAACCGGGTTAACTGCGGCTGATACGGCTTTTGCATCGCCCATAAAAAACCCCGTCACATGGACGGGGTTTTTTTAGCTCAGCGGAGAATTACTCGCCGCGAACCTGTGCAGCTTGCATACCCTTTTGGCCTTTCTCAGCCACGAAGGAAACGGTTTGGCCTTCTTTCAGGCTTTTGAAACCGTCGCTTTCGATAGCTTTGAAGTGTACGAACAGGTCGTCACCGCCACCTTGAGGAGTGATGAAGCCGAAGCCTTTTTCATCGTTGAACCATTTAACGGTGCCGGTTTGGCGATTAGACATGGTGTATCTCCAAGAAACATATATTTTCAGTAGTGCTGTGCTGCTCAGGCCAACTGGGCACACAGGGCTATCATAGTCGAAATGTTCGGCTTGGGAGCCCCCCCAAGGCACTGTTTGCTAATCAATCGCTTTGCGTTTGATTCATTTTTTGGCTGAAAGCCCCGATTCACGGGGCTTTGCGACGAAATATCAGCTGTTAAAAAAAGCCGTAAAACCTGCATAATTTGTGTGAAATGGCAGTTTTCAGGCTGTTTTTTCAGCGAAATGACCGTCGAATCGTCAGCCAATCTTACTTTTTCTTCACCACTTTGCAGGACGAAATAGCCGCGACTGCTTTGTTTTTAAGCTCCGGGCTGGCGTTCTGGTTGGTCATCAATTCCTTGATCTCGGCAGTGCTCAATTCGGCATTGATCTTGTCAGCGCCACATTCACAGTGGGCTTTGGCAGTTTTGACGTCCACGTTCTGGCTGGCTGCGGCACTGCAGTCGTTGACGAAGGCGTCACGGGCGCCAGCTGGCCAGTTGGAAGGGGCTGCAGCCTGCGCGCCGAGGGAAAGGAGGCTCAGCGTAGCGGCGACAGCGAGGGTAGAGGTAAAACGCATCATGGGATGCTCCTTTGGGTCGAGGACGAACGGCGATTCTCAGTGGCTTTGAGGCCCTGCGTACAGCTCAAGTTCACTTTTGCAACTGTAAAGCCATGAATTGCTCTTTACCCAGCGCTTGACCAACGCGATGACCGTTCATCTGTGCTAGCATCCTTGCCTGGCTATTTCCGGGCGCGCCATTTGCCGCCTTGCCAGGTTCTTTTTGTTCACTCCAGTCACTCTGGTTCGATTATCGGTTGGCCGAAAGGCTCCTGCCGCTGTAAGGCAGGCGTTCATTATTGAGCGGCCTGGTGTTGGATCTTGTACTGGCTCATCCCAACCCACGTGACCTTTGGTAGGGGTCACCACTAGGAGAGGAGGCGCCATGCCAACTATTACTCTTCCCGACGGCAGTCAGCGTTCATTCGATCATCCGGTTTCCGTAGCCGAGGTCGCCGCATCCATTGGTGCTGGCCTGGCCAAGGCCACCGTGGCCGGCAAGGTCGACGGCAAGCTGGTTGATGCCAGCGACCTGATCACCAGCGACGCCAGCCTGCAAATCATCACGCCCAAGGATCAAGAGGGGCTGGAGATCATTCGCCACTCTTGCGCGCACTTGATTGGCCATGCGGTCAAGCAACTGTATCCAACCGCCAAGATGGTGATCGGCCCGGTCATTGAAGAAGGCTTCTATTACGACATCGCCTATGAGCGTCCTTTTACGCCGGACGACCTGGCGGCCATCGAGCAGCGCATGCACGCGCTGATCGAAAAAGATTACGACGTCATCAAAAAAGTCACCCCGCGTGCCGAAGTGATCGACGTGTTTACTGCACGTGGCGAGGACTACAAGCTGCGTCTGGTAGAAGACATGCCGGACGAGCAGGCCATGGGGCTGTACTACCACGAAGAATACGTGGATATGTGCCGTGGCCCGCACGTGCCGAACACGCGCTTCCTCAAATCGTTCAAGCTGACCAAGCTGTCCGGTGCCTACTGGCGCGGTGACGCCAAGAACGAACAGCTGCAACGGATCTACGGCACGGCCTGGGCTGACAAGAAGCAATTGGCCGCCTATATCCAGCGCATCGAAGAAGCTGAAAAACGCGACCACCGCAAGATCGGCAAGCGCCTGAATCTGTTCCACCTTCAGGAAGAAGCGCCGGGCATGGTGTTCTGGCACCCGAATGGCTGGACTCTGTACCAGGTGCTTGAGCAGTACATGCGCAAGGTGCAGCGCGAAAACGGTTACCTGGAGATCAAGACTCCTCAGGTGGTTGATCGCAGCCTGTGGGAGAAATCCGGGCACTGGGCCAACTACGCCGACAACATGTTCACCACCCAGTCGGAAAACCGCGACTACGCCATCAAGCCGATGAACTGCCCGTGCCACGTGCAGGTATTCAATCAGGGCCTGAAGAGCTACCGCGAGTTGCCGATGCGCCTGGCCGAGTTCGGTGCCTGCCACCGTAACGAACCATCGGGTGCGCTGCACGGCATCATGCGGGTGCGTGGCTTCACCCAGGACGACGCCCACATCTTCTGCACCGAAGAGCAGATGCAGGCCGAGTCCGCAGCGTTCATCAAGCTGACCATGGACGTTTATCGCGATTTCGGCTTTACCGAAGTCGAGATGAAACTGTCCACTCGTCCGGAAAAACGCGTCGGTTCCGACGAGCTATGGGATCGCGCCGAAGCGGCACTGGCCGCTGCGCTCGACAGTGCGGGCCTTGCGTACGATCTGCAGCCGGGTGAGGGCGCGTTCTACGGTCCGAAGATCGAGTTCTCGCTCAAAGATTGCCTTGGCCGTGTCTGGCAGTGTGGTACCCTGCAGCTCGATTTTAACCTGCCGATCCGTCTGGGAGCCGAATACGTCTCCGAAGACAACAGCCGTAAACACCCGGTTATGCTGCACCGGGCGATCCTCGGTTCGTTCGAACGGTTCGTCGGTATCCTGATCGAGCACTACGAGGGCGCGTTCCCTGCGTGGCTGGCTCCGACCCAGGCAGTGATCATGAATATCACTGATAAACAGGCAGATTTTGCCGCTGAAGTTGAAAAAACTCTCAACGAAAGCGGATTTCGTGCCAAGTCCGACTTGAGAAATGAAAAGATCGGCTTTAAAATCCGCGAGCATACTTTGCTCAAGGTTCCCTATCTTTTGGTTATCGGAGATCGGGAAGTCGAGATGCAGACTGTCGCTGTGCGTACTCGTGAAGGTGCTGACCTGGGCTCGATGCCCGTCGCCCAGTTCGCTGAGTTCCTCGCGCAAGCGGTTTCCCGGCGTGGTCGCCCAGATTCGGAGTAATTATTATTAAGCGTGAAATGAGACAAGATAAACGAGCTGCACCGAAAGCCCCGATCAACGAGAATATCTCGGCACGCGAGGTTCGGTTAATTGGCGCTGATGGCGAGCAGATTGGCATCGTCTCGATTGATGAAGCGCTTCGTATTGCAGAAGAGTCCAAGCTGGACCTGGTGGAAATCTCCGCCGATGCAATCCCACCTGTTTGTCGGGTGATGGACTACGGCAAATCGATCTTCGAAAAGAAGAAGCAGGTTGCCGCAGCGAAGAAGAACCAGAAGCAGATTCAAGTAAAAGAAATCAAGTTTCGTCCAGGGACGGAGGAAGGGGATTACCAGGTAAAACTGCGCAACCTGGTACGTTTCCTGAGTGATGGGGACAGGGCCAAGGTATCCTTGCGATTCCGCGGCCGTGAGATGGCCCACCAGGAGCTGGGGATGGAACTCCTCAAGCGGGTTGAAGCTGACCTGCTGGAGTACGGTTCGGTCGAACAGCATCCTAAGATGGAAGGACGCCAGCTTATTATGGTCATCGCCCCGAAAAAGAAGAAGTAATCAACAGGGCACGGCAGGCCTTCTGATTATGTTTATCAACTGAATGCGGAGTACCGAACATGCCAAAGATGAAAACTAAAAGTGGTGCTGCTAAGCGGTTTCTGAAAACTGCTAACGGCATCAAGCACAAGCACGCTTTCAAGAGCCACATCCTGACCAAAATGTCGACCAAGCGTAAGCGTCAACTGCGCGGTAGCAGCTTGCTGCATCCGTCTGACGTGGCAAAAGTCGAGCGCATGCTGCGCCTTCGTTAATTTTGGTTCAAGAATAGAGGAAGTAACTCATGGCTCGTGTAAAGCGTGGCGTCATGGCCCGTAAGCGTCACAAAAAAATTCTGAAACTTGCTAAAGGCTACTACGGCGCGCGTTCACGCGTATTCCGTGTTGCCAAGCAAGCGGTAATCAAGGCAGGCCAATACGCCTACCGTGACCGTCGTCAGAAAAAACGTCAGTTCCGCGCTCTGTGGATCGCTCGTATCAACGCCGGTGCACGTGTTAACGGTCTGTCCTACAGCCGTTTCATCGCTGGCCTGAAAAAAGCGTCCATCGAAATCGACCGTAAGGTTCTGGCTGAACTGGCCGTGAACGAAAAAGCGGTGTTTGCTGCGATTGTCGAGAAAGCTAAAGCCTCCTTGGCTTAAGTACCCCCGACAGTCACCCTGGGCTACTCCTGTGGCCCAAGGTGGTAAACGTCATAAATAGGGGAAGAGCCTTCAAGCTCTTCCCCTATTTTGTATCTGGAGTCTGTACATGGAAAACCTGGACGCGCTCGTCGCCCAAGCCCTTGAGGCTGTGCAAAGCGCTGAAGATGTAAATGCCCTGGAGCAAATCCGGGTTCACTACCTTGGCAAGAAAGGTGAATTGACTCAGGTGATGAAGACCCTGGGAAATCTGCCCGCTGAAGAGCGTCCGCAAGTCGGTGCGCTGATCAACGTCGCCAAGGAGCGTGTCACAGAGGTTCTCAATGCGCGCAAGGCGTCGCTCGAGGAGGCCGATCTTGCGGCCAAGCTCGCCGCCGAGTCCATTGACGTGACCTTGCCTGGTCGTGGCCAGGCGTCGGGCGGTCTGCATCCGATCACCCGGACTCTGGAACGTATCGAACAGTTCTTCACCCACATCGGCTACGGCATTGCCGAAGGCCCTGAGGTCGAAGACGACTACCACAACTTCGAGGCGCTCAACATCCCAGGCCATCACCCGGCCCGGTCGATGCACGACACCTTCTATTTCAACGCCAACATGCTGCTGCGCACCCATACCTCGCCGGTACAGGTCCGCACCATGGAAGCGAACAAGCCGCCGATCCGCATTGTCTGCCCAGGCCGTGTGTACCGTAGCGACTCGGATATCACCCATTCGCCGATGTTCCACCAGGTCGAAGGCCTGCTGGTTGATCGCGATATCAATTTCGCCGACCTCAAAGGCACCATCGAAGAGTTCCTGCGGGTGTTCTTCGAAAAAGAGTTGGCGGTACGTTTCCGTCCTTCGTTCTTCCCGTTCACCGAGCCATCCGCTGAAGTCGACATGGAATGCGTGATGTGCAGCGGTAAAGGCTGCCGTGTGTGCAAGCAGACCGGCTGGCTGGAAGTGATGGGCTGCGGCATGGTTCACCCCAACGTGCTGCGCATGTCCGGGATCGATCCAGAAGAGTTCTCGGGCTTTGCCTTCGGCATGGGCGTTGAGCGTCTGGCCATGCTGCGTTACGGCGTGAACGACTTGCGTCTGTTCTTCGACAACGACTTGCGGTTCCTCGCGCAATTTCGCTAGTCGTAACGAATCTTTAGGAGAGCAGGATGAAATTCAGTGAACAATGGCTGCGTGGCTGGGTAAGCCCGCAGGTAGATCGCGACGAGCTGGTTGCTCGCCTGTCGATGGCCGGTCTTGAGGTCGATAGCGTTACGCCGGCCGCCGGTGTTTTCAGTGGTGTGGTGGTGGGCGAGGTGTTGAGCACCGAGCAGCACCCTGATGCCGACAAATTGCGTGTGTGCCAGGTCAGCAACGGTTCGGAAACCTTTCAGGTCGTGTGCGGAGCGCCTAATGTGCGCCCGGGCCTGAAGATCCCGTTCGCTATGATCGGTGCCCAGTTGCCGGGCGACTTCAAGATCAAGATCAAGAAGGCCAAGCTGCGTGGCGTTGAATCCAACGGCATGCTGTGCTCCCAGGCCGAACTGCAAGTGGGTGAGGGCAATGATGGCCTGATGGAGCTGCCGGCCGACGCGCCAGTGGGTCAGGACATCCGTGTTTACCTGGAACTGGAAGACGCCAGCATTGAGGTCGACCTGACCCCCAACCGCGGCGACTGCCTGTCCCTGGCTGGCCTGGCCCGTGAAGTGGGCGCGCTCTACAACGCACCTGTCACTCGTCCAGTGGTCGCTGCCGTACCGGCGATACACGACGAAGTACGCTCGATTGAGGTACTGGCACCAAACGCCTGCCCGCGTTACCTGGGGCGTGTGATCCGTAACGTGGACCTGTCCAAGCCAACGCCGCTGTGGATGGTTGAGCGCCTGCGTCGTGCCGATGTACGCAGCATCGACGCCGCCGTCGACATCACCAACTACGTGATGCTGGAACTCGGCCAGCCGTTGCATGCGTTTGATCTTGCCGAAATCAATGGCGGCATCCGCGTGCGTATGGCCGAAGAAGGCGAGAAGCTGGTGCTGCTCGATGGCCAGGAAGTCAGCCTGCGTGCCGACACTCTGGTCATCGCCGACCACGCTCGCGCCCTGGCAATTGCCGGCGTGATGGGTGGTGAGCACAGCGGTGTATCCGCGACCACTCGTGACGTATTCCTTGAAAGCGCGTTCTTCGACCAGATCGCGATCGCTGGCAAGGCTCGTTCCTACGGCCTGCACACCGATGCGTCGCACCGCTACGAGCGTGGCGTGGACTGGAAACTCGCCCGTGAAGCCATGGAGCGCGCTACCGGCCTGCTGCTGGAAATCACCGGTGGTGAAGCCGGCCCGATTACTGAAACTGTCAACGAACAGTACCTGCCGTCGATTGCACCGATTACCTTGCGTGCCAAAAGCGTTGAGCAAATGCTCGGCCTGGTCATCGAGCCGGCTGAAATCGAGCAACTGCTGTCTGCACTCGGCCTGGGTATTTCCGCGGGTGGGGAAGGGCAGTGGCAGGTTGCAGTACCTAGCCATCGCTTCGACATCAGCCTGGAAGTCGACCTGATCGAAGAGCTGGCGCGCCTGTACGGTTACAACCGCCTGCCGGTTCGCTATCCGCAAGCACGCCTGGCACCGCAACCCAAGGCCGAAGCGCGTGCGCACCTGCCTGAACTGCGCCGCCTGCTGGTTGCCCGTGGTTATCAGGAAGCCGTGACCTATAGCTTCATCGATCCAAAACAGTTCGAACTGTTCAACCCTGGCGTTGAGCCGTTGCTGCTGGCCAACCCGATCTCCAACGATATGGCCGCCATGCGTTCGTCGTTGTGGCCGGGCCTGGTGAAGGCACTTTCCCACAACCTGAACCGCCAGCAAGACCGCGTGCGCCTGTTCGAAAGCGGCTTGCGTTTCGTCGGCCAGCTTGATGGCTTGAAGCAAGAACCGATGCTGGCGGGCGTCGTATGCGGCGGCCGTCTGCCTGAAGGCTGGGCGCAAGGCCGTGAGGTCGTGGACTTCTTCGACGTCAAGGCAGACGTGGAAGCGGTGCTCGGCTTTGCCGGTGCGTTGGACGCCTTTACGTTCGTGCCGGGTAGCCACCCAGCCTTGCATCCAGGCCAGACTGCACGTATAGAGCGTGAAGGTCGCCTGGTAGGCTTTGTGGGCGCCATTCACCCAGAACTGTCGAAAACCTTGGGGCTGGACCGTCCAGTCTTCGTGTTTGAGCTAGTCTTGGCTGAAGTTGCGTCGGGCAAGATGCCTAAATTCAGCGAGTTGTCGCGCTTCCCTGAAGTGCGTCGCGACCTGGCCCTGATTGCCGACCGTGAAGTCGCTGCCACTGCAGTTCTGGATATAATCCGTGAAAATGCAGGGGAATGGCTGACAGACCTCAGGCTATTTGACGTCTATCAGGGTAAAGGCATTGATCCGCATAGAAAAAGCCTTGCAGTTGGCTTGACCTGGCAGCATCCATCGCGCACTCTTAATGACGATGAGGTGAATACCACGACGCAAAATATCCTCACCTCGCTCGAACAAAGGTTGAACGCCACGTTAAGGAAGTGACGTATGGGGGCTTTGACGAAAGCTGAGATGGCGGAACGTCTGTACGAAGAGTTGGGTCTGAACAAGCGCGAGGCCAAGGAATTGGTTGAGCTGTTTTTTGAAGAGATCAGACACGCTCTGGAAGACAACGAACAGGTCAAATTGTCCGGTTTCGGCAATTTTGACCTGCGAGACAAACGCCAGCGGCCTGGCCGCAATCCAAAAACGGGAGAAGAAATCCCGATCACGGCTCGCCGTGTGGTCACCTTTCGTCCAGGGCAGAAGTTGAAGGCCCGAGTTGAGGCTTATGCTGGAACCAAGTCATAACGACGAGCTACCCGTCATCCCAGGCAAGCGCTACTTCACCATCGGTGAAGTCAGCGAGCTGTGTGCGGTAAAACCACACGTGCTGCGCTATTGGGAGCAGGAGTTTCCTCAACTCAACCCCGTCAAACGCACCGGGAACCGTCGGTATTATCAGCGCCAGGACGTGCTGATGATCCGACAGATCCGCGCGTTGCTGTACGACCAAGGGTTCACCATCAGCGGCGCACGCCAGCGTATGTCCGGTGACGAAGCCAAAGACGACACCACTCAATACAAGCAACTGATCCGCCAAATGATCTCCGAATTGGAAGATGTACTGGTGGTGCTGAAAAAATGATTCAAGCTTTAAAAATACTTCCACATTTCAAAAGCTTGCGGTATATTCCGGTTCGCTTCGTTAAGAAGCGAACCCAGTAACACGCCTAGTCGGGGCGTAGCGCAGTCCGGTAGCGCACTAGCATGGGGTGCTAGGGGTCGAGTGTTCGAATCACTCCGTCCCGACCATATTTTTCAATGACTTTAGGCCAATGTTCACAGCATTGGCCTTTTTCATGTGCGTGACATTTGCGTGACTTGTCGTTTTTTCACGCCTGCTCCCTCTTCAAAATTGTCAGGACCGGTCCGCGAGAATCGATTGCTGATCCCATGTTCGCAGCTCCTATCAAATGCCCGCGCTCAGCGCCTGAGTAGTGACTGGTGATGCTGCCGTTCTTGTGCCCCAGAAGGGCCTTGCGGTCTTCCTCGGTTACGCTGCACGCAGTCGGCGGCCAAACGTGTACTTAAGGTCATGAATCCTGATGGATGCATAACCAGAGTGAGCGGGGCGAAGGTTTTCCTCCTGCCAGAGTTTCGCCGCTCTCACCCGCGCTTTCTTCCAGGCCGAGTCATTCATCCGGTGCATCGCGGTTCTGTTGTATGGGAAAACCCATACCTTACTGATGCCGCGCTGCTTCTCGATGATCGACCTGGGCATACTGTTTAGCACCACCAGTCGCTCGTCGCCGTTCTTCACGCCGGATTGCTCATACCGGCCGCCAAAATCGGCTGGTATCAGAAATACGCTGGTGCCCAGTTCGGGTAACGAAATCTCCCAATCCCACCTTAGCTTGCAAACCTCCTGTTCCCGCGTGCCGGTGTTCACCTTGAACAGCGCCATCGTTTGCAGGTGAACCGGCAACTCTCCAGACAGCAGCGATTGCTCCGGCCCCGACATTGGGTACGGCTTGCGGCTCGACTTCTTCTCTTCCAGTTTCGTGAGCATCGGCACGCTATCCAGCCACGGCCTACGCTCATCGTCTCGCCATTTCCTGGCACACAACGACAAAACCCGTACTACACGTTCGATCAAGATATTCACCGTTCTGTTGTGGTGTCGCCCAAGAATTACAACGCCGCCCAGGCCGCGAAGATTATCTGCACTGGCCGCACCAGGCTGTTGCAGTTCAGGCGGCAGAAGCGTTACCTGTGAAGAGCACCGGCCCGATGTCGACTGGGCCTATCTGCGCAATTCAGGCCAAGAGCCAGATCTTTAATCCCGATTAAAAGAAGCCCTGATTGAGGGCGCATATCTTCGCCCCTGAGCTGAACGTTCTGCCACGACAACCACGAAGAGGTTTCCCGAAATGGAACAGGTACACCGCGCAATACATCAGGCAGTTCTGGAGGCGGGGCCAAAGCAACTGGCTTACCTGATGGGTAACCAACGGTGTTCTCCCCACGCTGAGCGCATCAGGTGGAACGCTGTCAGTCGAACTACGACGGCTGTTAGCTCAGATTTACAATCTGGTCAGGTGTATCGAATCAACGCGAAAGGCACGCTGACCGTGGCTGTTGGAAGTCTGATGCAGCTGGATATAATCGGGGGGAGGAGGTTCAGGGCTTGTACCTGAATACGGTCACGACAGAGATTCGCCCAGTGTTCTATCGCGCCTCCCAGGGGATACGTGGTTACGCGGCCAGATACGCAAGCACCACTCGAGATCGTGCTTTATGTAACTGTTGCCTGACGCGCACAGGAGTTAAGCCTTCGCCCAGATCTTGGGGCGAAGGTTGCGGCAGGCCAACCGCCAGCAGTACCATGCGCGGCTAGATTGGCCGGGCCAGGTCATCGGAACCTCACTTCGCTTCATGTTTCATTGAGCTGTTGCGAATCATCTCCAGAATGGAACTGCGCTGTAATGAATGTTAAGACGCCGCTACTCAAGGATGTCAGAGAGTCGTCAGTGGTTGGAAATACAAAAGCTCATGACCATTTGAAGTATCGTCCCGATATTGATGGGTTGAGGGCGATAGCAATTTTATCAGTTGTTATCTTTCATGCATTTCCATCCATTGTTCCCGGTGGATTTGCAGGAGTTGACGTGTTCTTCGTTATCTCCGGTTTTCTAATTTCAAGCATTATTTTTAAGAGTTTGGGTCGGGGTCACTTTAGCTTTGTAGATTTTTATTCTCGTAGGGCTAAACGAATATTTCCTGCGCTAGTGGCTGTCCTTTTGATCACGTATGTGTTTGGCTGGTTTGCGTTGCTTCCTGATGAATTCAAACAGTTGGGACGGCACATAGCGGCCGGCACCATATTTTTGCAGAACTTTAATTTGCTTGGTGAGTCTGGCTATTTTGATACGTCCTCAGAGCTAAAACCGTTAATGCATCTTTGGTCGCTAGCGATTGAAGAGCAGTTTTATCTTGTTTATCCACTAATTATTTGGGCAGCATGGAGAACTGGTGTAAGCATAAAGCTTACGGTTGCTGCTTTGTGTCTTATATCTTTCGGTCTGAATGTTTATGGTGTTGCTTCAGATCCTGTGGGGACTTTCTTTTCTCCTCAAACAAGATTTTGGGAGCTGTTAGCAGGGGGCGTCCTAGCCTATTTTTACTATTCTCGTTCGAAAGCAGTTGAAAGGAACGATGCTCCAATAGTTTTTGGTGAAACGCTTAATAGTGCAATTTCTATACTCGGCCTTGGGCTAATCGTTGCCGCGGTAGCATTCCTAAAAAGCGGTGACATCTTCCCTGGCTGGTGGGCTCTGTCGCCCGTAATTGGCACCGCGATGCTGATCTTTTCGGGTCCCAACGCATTGGTGAACCGAACCCTTCTGAGCAATCGATTCATGCTCTTCATTGGCGTGATCAGTTACCCGCTGTACCTCTGGCATTGGCCGATTCTTTCGTTCGCCAGAATTATGGAATCCGCTGTCCCATCCTGGGAAATACAGGTTGCCGGTGTTCTGTTGAGCGTTCTGCTTGCTTGGCTCACTTATCGTTTTATCGAAAGCCCGATTCGATTTGGTGCACAAACTGCACTGAAACCAACGCTGCTTTGGGGTGTGATGCTGTGTTTGGGCGGCGTTGGATACGCCACATTTGCGCGCGATGGCCTGCCTTTTCGCGTTCAAGAACTTGCCAGCAATAACAGCCAATTCAACTGGGGCGATCTGGCGAACGAAACTTGCCGAAAGGCCTACCCCGCGTTCTGGCCCATTGATCATTGCTCAATGACTCGGGAGGGTGACCCATCGGCTATGTTGATTGGCGACTCCCACAGTGACCATATTCGCCTCGGGCTGTCCGAAGCCATGGCAAAGGAAAATAAAAACCTTCTAAACATCGGAGTTTCCGGATGCACGTCGTTCTATAACGTCACATCTCACCCGAGAGGCGTCCGTGATTGGTGCTCGACCTACATCAACAAGGCAATCGAGTTGGCAGTCAATACGGAGTCTGTAAAAACAGTTGTGTTGTCGTCCCGGGGCCCCATGTACCTGACCGGTAACGGTTACCATGAGGGAGATGATCTAATCCATCACGATAGAGTCCTGGAGCTAGTCGGCCATCCGGAGGTGACAGATTACGCAGCAGTCTTTGAGGCCGGTATGAGAAACACCTTCACGATGCTCGCCAAAGCGGGCAAGCAGGTGGTGTTCGTATTGGATATTCCTGAGCTTGGCTTCTCTCCGATGTCGTGCGTTGATAGTCGTCCATTACGTTTGACCAACAAGGTTAAGAGCCCGTGCGCTATATCTCGGGCAGAAGTGGACTCTCGAAACAAAGAATACAAAGAAGTAGTTGCCAGGGTCATGAAAGACTTTCCGGCAGTGACGCTGTTTGATACGCAGGCGAAGCTGTGCGACGCCGAATGGTGCTGGGCCATGATCGACGGCCAGATGATGTACCGTGATGACGATCACCTGTCTGCGAAGGGTTCTGAATTTATGGCGAAGGATCTGATGCCGATTATTAATAGGGCACTGGCGGATCCTGAGAGCCAGGCGCAAAGATAACGACCAAGTTGCGTTGCTGATGTTAAGCCCGCCGCGTGCGGGCTTTTTCTCTCGTGTTTGAATTTTGTGTTAGGTCTGCAGGACGCCGGAGGGAGCCTAAATAGGCTCAGTGACTTTACAAGAGACTTCGTGAGTTACGGTTCCGCACTCTTAGGCATCGTTGCAGCGAGCGCCAGGCGCGAAGCCTTGTGTTTAGCGGCCTGTAGAGGTGTCCGCGTACACGGGGTGTTAGGGGGCGGGTGTTCGAATCACTCCGTCCCGACCATATTTTTCAATGACTTAGCCGAACTCGAACCTGTTCGGCTTTTTCATACGTAGGCACTTTGCGGGGGATCATCTCGATTTCCTCCTCAAAACGGTCAGCACTGGCTCGCGAGAGTCAGTTGCCAACACTTTGTTCGCAGCCTCAATCAGATGCTGCAACACCGGGGTGGAATAGTGGCTCGTAATACTGCCGTTCTTATGCCCCAATAACGCTTTGCGATCTACCTCTGTCACGCTTGCTGCACGTGGTCTTCTGCCAAAGGTGTGTTTCAGGTCGTGAATCCTGATCAATCTGAACCGCGGGTGTGTCGGCGCCTTGTAGGCCGTCTCCGACTTTCCGCTATGCGCGCACCCTGGCTTTCTTCAAGACCGAGTCATTCATGCGATGCATTACCGTTGGCCCGAACTGATCTGCCTTCCCGTAGGGGAACACCAGGTCTTTGTGCAGACCGCGCTGATTGTCGATGATCGACATGGCCACCTTGTTCAGGATCACTAGGCGTTCATCGTCATTCTTCACCCCGGCTTTCTCACTTCGCCCGCCGAACCCGGCAGGTATCAGAAACACGCTGGTGCTCAACGCCGGTACCCGTATTTCCCAATCCCACCGCAATTTGCAGACTTCCTGTTTCCGGCATCCAATGTCCACCTTAGAGAGGGCCATCCTCAACAGGTGGTCCGGCAGCTCGGCGAACAGCATTGACTGGTCATCCAATGACAGCGGATAAGGTTTCCTGCTGGATTTCTCTTCTTCCATCATCGATATCACTGGCACGCTTTCCAGCCATAGCCGCTTTCTGTATCCCGCCCTTGCGGTGGTACGGATTCAAAAATCCGACGACTCCTTGTAGGGCGATATTCGCCGTCTTGTTCGATACGCCTGGTTTGACCTTTCCTTGCGCCGTCCTTGGTTGGCTTCTGCTGGCCACGCACAAACGGCGTCAGGGTACTGTCATCGATGAGCGTGATGTACGGGGCCCAATGTTTTCGAGTTAATGGAATAGGCGCGCTTTCTCTGGCGGCAGTTAGGCTGATGCAGCTGGATACTCGACGTTCAGGGCTCGTACCTGAACACGGTCACGACAGAAATTCGAACGGTATTTTATCGCGCTTCCCGGGGCTAAGTGTTGATGCGTCCTTATTAAGCAAGCACCGCTGGCGATCTTGCTTTATGTGGCTGTTGCCTGACACTCCAGCACTGTTGGCCTTAGCCTCTAACACTGGGCGAAGGTTGCGGCGGGCTATCCGCCAGCAGTACCATGCGCGACCAGATTGGCCAGTTGAGGCCAACGAACATTGAGCTTCGCTTCACACTTGTAGCGAAGGTCTGCCAATGGAATTGCACTGTAATGAATGTGAAGGCTCCGCTACTCAAGGATGCAAGAGGGTCGTCAGTGAGTGGCAACACGAAAGCTCATGACCATTTGAAGTACCGTCCGGATATTGATGGTCTCCGGGCTTTTGCAATACTTTCAGTTGTTCTATATCACGCATTCCCATCTTTCATGCGTGGTGGTTTTATTGGCGTTGATATTTTCTTTGTTATTTCTGGATATTTGATATCCAGCATTATTTTCAAAGGGTTAGATTCAAGAGCGTTTAGTTTTCTGGACTTTTACCAGCGCCGCGTAAAGCGAATTTTCCCCGCGCTTATTCTTGTCTTGGTGTCTTGCTACGCGGTTGGCTGGTTCACGCTGATGGCTGGCGAATTCAAGATGTTGGGTAAGCATGTCGCGGGCGGTATCGGGTTTATTCAAAACCTTGTCCTTTACCGCGAGGCCGGATACTTCGACACATCGTCAGTGCTTAAGCCATTGCTCCACTTGTGGTCGCTGGGAGTCGAGGAGCAGTTCTATATCTTGTTCCCCATTGCAGCCTGGGTCATGTGGCGCTGGCGCTCTGCGGTCCTGCCTGTAATCGTCTTGCTCGCGGTCATTTCCCTGGGCGCCGATGTGCATAAGCTGGGGACGAACCCGTCAGCAGCCTTCTATATGCCGCAGTATCGGTTCTGGGAGATTTTGTGCGGCAGCATCATTGCCTACATCGCGGTGTTCCGCCCCTATACTGCCGACAAGATCCAGGGCTCAGCGCAAGTTCGAAATCTGGTATCGATTGCCGGGGCAGTGCTGTTGATCGCATCAGTTGTGGTCGTGGACAAGTACAAGGCTTTTCCTGGGTTTTGGGCATTGCTGCCGGTATCAGGCTCTGCGCTGATGATCATGGCCGGACCGAACGCCTGGCTGAACAGGAAGGTGATGGCCAGCCGCCCGATGGTGTGGATTGGTCTGATCAGCTACCCGCTTTATTTGTGGCATTGGCCGGTAATCACTTACATCCGGATTCTTGGCGCCGAGGAACTGAGCATAATCAGCGGCGTACTTGCTGTGGTCGCCAGTACGCTGCTGGCCTTTGGCACCTATAAGTATGTGGAAGTACCTTTCAGAAACGCCAAGCTGCGGGTTCCAAAAACAGGGTTATTGCTGGCGCTGGGCCTGACTGTTGCTGCCGTTGGTGCTGTGACGTTTGTCAAAAATGGTCTCATGAATCGCCCTGGGCTATCAGCCGGCCTCAAGGACCGCGAAAGCTACGCGCAGTATTTCGAAAACTCTCTGCCGGCCTGGGCCTACTTTACCAACCAGGGGATTATCGAGGGCTATCGGTTCGGCTGTGACTTCTTTGACATCGAGCGTTACCGTGCCGGTGGCTTCACAATGGAGCCACGCAAGCAAATCAGCACCGAATGCTACGTGCCGACCACGGACACAAAGGTCATGCTTTGGGGAGACTCCCATGCCCAGCAATACTATTACGGCCTGAGCAAGACGCTCCCGCCCTCTGTATCCATATTGCAGGTGGCAAGCTCTGGCTGTGAAGCGAACTTGCCTGGCACCGCTACAGGGGGCTTGAAGTACTGCGACCGATCCAATGAGTTCGCCTTTGAGGTGATGGCAAAGGAAAAACCACAGGTACTTGTAATCGCCCAACTTGAGCAGCACGACACAAAGAACAACTTGACCGACCTTACGGCAAGGGCCAAGGCGCTTGGGGTCAAGAAGGTGATTGTGGTTGGTCCGGTACCGCGCTATGACCAGTTCCTGAATCAGTTGGTCGTGCGCAAGTTTTGGAACAACACGCCGCGCCGGACTAAAGAAAATCTGCTGCCTGCATCCTTCGACACCGACAGGGCGCTGGCCTCCAAGTACGCTGGTGGTGCTGGTGGGTTTGAATATCTGTCGGCGCTGGGGGCGTTTTGCAATGCAGATGGTTGCATGACTTACCTTGGCGATGATCGGAAAACAGGATTGGTGACGTTTGACTACGGTCACCTGTCGCCGCCAGCCTCGATCTATTTTGCCAAGACCGCACTGGCACCGCTGATCATGAAGGAGCTGTCTGCGGAATAGCCTCGTCAACATCAAATGAGCCCGCCGCGTGCGGGCTTTTTCTTGCGAGATTGAGTTTGGTATTCATTCGGCAGGACGCCGGGGCGCAGGGACTTTCTGTCAGAAAGCCTGTAGGGAGTTTTGCGGGGATTCGTGAATCTTCGTTCAGCATCGTTAGGCGTCGATTGCAGTGGGCGCCCACGTAAAGTATTGCTATGAAAGGATTTTCAAGACTCCCGCCAGCATGGGGTGCTAGGGGTCGAGTGTTCGAATCACTCCGTCCCGACCATTATTCCTGAGTAAAATCAGACACTTGAGCCGATCAGCTAGATCGGCTTTTTTGTGCCTGCGCAAAAACTTGCACAAAAACTACCCGGTGATCTCAATGATATTCAGGTCCAGTATTGCCTCGGACCAGATGATTCTTCGTTGGTCTCCCTGGGAGCTTTCAGTCATTCCGCCATTGCGTTCATTAGGCTCGGCCTAAGCAGGCTCTCAGTGATCCCTGATGTTCGATAATCTGGGCTTTCGTCTCTTCCCTCCGATCATCCGCTAAGCGAAAGTAATCATTACGAGCCAGGGTCGCCTCAAGTTTCGCGATGGTCTGTTGTATGGCGATGCACGGGTCGTTCCTAGAGAGCTGCCTCTGGAGTCGATCAGACGTTATGGTGTAATGCTCGATCGTTGCGTATGCAGTGCCGAGTTGTTTATCGACCTCTACCAGTTTATTTTCCGCTGCCGTGAGTTTCGATTTCACTAAGTTGAGTTCTTTCGACAGTTCATCTCTGGTGTCCGAAAGCTTACGGTTTTGCTCTCGATACTCATCAATTCTTAAGCTTTGCTGCTTAACAGTAGCTTTGACGTTACCGAATTCCATGAGTTGGTAGCCCGCACCACCGAGCAGTGTGAGGGCAGGCACCAATACCGCGATTACTGTGCCCGCTTTAGCCCACCCGCTTCTCGGATGTACTTGTTCATTATGTTCTTTCGGCATTTTCACGCTCAGCTTTGTGAATGAGATGAGATCCGACTGCCTTATCTTAGCGGACGTCCGAGAATCGAACGCCATGGTTCGGCCGAAACCTTTATATGAGTTCCTTCAGGATTCAGCAATGACAATGGGCTCGGACCTTATCTGGGGAGTGTCGCCAGGCCGGGTATCTGTCTTTCAGCCGCCAATGGTGACTGTGTAACCTTCTGCCTGAAAGGCAAGATAGAATCCCTCGCATCAAAAACAAAGGAGGGTCGCGGATGTTCAGTCACATCACTGTTGGAACAAATGATCTTGATCAGGCTGCCGCTTTTTACGACGCTGTACTGATCCCGCTGGGGCTGTGTCGCCGCACCGTAACTCCTGATGGTGGACCGACGTCGGCATGCTGGGTCAAGCCAGATAGCGCTCTTCCTCGCTTTTATGTGTACAGCCCTTATGATCGCAACGAAGCCAGGGCAGGGAATGGCAGCATGGTCGCTTTCTCGGCTCCCTCTCCAGATGCGGTAGACGTTGCCTATACCGCCGGGCTTCATGCGGGCGGATCGGATGAGGGAATGCCCGGCTTACGTCCGCAGTATGGTGAAGGTTACTACGGCGCATACTTGCGTGATCCAGATGGCAATAAGGTACATGTTGTTCATCGTGGAGATTTGTAAGTTCGGCACATTCTGGCTTGTACGGGGTGTTTGCGGCAGTGCCGTTCTGGCTGCCGTCTTACCTGCGGCTTCATGATCGCGTCTTCTTGAAACGGCTGACCGGGCGCACCAAACCAAGGTTTTCGCGCAGTGTGGTGCCGGTATATTCGCGCCGAAATAAACCGCGCCGCTGTAACTCGGGAACCACCCAGCGGGCAAAATCCTCCAGCCCGCCCGGCAAGTGCGGCACCAGAATATTGAAGCCATCCGCCGCACCTTCTTCGAACCAGCGCTGCAGTTCATCGGCGATCTGAATCGGCGTGCCGATCACGCTGTAATGACCGCGGCCACCGGCAATGCGTCGGCCCAGTTGCGCCAGTGTCAGCTGTTCACGCTGGGCCAGTTCACTCAGCAGTTGCTGGCGGCTGCGTTGACCGCTGTCGGTCAAGGGTAGCTGCGGCAGCGGCCCATCCAGGGGGTAGCCGGACAGGTCGAAATTACCCAGCATGCGCCCCAGCAACGCCACCCCCACCTTGGGTTCGACCAGCGCCTGGAACGCTTCGAATTTGGCCTGGGCCAAGGCTTCGGTTTGCCCCACCACCACAAACACGCCCGGCATGATTTTCAGCGAATCGGCCTCGCGCCCGTATTGGCCCAGGCGAGCTTTGAGGTCGCTGTAGAAGGCCTGCGCGTCGGCCAGTGAGGTCTGCGCGGTAAACACCACTTCGGCGGTCTGCGCGGCCAGTTCACGGCCGGTTTCCGAGGAGCCAGCCTGCACGATCACTGGCTGGCCCTGGGGCGAGCGCGCCACGTTCAGGGGGCCTTTGACCTGGAAGTGTTCGCCCACATGGTCCAGCACATGGCGTTTACTTGGCTCGTAATAGCGCCCGCTGGCCTTGTCGCGCACGAAGGCGTCTTCGTCCCAGCTGTCCCACAGCCCCGTCACCACCTGATGAAATTCCCGTGCGCGGCTGTAGCGTTCGGCGTGACCCAGGTGCTCGTCACGACCAAAATTCAGCGCCTCGGCCGCGTTATCCGACGTCACCAGGTTCCACCCTGCGCGGCCGCCGGAGAGGTGATCCAGCGAGGCGAATTTGCGCGCTACATGGTACGGCTCGTTGTAGCTGGTGGTGGCGGTGGCGATCAAGCCGATATGCTCGGTCACGGCACTGAGGGCCGAAAGCAGGGTGAGCGGCTCGAAATGATCCGAACGCGCCATCTGGCTCGCGACCTCACCGGTGGCGGCGGCGATGCTGTCGGCCACGAACAGTGCGTCGAACTTCGCCGCTTCCGCCACCCGTGCCAAATGCTTGTAGTGGGCGAAGTCCAGGCCAGCATTCGCCGGTACGTCGGGGTGGCGCCAGGCGGCCACGTGGTGCCCGGTAGCCATCAGGAAGGCGCCGAGTTTGAGTTGACGGCTCATGCTAGAAATCCTTGCGCAGTTGCACGCCGAAGTAACGCTCATCGTCACGAGGCACGGCGCGGTAGATGTAGTTGCCGCCGCTGGCTAGCAGCGGTGAGTAGGATTTGTCGGCGAGGTTCTTCGCCAACAGCGCCACGCGCCAGCCATTGGTGTAGTCGGCCAGGGCCACGCTGGCGTTCCAGATGCCGTAGGCGCCTTGTTTGGTGTTCAGGTTCTGGCTGATGTCGTATTGCACTTCGCTCTGCCAGCTGTAGTCAGTGCCCAGTTCGATATCCAGGCCGTTATCCAGAGGGATGCTGTAGTCGGCGCGCACGTAGCTTTTCCAGTCCGGGCTGAAGGGCAGTGGCTTGCCATTGACGTTGCAGGTCGCCGCCGCGCCTGGCGGGCACGCGAACTGATCGATGCGCGCTCGGGTATAGGCCAGGGCACCGGAGAGCTTGAGTTGCTGGGTGGCTTGCAGGGCGTAATCGAGCTCGACGCCTTCGGTGCTGACGCTGCCGGCGTTGATCAGGCGCGTCACGACTTGGCCGGCGACGGTGTCGAAAAAGTTGGCCTGGTAGTTGTCGTAGTCACTGTGGAACACCGCCAGGTTGGTGGTCAGGCGGTTGTTCCAGGCAGTGGCCTTGATTCCGGCTTCCCAGGTATTGGAAGTCTCCGGCTTGAGCGCGTCGGTGTCGCGCGGCTGCATGTTGAAGAACACGTTATAGGCCGGGCCTTTGTAGCCGCGCGAGTAAGTGAGGTAGCTGGTCACGGTGTCGCTGATGTCGTACTGCACGCCCAGCCGCCCGGACCAACCGTCCTCGTCTACCGAACCAGAACTCGATGTCGCCGGTTGAATGCCGCTGACGGTAGTGGCAGAGGTGGACACGCGGCGATGGTCGTACTTCAAGTCGTCATGGGTGTAACGCAAACCGGCGATGCCGCGAAAGCGCGAGGTGAAGTTGAGCGTGGTCTCGCCGAACGCCGCGTAGCTGTCGCTGGTGGTGCTGTAGTCGGCAATGCCTCGATCGACCCGCGTCGTGGTGGTGAGGGTGCGCTGATAGGTCTCCTCATCCTTGCCATGCATGTAGAACAGGCCGCCTACGTACTCAAGGAACTCACCTTTGGGCGAGGCCAGGCGCAGCTCTTGGGAGTACTGGTCGAACGCCAGGTCGCCTTTGTCGGCGGTGCCGGGGAACACGGCGGTGACCGTGCCGAGACGGTCGCCATCCTGATATTGAATGTTGTCCCAGCCGCGCCAGGCGGTGATCGAGGTGAGGGTGTAGTCGCCCAGGTTCCAGTCCAACTGTGCCGACAGGCCCTTGTTGGTGTCTTGCACATGGCTGCGGGTATCGGTGTTGATATCGCGGTTGTCGCTTGAGGCGCGCACCGGCCTCAAGGCATTGCTGAACGCCGGGTTCAGGGACTTGCTGACCACACCATTGGGCGCGTCATCGTGGGACTGCATGTAATCGGCGATCAGGGTCAGCTTTACGTCGTCGTTGGGCGTGAACTCCAGCTTGCCGCGAACGCCCTTGTGGTTGTAGCCATTGACCTCCTGACCGTTATGGCGGTTGTCGACGTTGCCGTCGTAGCTGCCGAACAAGGTGCTGATCGAGCCTTTGAGTACCTCCGGTACCAGGCTGCCGCCGATGCCGAAGCGCGTGCGGCTTTCATTGCCGCTGTAGAACGACTGATCGATAAACCCGTGGGTCTGGGCCGTCGGCGCCTTGCTGGTGATATTCAGCACGCCGGCCGAGGCGTTCTTGCCGAACAGCGTGCCTTGCGGGCCGCGCAGTACTTCGATGCGCTCAAGGTCCAGCAGGTCGAGGGTGGCCTGGCCGGGGCGTGCATAGACCACGCCGTCGATCACCGTAGCCACCGTTGGCTCAACGCCCGGCGAGGTAGAAATGGTGCCTACGCCGCGCACGAACAGTGACGTGTCCTTGTTCGAAGCGCCGGTGCGAAAGTTCAGCGACGGTACTTGCTGCGCGATGCTCGCCACCCCGTTGCGATTGTCACGCTCCAGTTGCTCGCCCTCAAGCACCGAGACGGCCACCGGGACTTTTTGCAGCGATTCTTCGCGGCGGGTAGCGGTGACTGTCACGGATTGGAGCGTGGGTTCCTGCTCATCAGCTGCAACAGCGCCGCAGACGGGCAAGGCGCTGAGGCCGGCCAGAAGCAACAAATGGGTGTGCCGTGGAAAGTTATGCATGCTGTGCCCGCTCGAAAAAATACCCTGGTCCGCTGCGGTTCTGCGACCGTCAGCGCCTGTGAACATGTCTTGGGCATTCGCTCGAGCGAGTAGCAGACAGCGCGCTTTGTTAGCGCTAACATCAACATTATTGAAGCGGGCCATTTAGAGCGTCAAATACTAAAAAATTAGTTTTATATTCCTTTTTGAGGTTTTGCCGTGGACGAACACAAACCGCGCAAGCGCCGGGGCGCCGGCCGCGTCACCCTGAACACCGTGGCGCGCCAGGCCGGGGTGTCGGCTATTACGGTGTCGCGTTACTTCAACCAACCTGAACAGGTTTCACCCGAGCGCCGTGGACGTATCGCCGAGGTGGTCGCGCAGTTGGGGTATGTGCCGAACCTGGTGGCCGGTGGCTTGGCCTCTGCGCGAGGCAAAATCGTCGCGATGGTGATTCCGAATATCTCGGGGCCGATTTTTGCCAATACGCTGCAGGGCTTCAGCGACACCCTCAGTCGTCACGGTTACCAGCTGTTGTTGGCCTCCAGCTATTTCAGCATCGAACAGGAAGAAAGCGCGGTGCGTGCCTTTCTCGGCTGGTCGCCGGCAGCGCTGGTGCTGACCAGCCGCTTTCACAGCCCTGGCACCGAGAAGATGATCGCCGAGGCAGATATACCGATCGTCGAAACCTGGGACTACGTGCCAGAACGCGCGCCGTTGCAAGTGGGTTTTTCTCATTATGAAGTGGGCGTCACCGCCGCTCGCTACTTGCATGGCAAAGGCTATCGGCGCATCGCCTTCGTACAAAACAGTGCAGTGGGCGACTTCAGCGCATTGGAGCGGCGCGATGGGTTTACCGCGACCCTCTCCGAGTTGGGTGTGCAGCCGTGGGTCTTTGTGCCGGACGCCGACCGTGCGCCCTTCGAAGCTGGCAAGCAGGCCATGGACGCGCTGATGGGGCAGACGATCACGCCCGACGCGATTTTCTTCGCCAACGATAACCTCGCCGCCGGTGGTTTGCTGGCCGGTCAACGGGCCGGGCTGAGCATTCCCCAGGACTGCGCCGTATTGGGATTTGGCGACTACCCGTTTGCCCATATGTTGCTGCCCAGCCTCAGCACCCTCCAGCCACCCGCGTTGGAGATTGGTGTACTCGCTGCCACACGCGTCCTGCAAAGTCTGGGCGTATTAGCCACCGATGAGGAAGTTGAGCGCTTGAATCTTTTGCACTGTCAGTTAATTGAAAGAGAGAGCACCTGAATGACCCGTCGTTATGGCTAATTGCAACTAGTGGCTATTGGCTGCTAACGCTCTAAATCAGTGCATTTGGCAATGTTTTGTATTTAATTACCCCCTTATCCGGAACTAGGGCTATAACTTCCAGTCGATACACCCGGCTAACGCCTGCCTGGGCTATGGCGAACTAATGGCATTGTTCGGTAGTTCTAAATAGCCATACTTTTCGCAACGTTAGATATTCCTCAATGATGTCGTCAGCGCCCATCGATGCTTGCAAGATGCAGATCCCGCATACCGACCAGGTGTGCGCGTGGCTGATGCAGCACGCCGGGCTCAAAATCGCTGATCTGGAACGCGCCCAGCGTTTATCCACTGAGCCTGGCGACCTGCTCGGTTTACTCACGCGCCTGGGCCTGGTGTCCGAGGTCGAACTGGCTCGCGCCTGGGCCGATTTGCTGGATGCGCCACTGCTGCTGGCCGACGCGGCGCCACCGTTGCTCGACCCGCTTCCCGTGCTTACCGAGCGCTTTATGCGTCATTACCAGGTCGTGCCCATGGGGTGGCATCAGGGCGGGTTGCGTGTAATGGCCGCCAACCCGGCGCAGTGGTATCCGTTCCAGGCCCTGGCGTATGCCTGTGAGGTGCCGGTCTGGCTGGCCGTCGGTTCGCGTAATGAAGTCGACACGCTGATCGAGCGCTATTACGGCCAGGGCCGTTCCGCCATGGGCAGCCTGATCGAAAACCTCGATGAGCAGGGCGGCGTGCTGGAAGACATCGAACACCTCAAGGACATGGCCTCCGAAGCGCCAGTGATTCGCCTGGTCAATCTGATCCTGCAGCGCGCCGTGGAACAGCGCGCCTCGGATATCCATATCGAACCCTTCGAAAACCAACTCAAGGTGCGCTACCGCATCGATGGCGTGCTGCACGACGCCGAAGCACCGCCTGCCAGTTCGTCGGCGGCGGTGATCTCGCGGGTGAAGATCATGGCGCGCCTGGACATCGCCGAACGACGCCTGCCCCAGGACGGGCGCATCATGCTGCGCATCCAGGGCAAAGCGTTGGACCTGCGGGTGTCCACGGTGCCCACCAGCTTTGGCGAGTCGGTGGTGATGCGCCTGTTGGACCGGCAAACCGTGCAATTCGATTTCCCCAGCCTGGGCTTTGATGGCCCGCGCCTTGCGGCCTTCCAGGATCTATTGGCGCGGCCCCACGGCATCCTGTTGGTCACCGGGCCCACAGGCTCGGGCAAAACCACCACGCTCTATACCGCGCTGTCGCAACTCAACACGGCTGAACGCAAGATCATCACGGTGGAAGACCCGGTGGAATACCAGCTTGAAGGGATCAACCAGATCCAGGTCAAGCCCGCCATCGGCCTGGACTTTGCCGGAGCGCTGCGCGCCATCGTGCGCCAGGACCCGGACGTGATCATGATCGGCGAAATCCGCGATCTGGAAACCTGTCGTATCGCCGTACAGTCCTCCCTCACGGGTCACTTGGTGCTCTCAACCCTGCACACCAACAGCGCCGCTGCGAGCATCACGCGCTTGCTGGACATGGGCGTGGAGAGCTACCTGATTGCCTCCACGGTCAGCGGTATTCTCGCCCAGCGCCTGGTGCGACGCCTGGACCCTGCCACGCGCGTGGCCTTCCAGGCCCCGCCGGAATTGATCAAGGAGCACGGCCTGGATCGCCTGACCGAGCAGCGTCCGATCCTGCTTTACCGCGGTGACTATCACGGCCGCAGCGCCCTCACTGAGTTGTTGGTAATGAACGACGAGTTGCGTGGCCTGCTGATGGGCCACGCCGACGCCGCCAGCCTCGAGCACGCCGCCCGCCGCGCCGGTTTGCGCACCTTGTATGAAGACGGTTTGCGCCAGGCCCTGGCCGGTGTCACCTCCCTGGAAGAAGTGCTGCGCGTCACTCGCGGAGATGACGCGTGAGCCTGTTCAAGTTCCGCGCCCTGGACAGCCAGGGCGTGGCCCAGAGCGGCACGTTGCAGGCCATTGACCAAGCGGCCGCTGTCGCCGTCTTGCATCAGCGCGGGTGGCTGTTGCTGCACATCGAAACGGCCAGCGGCCCCTTGTTGCGCCAGGCACGTGGGCAGTTGAAGGGCGTAGCGCTGGTGAGTTTCACCCAGCAATTGGCCACGCTACTGGGCGCCGGCCAGCCCCTCGAACGCGCTTTAAACCTGTTGCTCAAGCAAGCCCGCCATCCTCAGGTGCGGGCCTTGATCGAGCGTATCCGCGACCAGGTCAAGGCCGGCAAACCGCTGTCGGCGGCGCTGGAGGAGGAGGGCGGCACGTTTTCCCCGCTGTACCTGAGCATGGTGCGCGCCGGTGAAGCCGGCGGGGCGTTGGAAGGTACCCTGCGCCAGCTCAGCGACTACCTGGAGCGTAGCCAGTTGCTGCGCGGCGAGGTGATCAATGCGCTGATCTACCCGGCGTTTCTGGTGGTGGGCGTACTGGGTTCCCTGGCGTTGTTGCTGGCCTATGTGGTGCCGCAGTTCGTGCCGATTTTCCAAGACCTGGGCGTACCGATTCCTATGATCACCCAGGTGATCCTGGCGCTCGGCGAGTTCCTCGGCGCCTATGGCCTGGTGGTGCTGGCCGGGTTGTCGATCAGTGCATGGATCCTGGCGGGGAGCCTGCGCGACCCCCTTCGCCGTGAGCGTTACGACCGTCACCTGCTGAGCATCCGCGTGATCGGCCCGCTATTGCAACGGGTGCAAGCCGCCCGCCTGACCCGCACCCTCGGCACGTTGCTCAGCAACGGCGTGGCGCTGCTGCCCGCGCTGGTGATCGCCCGGCAAGTCTGCAGCAACCGTGCGCTCCAGGCGCAAGTGGCGCTGGCAGCGCAACGGGTCAAAGGCGGCGGCACCCTGGCCGATGCGTTCGGCCGCCAGCCGCTGCTACCTGAGTTGGCACTGCACATGATCGAAGTCGGTGAACAGGCCGGTGAACTGGACAGCATGCTGCTCAAGGTCGCCGACATCTTCGACGTCGAGGCCAAGCGCGCCATCGAACGCTTGCTCGCGGCACTGGTGCCGACCCTGACCGTGGTCATGGCGGTGCTGGTGGCGGTGATCATGCTGGCGATCATGCTGCCGTTGATGAGCCTCACCAGCCATATATGAACTTTCAAGGAGCAGAACCGATGAAAACCCGACACCGCCAAGGCGGCTTCACCCTCTTGGAAATGCTGGCGGTGATCGTGCTGCTGGGCATTGTCGCGACCATTGTGGTGCGCCAGGTCGGTGGCAATGTGGACAAGGGCAAGTACGGCGCGGGCAAGGCGCAACTGGCCAGTTTGAGCATGAAGATCGACAGCTACGCCTTGGACGTGGGTGCGCCGCCTAACAGCCTGCAACAGCTGCTCGACAAGCCGGCCAGTGCGTCCAACTGGGCCGGCCCCTACGCCAAGCCTTCGGAGTTGAAAGACCCGTTCGGCCATGGGTTCGGCTATCGCTTCCCCGGTGAGCACGGTGCCTTCGACCTGATCTTCTACGGCCAGGATGGCCAACCCGGCGGCGAGGGCTACAGTGCCGACCTGGGCAACTGGGAATAACCCGCCCGTGGCCCAGCGAGGCTTTACCCTGCTGGAGATGCTGGTGGTCATCCTATTGATCGGCATTGCGGCGGGGTTGTTGGGGCTGGGTGTACGGCAAGGGCTGCAGGTGGCCAAGGAGCGCCGGGTGGTCGCGCAGATGGTCGAGGCACTGCGCGCCACGCGGGCGAGCGCCATCGTCAGCGGCCAGGTGGCGCGCACTCAATTCGACCTCCAGGGCCGCACATTCCAGGCTCCAGGGCGTGCGTCACAGCAGTGGCCAGCGCAGGTGCAAGTGACCTTGCACAGTGCCGAGCAGGCAGGGTCCGCCGTGGTGTTCTATCCCGACGGCAGTTCTACCGGCGGTAACCTGCTGCTGGCCAACGGTAGCCGTCGTTGGCGTATCGACATTGGCTGGCTTACCGGCAGTGTGCAGTTCAAGGCGCTGCCATGAAGCACCAGGCCGGTTTCACCTTGCTGGAAATGCTCGCCGCCCTGACGTTGATGGCGGTGTGCAGCAGCGTGTTGCTGGTTGCCTTCGGCCAGAGCGCGCGCGCCTTGTCCCAGGTGGCCCGCAGCGACCGCCTCAACCATGCCGCGCTCACGGTGCTGGACCAGGAAGCCGCCGGCCCGCTGACGGAGGGAACCCGCCAAGGCGAACTCGAGGGTATCCATTGGCAATTGACCAGTACCCGCCAACAGCCGCACCTGTTTCGTCTCGACCTTAACGTGCGTGAAGGCGCGCATCAGGCGCACTTCAGCACCTTGAAGGCGCGCCTGTGAAGCGCCGGGAGCAGGGCTTCACGCTGCTGGAAGTGCTCGTGGTGCTCAGCTTGCTGTCGGTGTTGTTGCTGCTGGTGAGCGCAGCGTTGCTGGGGGCCAATCGGGCGGTGGCCAAGGCCCAGGCCTACACCGTCAGCCTGGATGAAATGCGCGCCGCCCAACAGTTTTTGCGCACCTCGATCAGCGAGGCGCTGCCGCTAAAGCTCACTGACGATGACAGCCACGCCGAAGGTTTTTTTATCGGCACGCCTGAACGTCTGCAGTTTGTGGCGACCTTGCCCAGTGTATTGGGCGGGGGTATCCAGCGCTTTACCCTGCAACGGGTCGGGCAGGATCTGCAGGTGGCTTTTTCGCAGAGGGCCTCCCACGCCAACGCGCAGCGCGATGAGCCGCAGGTGCTTTTGCATGACGTCGAGGCGCTGCAGTTCAGCTATCGCGGTGTCTCGCCACTGGGCCAGCCCACCGACTGGTTGAGCCCGTGGCCCTGGCCCCGGCGCCTGCCCACTGCGGTGCGTATCGACGCCTCTGTCGACGGGCCGGTGCCATGGGTCGCCCAGGTGGTTGCGCTGCGCCTGAACCTGTCCAGCGCGAGCAGCGAAGAATGAAGCGCCAACGCGGTGCGGCCCTGTTGCTGGTGTTGTGGGTGCTGGCCTTGCTCAGCGTATTGCTGGGTGGCCTGGCCGGGTGGGTGCAACTGCAAAGTCGCCAGGCGCTATGGCTGCGCCAGCACACTCAGACACTGTTGGCCGCCCAGGCCGGTATCGCAGAGGTCATGGCGCAAGGGCAGTGGGTGGCGGACGGGCGTCCTATTGCGCTGACCTTCGACGATGCCCGCTTGCAGGTCAGTGTGCGCAGTGAGCGCGGCAAGCTGTACCTGGTCAACGCCGCCCCCCAGGACCTCACGCGCCTGGCCCTGGCCTGCGGCGCAACACCGGTTCAGGCCCAGCAGTTGGCCAAGGCCCTTGAGACTCGCCGCCATCAGGGCCTGGCGCCGTTTCGGGTGCTGGAGGAGGTACGTCAACTTCCCGGCATGACCCCGGCGCTCTACAGCCAACTACTGCCGCACATCACCTTGTGGAGCGACTTCGACCGGCCCGCTCCGGCATTCGCCAGCCCCCTGATGCGCAAGGCGTTGAACCTGCCACGCCAGGACGCCGAGGGCGTCGACCCCGGCCAGGTCGTGGAAATCGACAGCCGCGCCGAGCGCCCCGGCGGCTATCAGGCACGCCTGCGACTGACCCTTTTATTGAGCCCTGCGGAGGACAGCGCACAGCCCTATCGGGTGGTGCGGTGGCAAGAATGATTCAACTCGAACCGATTGCCCGCTACTGGCGCGGCAGCCTGCTGCAACAAGGCTGGCGCCTGTGGCTCACGGAGTTACGCGGCTGTGTGCCGAAGTGGCTGGCGTTCCAGGAACCGCCTGAGCAGGTTCATCACTGGCCGCTGACGGCTCCAGTGTTGCCAGGCAATGCGCGCCAGGTGCTGATGCTTGCTCCTGATGCCGTGTTGCAGCAAAGCGTGCAACTGCCTCTGGCTGCCGCGCGCAACCTCGTGGAGGTGGTTGGCTATGAACTGGACCGCTATACCCCGTTCAACGCCGAGCAGCTCTACTTCGTCGCCCGTCAGGAGCGACGCACACCCAGCCACCTGGAGGTGAGGGTGGTGGCGATCCTGCGCGAGCGCCTTGACCAGGTCCTCACTGACTGCGCCAGCCTCGGCCTGTACCCACACCGCGTGGATGTGGCGGGCCTGGGTATCGACCTGCTGCCCGCGCCGTTACGCCCGCGTTCGCGGCCTGCCGGCAAGCAATTGCAGCGCAGCCTGCCGTGGTTGTGCGGCGCGTTGCTGATCGCGGCGATGCTGTTGTGGCTCAACGACCGCCAGCGGGTACTCGACAGCATGCACGCCACTGTCCAACAGCAAAAAGCCGAGGTCGCCCAGGTGCACGCCCTGCGCCAGCAACTGCTCAACACCCGTGGCGCGGCGCAGTACCTCAGCCAGCGTAAACGGGCGCAACCGCCCCTGGCCGCGCTGCTGAATGACTTGACCAGTTGCCTGCCCGCCGACACCTGGCTCGACCAATTGGACGTCAAGGACGGCGAGGTGAGTTTCTCCGGCCAGAGCGCCAAGGCCAGTGGCCTGATCAGCCGCATCAAAGGCTGCCAGCGCTTGGACAACGCGCAGTTCGAAGGGGTGATCCAACCCGACGCACGCAGCGGCAAGGACCAGTTTGCCTTGCGTGCCCACTTACGCCAGGAGGCCGCCGATGCGCCGACCCCTCACACCCCGTGAACGCCGCGGCGCCGCCTTGTTGACCCTGGCGTTGGTGCTCGGCGCGGCCTATTGGCTGTTGATCGACAGCTGGTTCGCCGGGCCGCTGCGGGCCATGGGTGAACAGGCCGAACAGTTGCGTGAACAGCAGCAGCGCTATGCCAGCGTCATACGCCAGGGCGATGCCTTGCGCGAACAGCTGGCGCAAGCACAGCAAGACCCGGCCAGCAGCGCCAGCCTGTTGCCGGGGGACGACCCGGACGTGGTCGCCGCCGACCTGATGCAGCGTCTTGCCGACCTGATCAACAGCCACGCCAACCTCGGCGGCGGCTGCAACCTCACCCAGCGCAAGCCGATCACGCCTGAACAAAACGACAGCGAGCCCTATCGTCAGGTCAAGGTCAGCCTCACGCTCAATTGCGCCATCGAACCGCTGACCGCGATCCTGCATGGGCTGGAATATCAGCCGCCTTTTCTGTTCGTCGATGAGCTGCATATTCGTCGCGACAAACAGGCGCCAGCCAGTGGCGGGGCAGGCAAGCTGGCGGTGCAACTGCTGGTGCGCGGCTACCTGCAACCGGCGCGGGTGGCACCATGATCGGCCCCTTGCGTCCTCTTGAATGGGGCTGGCTCGGCGTGGCCGGGCTCTTGGGGCTGTTGATGGCGATGATCCTCAGCAGCATCGGCGACGCCCCCCGGTGGTTACCCGATGCACCGGTGCACGCGCCACCCTCGTTCCAGGTGCAGGCCGCTCCCACGCCAGCGTTGCAAGACCTTGCCGGTACCTGGCAAGCGCCGCTGTTCAGCCCGGATCGCCGCCCGGACCGGGAGGTGGGTAAAACCCAGGTGGCGAGCCTGGCCAACCTGACCCTCAGCGGCATCATGATCACCGGCAACCTGCAAATGGCCATGCTCAAGCAAGCCGGTGGCCCCACGCTCACGGTACGCTTGGGCCAGGCGTTGCCCAACGGCTGGCGCCTGGAACACCTGACCCCGCAATACGCCCGTTTCGCCCTGGACGGGCGCACCCAGACCCTGAGCCTCTACGGTAAGCGGTTACCCCTGAACTCACATCCCCGCGAGTCTCTCCCTTGATCGATATGCGCACTTCGCTGTTTTGCCTGGCTACCGCCGTCTCCCTGGGCGGCTGTGGATCTTTGCCCGACACCCTCGACCCGGACGACGACCTGCTGCACGAGGCCCTGCAGGGCACCGGCGCACAACGCCCGCCGCTTCAGGCGCCTGTGGCCGAAACCGCTCCACCTGCCACCCAGGCTCCGCCGCAGCGCCAGCTCATTCGTGGCAATCAAGCGTTTGTGCGCCAGCCCGCGGCACCCGTAAACGTGCCGGAGCAGGGCGGCGACATCGTGTTCAACTTCGCCGATCAGCCCATCGAGGCCGTGATCAACAGCGTGATGGGCGACCTGCTGCACGAGAACTACAGCATCGCCGAGGGCGTGAAGGGCACGGTCAGCTTCTCCACCTCCAAGCCCGTGGACAAACAGCAAGCGCTGTCGATTCTCGAAACCCTGCTGTCTTGGACCGACAACGCCATGATCAAACAGGGCAACCGCTATGTGATCCTGCCGGCCAACCAGGCCGTGGCGGGCAAGCTGGTGCCGCAGATGCGCGTGGCGCAACCGGCCAGCGGCCTCTCGGCACGTCTGTTTTCACTGCGCTATATCTCGGCCACCGAGATGCAGAAACTGCTCAAACCCTTCGCTCGTGAAAACGCTTTTTTGTTGGTGGACCCGGCGCGCAATGTCCTGAGCCTGGCCGGCACGCCCGACGAACTGGCCAACTACCAGGACACCATCGACACCTTCGACGTGGACTGGCTCAAGGGCATGTCGGTGGCGGTGTTCGGCCTGCAACGCGCCTCGGTGGCCGAGCTGATGCCCGAGCTGCAAGCCATGTTCGGCGCGGACAGTGGCACACCCCTGGCCGGCATGCTGCGGTTCTTGCCGGTCGAGCGCACCAACTCGGTGGTGGCGATTTCTTCCCAGCCCCAGTACCTCAGCGAAGTGGGCGACTGGATCCGCACCATCGACGAGGGCGGCGGCAACGAGCCGCAGATGTATGTGTACGACGTGCGCAATATGAAGGCCGCTGATCTGGCCAAGTACCTGCGGCAGATCTACGGCAACGGCGCGATCAAGGATGACGCCCCGGCGAAAGTAGCGCCGGGGTTGCGTACCACCACCTTGTCCTCATCCACCAGTGCCGGTTTGCAGGCGAGCGCCCCGGTGCCCGCAGCCGAAGAACCTGAATCCGAGCCTGCCGAAAACACCCAGGCATCGCCCACCAGCGACCTCGAAGCGGGCACGCGCATCACCGCGCAAAAGAGCAGCAACCAACTGCTGGTGCGCACCCGCCCGGCGCAATGGAAAGAAATCGAAGCGGCGATCAAACGCCTCGACAACCCACCGCTGCAAGTGCAGATCGAGACCCGCATTCTGGAGGTCAAGCTCACCGGCGAACTGGACCTGGGGGTGCAGTGGTACCTGGGCCGCCTGGCCGGTAATTCCACCAGCACTACGGTGGCCAATGCCTCCGGCAGCCAAGGCGCCCTGG
The DNA here is from genome assembly GCF_058797315.1 of Pseudomonas sp. GW823-FHT02F05. Taxonomy (NCBI): domain Bacteria; kingdom Pseudomonadati; phylum Pseudomonadota; class Gammaproteobacteria; order Pseudomonadales; family Pseudomonadaceae; genus Pseudomonas; species Pseudomonas sp. GW823-FHT02F05. The sequence continues at coordinate 59,001 of NZ_JBXAJM010000013.1, forward strand.
GCGGTGGCGGGGCAGGGCTGGGGGCGGCGGACTCGTTGTTCTACTCCTTCGTCAGCTCCAACCTGCAAGTGGCCCTGCACGCCCTGGAAACCAACGGCCGCACCCAGGTGCTGTCGGCGCCATCCCTGGTGGTGATGAACAACCAGCCGGCGCAGATCCAGGTGGGGGACAACATTCCCATCAGCCAGACCACCGTCAATACCGGGGACGCCGACACCACCTTGAGCAGTGTGGAATATGTGCAGACGGGGGTGATTCTGGATGTGGTGCCGCGCATCAATCCGGGTGGGCTGGTGTACATGGATATCCAACAACAGGTCAGTGACGCCCAGAACCCGACGGGGAACAGTGAGACGCCGGTGAACCCGCGTATCTCCACGCGCTCGGTGTCCACCCAGGTGGCGGTGCAGAGTGGCCAGACGGTGCTGCTCGGCGGGTTGATCAAGCAAGACAACGCTGAGAGCGTCAGTGCCGTGCCTTACCTGGGGAAGATTCCGGGGTTGCGCTGGTTGTTTGGCAATACCAGCAAGTCCAAGGACCGCACGGAGCTGATTGTGCTGATTACGCCGAGGGTGATTACCAGCAGCAGCCAGGCGCGGCAGGTGACGGATGATTATCGCCAGCAGATGCAGCTGTTGCGCCCTGCTCAATGATCCTGGCTGCACCGAGTACCCATGTGGGAGGGGGCTCGCTCCCGATGGTGGCTTGACACTCCGCAATCAAAAATGTGGGAGCTGGCTTGCCTGCGATAACGGCCTACCAGCCGACACCTATCAACCTGACACCCCGCGATCAAAAATGTGGGAGCTGGCTTGCCTGCGATAACGGCCTACCAGCCGACACCTATCTACCTGACACTCCGCAATCAAACTGTGGGAGCGGGCTTGCTCGCGAAGGCGGCCTAACAGGCGACGCAGTTATACCGGGTACATATCCATTCCTGCGGTAACGGCCACTTAGGGTTCCGCCCTGACGGCGTCTCACTTTTGAAAAGCGCAAAAGTAAGCAAAACGCTCTTGCCCCACCACTCGGCACCTCGCTTTGGCTCGGTGTGCCCGTAATCCGCCAGTGATTTGTGGGGCCGCCGCCACGCGCCATCCATGGCGCGGGACGGCTAAACCGGCATCCCTGCCGGTTTACCCCCCAAATCCCTGTCGAATTCCGGCCAGCGTGGTTTGACGGGGCGCTTAAGATCAAAAGCAGATCAAGATCAAGAGCGGCTCGCTTCGCATCGTGGTTACCGTCCGTAGTTACCGTTGCGATGGGGCGTGTCAGTAAATGCATTTTGACTGGCCCACAGTCATCAGGAGCACGCCCCCTCCCACACTTTGAGCGTTCTGCGCGCTCAGATTAAAAATCATTTTTATGAATAATTGTTTTTATAAATAATGAAAGTACAGAATATTAGCTTATGCCCAAATAGCATTATATTTTTAAAATCCATTCCGTTATGTTTGATCCCAACAGCCTACCCCTGACCTCGGATGGTACCCAGCGTGATTCAGATTCTGCGCGCCTGATCGGGTAATCATCCCGCCGCAGCAGAGTCGTTGGACGGGAGCTCAACGTATGTTGCCACTGCAAACCCCTCGCTTGCCCCACACCTAGCCCAAGCCGCATCGCCCCTTTGACTACCGGCCACGTCGCGCCAGGCGCATGCCTGCCCGACTTTGCGATTTGGAAAAAGCTGGGAATGGATATGAAGCAAATTCTGCAACCTACTGCTGCCCTGACCCTGTCGCTGTTCGCCGCAGCAGCCCAGGCCCAGGATGACAGCACCTTGTCGACGGTCGTCGTGACCGGCAACCGTGGCGCCGAGCAGCGCACGGTCACCAGCAGCCCGGTGCCGATTGACGTGGTCAGCGCCCGGCAATTGCAAAACACCGGCAAGCCCGGGTTGATGGAGGCGTTGAGCGCGGTGATCCCTTCGCTGACCCTGCCGGAAAAAACCGGTTGGGACGCCAGCGGCATTGCCCGGGCACCGAACCTGCGGGGTTTGAGCGCCGCCGAAGTGTTGGTGCTGGTCAACGGCAAGCGCCGCCACACCAGTGCCACCTTGAATATCAACGGCATCAACACCGGCGCGGCGCCGGCTGACCTGGACCTGATCCCCATCAGCGCCATCGACCATGTCGAAGTGCTGCGCGATGGTGCGGCTGCCCAATACGGGTCTGACGCCATTGCCGGGGTGATCAACGTGATCCTCAAGGCCGACACCCGCGGTACCTCGGTGACCCACGCGGGCCTTGGCTACGACGGCAAGAAACAGACCGTGCAGCAAAGCCTCAACAAGGGCTTCGAAATCGGCAACGGCGGCATCGTGCAACTGGCCCTGGATGCACGCAGCCAGAACGATGACAACAAGGCCAGCGCCAACGGCTACAGCTATGAGCAAGCCTATGGCCTGGCGGGCAAGTCCACCTATGGCGGCTACGGTACGCCCAAGACCAACCTGCTGACCCTGGGCTACAACGCCGAGTTGCCGATCGACGACAGCCTCAGCCTCTACTCCTTTGCCACCTACTCGCGACGCAAGGCCGAGCAGGGGCAGAACTTCCGTCTGCCGACCATCACCAACACCATCACCACCGGGCCTAACGGTTACCCGGCCGGGTACACCCCGACCTGGTACATCGACGAGGACGACTTCCAGGCGGCGTTTGGTGGCAAGGGTACTGTGGGCGAGTGGGACTGGGACTTGTCTACCACCTATGGGCGCAACGAAGCGGAGCAGGGCACCACCCACAACCAGAACCCTTCCCTGGGCGAAGCCACGCCGAACAGCTTCACCTCCGGTACCTGGATTTCCACCGAGCTGACCACCAACCTGGACTTCAAGCGTGGCTTCGACATCGGACTGCAAAAGCCCTTGGACCTGTCCTATGGCTTCGAGCATCGGCGCGACACTTACGAGGTGCAAGCCGGCGATTACGCGTCTTATGCCAATGGCGGTTACTGCGTGGCGCCGGGTAACTGTGCGTCGTCCGGGGCACAGGTCACCAACGGTATTTCACCGGACGAAGAAAGCAGCGCGTCACGCAACAGCCTGGCCGGTTACGTGGATGTGGGTTTCAACCCCATGCCGGACTGGTACGTTGGCACGGCGGTGCGTTATGAGCATTACAACGAGGGCGTGGGCGCCACCCGCAGCGGCAAGCTGACCACCCGCTACGACTTCACCCCGCAGTTCGCGGTGCGTGCCACCGTGAGCAATGGCTTTCGTGCGCCGTCCCTGGCCAACAGTCTGTTCAGTGCGCGCTCCACCACCTATGGCGTCGTCGATGGGGTGTATCAGTCGATCAACTATGGCGTGCTCCCCGTGGGCTCGGCGGCGGCCCAGGCGCTAGGCGCGCAGGCGTTGAAGCCCGAGCGCTCCACCAACTTCAGCCTTGGTTTCACGCTCACGCCCACCGACCGCCTGAGCTTCACCGCCGATGCCTACGTGATCAACCTGCGTGACCGCATCACCCTTACCGGCACCTTGCTGGGCCCGGAAGTCACCCAGGTGTTGCAGAACAACGGCATCAACTCCACCTCCGGCGGCCAGTACTTTATCAACGGCGCCGACACCCGCACCAAAGGTCTGGACCTGGTCAGCAGCTACAACCAGGACCTGGGCGCGTTCGGCGCGCTGAAGTGGACCGCCGCGTTCAACTGGAACCAGACCCAAATCCTCAACTACAAGGAATCCACCCACATTCTTGGTACCTCCTACGACCTGATGGACCGCCAGGCGCGCAACCTGATCACCGGCGTGCAACCCAACACCAAGCTGATCCTGGGTGGTGACTGGAGTATCGAACGCTTCAACCTCAACCTGGCCCTGACCCGCTACGGCTCGTACAAGGAAGTGAACTCATCGGCCAATCGTGACCTGGACCGGGTCTACAACGCCCGCTGGATCACCGACCTCGACCTGGGCTACAGCCTCACCAAAGACCTGAACATTGCCATCGGCGCCAAGAACCTGTTCGACCTCTATCCCAAGAAACAAGGGGTGCCGAGCAGCACCATGGTTGCCAGCTACGGCACCTATTCGCCCTACGGTTTTACCGGTGGGTATTACTACACCCGGCTGACTTACGCCTTCTGAGGCCTGCGAGGAAAAGAACATGCCCATTGTCGCCAAACCCTATGACCTGCTGGATGAAGTCAGCGCCCAACCGCTGCGCCAGCGCCGTGCCGCCACGCCAATCAAGGCGTTGCGCGTGGTGCCGGCCCGGCACCCCTGGCGCTGGGCCGGGTCGATTTTCGCCGCGCTGGTATTACTCGCCATCGTGCACTCCCTGGCCACCAACCCGCGCTGGGAATGGGGGGTGTTCGGCCGGTGGTTCTTTTCGCCCTCGGTGCTGCGCGGGTTGGGCCAGACGTTGCTGCTGACGCTGTTGAGCACAGTGTTCAGCATCCTGCTGGGTACCGCGCTGGCCCTGGCGCGGCTGTCGGGTTCGCCGTTGCTGGCGGCGTTGGCCTGGGGCTATATCTGGTTTTTCCGGTCGATGCCGGCGCTGCTGGTGCTGATCATCCTCTACAACTTTGCCTACCTGTACGACCACATCGTGCTAGGCGTGCCGTTCACCGACCTGGTGTTCGCCGAGTGGTCGACGGTGGATGTGCTCAGCCAATTTACCGTGGCCGTCCTGGGCTTGAGCCTGATGCAGGCGGCCTACGCGGCGGAGATCATTCGCGGTGGGCTGATTGGCGTGGATGCCGGCCAGCATGAGGCGGCGGCGGCCTTGGGGCTGCCGGCCTCTCGACGCATCTTCCGGATCATCCTGCCCCAGGCGCTGCGCTCGATCTTGCCGTCGGGGTTCAACGAAATCATCGGCCTGGTCAAGGGCACCTCGATTGTCTACGTGCTGGCCTTGCCCGAGCTGTTCTATACCGTGCAGGTCATCTACAACCGCACCCAGGCGGTGATCCCGTTGCTGATCGTCGCCACGGTCTGGTACCTGATCATCACCACCGTGCTCACCAGCGCCCAGTACTACGTCGAGCGCCACTTCGCCCGGGGCACCGCGCGGGTGCTGCCACCCACGCCGTTGCAGCGCGTGCGCCGCTGGTTCAAGGAGAAGGCCCATGCCTGAAGCACGCGCCGGGCGCATTCAGATCCAGGGCGTGGGCAAGCGCTTTGGCAACCAGCAGGTACTCGATCATATCGACCTGAGCATTGACCCTGGCAAGGTCACGGTGATCCTCGGGCCGTCCGGCTCGGGCAAGTCCACCTTGCTGCGCACCATCAACCATTTGGAGAAGATCGACAGCGGGCATATCACCATCGACGGTGAGTACGTCGGATATCGGCGCAAAGGCGAGCTGCTTTTTGAACTCACCGAACGCGAGATTCTCAAGCGCCGTATCGACGTGGGCTTCGTGTTCCAGAACTTCAACCTGTTTCCCCACCTCACCGCCTGGGAAAACATCGCCGAAGCGCCCCTGGCGCACAAGCGCTGGAGCCGGCTGCAGGCCCGTGACAAGGCCGATGAATTACTCGCCAAGGTCGGTCTGGCGGACAAGGCCGACGCCTACCCGCGCCAGCTATCCGGCGGCCAACAGCAACGCGTCGCCATCGCCCGGGCCTTGGCGCTCGACCCCAAAGTGCTGCTGTTCGACGAGCCCACCTCGGCCCTCGACCCGGAACTGGTGGGTGAAGTGCTGGACGTGATCAAGGGCCTGACCCAACTGGGCGTGACCCTGGTGATCGTCACCCATGAGATCGGCTTTGCCCGCGAAGTGGCCGACCACGTGGTGTTCCTCTGCGACGGCCAACTGATCGAAGAAGGCCCGCCCGAACAGATCCTGCGCCAACCCCGACATCCCCGCACCCAGGCCTTTCTCGGCAAAGTGCTTTAGTTCAAGGAGTGACTGCCCATGTTTATCACCACTGCCCGTGTCGTCCTGTTGGCAATTGCCGGGGCCGCTGCCCACAGCGCATTTGCCGTGCAACAGGTCGACCTCAGCCCCGATCGCCCGCGCATCCATGCGCCACGCAATGAAGCGGCCATCGCGCAGATCCCGCCGGGCTTCAAGTTCGCCCAGCCGGGCAAGTTCACCGTGGCCGTGTCAGGTGTAGCCGGGCCACCGCTGGCGCTGCTGGCCAGTGACGACAAGACCACCATCGGCAGCGAGGCGGACACCGCCCAATTGGTAGCCGACAGCCTTGGCCTGCAACTCAACGTCGTGCAGACCAGTTGGGAAGACTGGCCCCTGGGCGTCAGCTCGGGCAAATACGACGCGGTGATCAGCAACGTCACCGTGACCGAGGCGCGCAAAAAGCGTTTCGACTTCGCCACCTACCGCCAGGATGTGCTCGGGTTTTACGTCAAGAGCACCAGCAAGATCAGTGAGATCAAGCAGGCGGCGGATATTGCCGGGCTGAAGATCATCGTCGGCTCCGGCACCAACCAGGAAAAAGTCCTGCTGGCGTGGAACGAGGCCAATGAGAAAGCCGGCCTCAAACCTGCGTTGTTGCAGTACTTCGACGACCAGGCCGCCGCACAACTGGCGGTGCAGTCTGGGCGCAGCGACGCACTGTTCGGGCCGAACTCGGTGTATGCCTATTCGGCAGCGATCACCGGCGGCATCAAGCGTGTCGGCACCGTCAATGGTGGCTGGCCGTTGCAGGCGGATATCGCGGTGACCACGCGCAAGGACAACGGCCTGGTGCAGCCGATCCACACGGCACTGCAGGGCGCGATTGTCGGCGGCCAATACGAGCAGGTGCTGCAACGTTGGGGCCTGGATGTCGAGCGCGTCGACAAGTCGCTGATCAACCCACCGGGCCTGCCGGACTAGGAGCATCGACATGGGACTGACACGACGTGAAGCGCTATCGAGTATTGCCGCAGTCGGCGGTGAGAAGGCGGTCAAGGACGCATTGGCGGTGTTGGGTCTGGGCCCATCGTCACACCGCCGACCGCAACCGCTGAAACTCAAGGACGACCTGGGGCAGGGCACTCGGGTTCTGGTGCTGGGCGCCGGAATTGCCGGGCTGGTCACTGCGCTGGAGTTGACACGCGCCGGCTTCAGTGTGCAGGTGCTGGAGGCCCGCGAGCGCGTGGGTGGCCGCACCTGGACCCTGCGTAACGGCGACCGCGTGGACTATAAGGACGGTCGCTCGCAGACGGTGGGGTTTGACCCAGGCCAGTATTTCAACGCCGGGCCGGCGCGCATCCCCAGCCAGCACCGCACGATCCTCGACTATTGCAGTGAGCTTGGCGTGCCGTTGGAAGTGCTGGTCAACAGCAGCCATGGCGCCCAGGTGCGGCCGGACCTCAGCCAAGCGGCGTTCAGTGTCGGCCAGGCGCTCAACGATACCCGCGGGCATCTGTCGGGGTTGCTGGCCAAAGCGGTGCAACGCGACGCTCTCGATGATGTATTAAGTGGCGAAGAGCGCACACGCCTGCTCGGTTTTTTGCAGGTGTACGGTGACCTGTCCCAAGAGTTGGCTTTTGAAGGCACCCTTCGCTCCGGGCACCTTGAATCTGCCGCCCACCCTGGCGCCTTGCCCGACCGCCGCAGGCCGTTGACGTTAGAGCGGTTGCTGCACCCGGAACTCTGGGGGGCTTTACTGCACACCGAGTTCCCGGAATTTTCGGCCACCATGTTCCAGCCAGTGGGCGGCATGGACCGTATCACCGAGGCCTTCTACCGACGCGTGCAGGAGCAGGTGCAACTGGGCGCCCAGGTGCGGCAGATCCGCCAGCTGGAGGACGGCGTGGCGGTGACTTACCACGACCAGCACAGTGGCCGTGAACAGGTGGTGCGTGCCGACTTTCTGGTCTCCACCTTGCCGCTGCCCCTGCTGGCCAAGCTCGATACGGACTTCAGCGCGCCGGTCAAGGCGGCCCTGCTCAGCACCCGCAGCGACCAGGCGACCAAGGTGGCCTGGCAATCCCCGCGCTTTTGGGAGACCGACTACCGTACCTACGGCGGCTTGTCGTGGATCGAGCACCCGGCGCGCCTGCTGTGGTACCCCAGCAACGACCTCAACACCCGCGAAGGCGTGCTGGTGGCCGGTTACGTGACCGGCGAGGGCGCCGACGTGTTTGGCGGCCAGCCCCTCGATCAGCAGTACGCCGCTTCCCGGCAAGCCGTGGAGCTGTTGCATTCAGGTTACTCCAGGCACTTGCGCAGTCCTCTGGCAGTGTCCTGGGAGCAGATCCCCTACAGCGAAGGCCCGTGGTTGCAACGTGAACACTTCCCCGCCGAGGCCCACGCCCTGCTTGAACAGCCCCATGGCCGGGTGTACTTCGCCGGCGACGGCCTGGTGCAGAGCGGCGTGGGTATATGGCAGGAATCGGCAGCCAACTCGGCGCGCCATGTGGTCGCGCAACTGGCCGAGCGCATCACCCAACAACACCAACTCGCGGCGTTGGCCGCATCCTGAGGAGCCTCACCATGAGCGACAGCATCCAACGCACCAGCGTCGGCGAGTTCCCCATCTCGCAAACCGTCACCGTGCCGGCCTCGGCCAGCCTGGTGTTTGTCAGCGGCACGCTGCCGGACCCCGCCGACCCGAAGGTGCCTGGGGTGTATGGCGACACCGAAGTGCAGAGCGTTTCAGTGTTCAACAAACTGCGCCAGATCCTGCGCCAACACGACCTGGACCTGGGCGACATCGTGCAGTTACGGGTGTTTCTGGTCGGCGCCGAAGAGACCGATGGCAAGCTGGATTTTGCCGGGTTGCAGCGCGGCTATACCCAGTTCTTTGGCACGCCCGAACAGCCAAACAAACCGGCGCGCACCGCGTTGCAAGTAGTGGCGTTGCCGTTGCCGGGGGCGTTGGTGGAGGTGGAGGCGATTGCGGCCAGGGCGGTGTGATCACACCCGTCACTCTGCGGATCGTTCCCACGCTCTGCGTGGGAATGCCGCCCCGGACGCTCCGCGTCCCATCGCCTCGCAAGCGCCACGCACTGCACAAGGTGACGCGGAGCGTCACAGAATGTATTCCCATGCAGATCGTGGGAACGATCATCATGGCAGAGGTTCCACCTACTCCTGCAACAGCAATGCCTGCTGCTTGAGCCTGCGTTTTTGCGCAAACGGCAAGCTCTCATCATCCCCATACGGCGCGCTATACCAGTTGCCGTAGCTCGGGTTGGGCAGCAGGAACCAACGCTGGCCTAGCCAATTCACATAGGGTTCGACGGCCTTGCGTTGTGCATCCAGGGTGTTGTGTTCGGCTTGCACGAAATCTCCCAGCGAGTCACCGGCCATCAACAGCACGCGGGCATGGCTGGCGACCCACTGGCGGCGGCACTGCTTGCCGTAGCCCGCGCTTTCGCAGTGGCCGATGGGGGTGCTGGCCGCCAGGATCTGTGCGTCGCTCTCAATCGGAAAGCCGCGCAAACGCAGGTTTTTGGCGGTGGCCGCGACCTGGCTGTGTTCGCGGTTGGTGAGGTAGTACACCTTGACACCTTTTTGTCTGGCCGCTTGCAGGAACGCCACGGAACCTGGCAGCGCCTGGGCCTTGGCCTGCTCGACCCAGGTATTCCAGCGATCGTAGGAATAGACCTGATTGTTGATGATGTCGCGAGCGTTGAGGGGCACGTTGTCCAACAGCGTTTCGTCGATGTCCACCACCACGGCCGGGGGCAAGCCGGCCAGGTTGCGTGGGGCAAAGGGCAGGGCGTCCCAGCTCGGGTCGGCCAGGGCGACATCCAGTTGGCGGGTGGCGTTGGCGAAGAGCTGGCGGTAGATCAGCTCGTGTTCGATGGACGTCTGGGTCCAGAGCACTGCATCGAGTTGGTCGTTGGCCGGGGGTGTTTGCTGGCAGCCTGCCAGAGCGGTGGTCAACAGGCAGACACTGGCGAATAACAAGTTACGCATGAGCAAGTCTCGCAGAGGGTAGGCGCGTGGTCAGCACAGTAGCGCAATTACCCGCACAATCAAGGCGTGCACACCAGTGACTGGCGCTCATAGTTCAGCGCCTTGTTCTGCGGTGGTAACGCATAGGTGGCACGACAATGCTGCTCACCCCACTTGATGATCAGCGTGCCCTGATCCTCTTCCACCAGTGCCAAGGCATTGCCATTCGGATCGGCAATCGCCAACTGCTTGCCATTGGCGTCTTCCAGTGAGGCACCAAACGACAGCGGTTGATGCTGGGCATCAAACAACTCAAACAATACGCGACGCCCGCTAGTGCCACTGTAATGCGCCACCACGATGGCGCCACGGCGCGGCACCAGTTGCTGGGTGGCGTTGGTGATTTCCACGTCGCCTCCCAGATCGCGAGTGTCCAGGCTGATCCAGTTGACCCGGTAGGGTTGCGCAGTGGGCACCACGGCATAGCCGTTGTACCCGGTCTCCACCCCGCTGTAGCTGCTGATCTTGGCACCAGAGACGCCTGGTACTTCGGCCAGGGCGAAGGTCTCGCTGACCGTCTGCCCCAGGTTGACGCCACCCGCATGAGCCACCACCGAGCCTGCGAGGTTGAAGTTCTGTGAGTTGTAGCCCTGGCCCTGGCTGTAACCGAGGCTGACATCTGCCACGGCGGTGCGACTGTTGACGTTCACCGAGCCTGAGTCGCCGCTGGTGTCACTGTGGCCGGCCTGCACCGAATAGAAAGTGTCGCTGGTATCGGCCACGTAGCCATTGATGCCCGCTTGGGTGGTGGTATCGCCACGTTGGTGGCTGGTGGTGACAAACGCCCGTGGCGCGCGGGCCTGGCTGCCCAGCGGGAAAGACACCGACAGGTTCACCAGCGTGTCGCTGCTCGGCTCGCCCCAGGTGACGATCTGCTTGGTGCGCGTCACGCCAAGGTTGTAGCTCAGGTCGCCCCAGTTGCCGGTGTAGCCCGCGGAAAAGCTCTGGGAGCCGCCCCGATTCCAGTAGCGTTGGTCGCTGGCGTTCACATACAGGCTGCCGAATTCGCTGTTGCGTCCGATGCTCTGGTTGATGGTCAGGTCGGTGCGGGTTTTCGAGTGGCCGGTGCGTACGCGCAGGTCTTCGCTGCTGTCTTCCACATGGTCGGTGAGGGTGCGATAGCCCTCGGTGGAGTAGCGATAGGCGGCCAGGGTGAAGTTGGTATCGGTGCCGGCAAAGGTCTTGGCGTACAAGGCGCGTACGCTGCTGCCCTGGGAGGTTCGCCCCTGGGCCTTGCTGGACGAATGGGTGGTATCCAGGGAGAACGCACCGAACGAGGTGTTCCGCCCGGCACCGATCGACAGCGCGCTGTAGTCCTCACTGGCTTGCACACCGACAATCCCACTGAGGTTGCTGGTCAAGCCGTAGGCCAGCGTACCGCTGAGAAAGCGCGGGGAGGCCAGGCCATCGGCATTGCTTTTGAACGTGCCCGCCGAGACGCTGTATTTCACCTGGCCTTCGCGCACCATGATCGGCAGGCTGGAGAACGCCTGCATCGTCACCCGGCGCGTGCCGTCGGCTTCAATCACGGTGATTTGCAGGTCACCGTTGGAGCCGCTGGGGTAGATATCGTTGATCTCGAACGGGCCTGGCGCGACGTTGGCGGTGTAGAGGATGTAGTCGTTCTGGCGGATTTCCACCGTCGCGTTGGTCTGCGCCACCCCACGGATTACGGGTGCATAGCCGCGCTCGCTGTCGGCGCGCATGCCATCATCAGAGGCGAGCTTGACCCCGCGATAGCGCACGCTGTCGAACAGGTCAGTGTCGGAGAAAATCTCACCGGCGCTGAACTGGCCCTTGATCGCGGTGACGTCATGCTGCAAGTAAGTGCGGTTGCTGGTGAAGGTGTTCGAGCGATCGGTGCCGCCGCTCAGGTTCGACTCGTTGCGCAGGCGCCAGGCCCCCAGGTTGATGCCGTTGCGCAGGCCCAGGTTATTGGCAATGCGGGTTTTATAGTCGCCGGCGGTGCGGCTGCTGTTGAGCTGGTAGTTGATGAAAGCGGCGGGCACACCGTCGTCCCACAACTGTGGGTCGACATACCCGCGCAAGCCACGCTGCATCGCCACCTGCGGGATACTTGCGAGCAGGCGCAGACGGCTGCTGTCGTAGCGCACGCTGGCGTCTTCGATCATGTCGGCAAGGGCGTAGCAGTCCTGCGGCTGCTGCGGGTCAAGTTTGCCCTCGGCCTGCAAACGGTGCAGGTCGATACCCAGTTGCTTGAGCAGGTCGAGGGTCAGGCAGGCTTCTACACGACCGTTTTTCGGGTTGCGCTTGAAATCGATATCGCGTCGGCCCACCAGCATTTCGTTGCTGTACAGGTCGACGCGGTAATTGCCCGGCAGCACGCTGTTGGCCGAGAGCAATTGCTGCAAGTCCACCGGCGACTGCGAGCCTTGCAGGAAGGTGGTGTTGAAGGTTTGCGCAGCGTCATCGGCCATGGTCAGACTGGGCAAGCTGGCAGCAATCGCCAGCGACAGCGTCTTCAACTTCAATACGCCACGTGCGGGCCTGTTGCTGGAAAGAAAAGACATGCGAAGACCTATGACATCCCTGATTGACGGACAGTCGGGCACGCAAACACGCACGCGAAGTGAGCTTGTGAGTTAGCGAAAGTGCTTAGGGGTTAAGTCGCGATTCAGTCGCATACGCCGGTAGCGCAGTGCCGCTAGACAGTGGCGCGCTGTAGTGATTCTGCGCGCCGTAATCATTGATGCTGGAAAACGACAACCGCACCGGCCCGCTGGCAACTGGAGCACTGAGCGCAAACTGTTTTTGTTCGCCGGGCGCAATCATGGTGGAGTCGCTGGCCACTACCGCCTGCACTTTGATGTCGGCCATGGACACGTGGTACAGCGTCGGGTTTTTCACCTGCAACAGGGTTTGGCTGCCGTGTTTGGCCAGCGTCCATTCAAGCTGTGCAGGGGCTTGCAGCGCGCTGCCGGTAAGACCGGCAGGGCGGTAAAAAATCTTGATGCGTTGGCGGATGGCCAACTGCAAGGTGTTCTCGGATTCGCTGGCTTGGGGGATTTCCTGCACATTGAGCCACACCACCGACTCGCGGTCCGTGGGCATGCCGGTGCCCTCATACAGAATGCGCAGCAGTTGTTGTTCCTTGGCGAATGCCCGGGCCAGTGGCGGGGTGACGGCAAACGGTGCACGGCTGGCGCTGGCGTCGTTCATGTCGACCCAGGATTGAATCAATACATCCTGGTTACCGTTACGCACGGTGATGTTGGCTTCCTTGTGGTCACCGTCAAACACGATACGGGTGGCATTCAATGAAATGCTGGCGGCGGCCTGGGTAGCCATGAGCAAGCCCAGCAGCCCCAGACATGCGGCGATAGAACGAGGCGGCATGAGGGTTATCCGGTGTAATCAGAAGACAATGGCGAGGCCGCAAGGCCTCGCGCGTTCGGTGCCCGGGGCGCCGAATTATTCGTATTGCAGGATGAACGGCAGGGTGGCGTCACCGCGACCGGCGGTCGACGAACCCGCCGCTGCGGTAGTGACGTAGGCGGCCGCGAAGCTCAGGGTGGCGTCGCCGCCTTCAGTACCGGCACCGTGCATGGTGCTTTCAATGCGTGCGGTGCTTGGCGAGCTGAGGTCAATCAGACTGCCCTTGCTGTCCAGCAGGGCAATACCGACGTTTTGTGCAGTGGCCGAACCCGGGTTCAGGGCCAGTACTTTTTTGCCGGTGACCAGGCCGGAACCGCCGTTGTTGGCGTCAAAGATCATGGCGACCTTGGTGCCCTGGTTGCAGTTGACGTTCAGGTTGAAGTCTTTGGCGGTCACACGACCTGCGGTTGGGTTTTCCGCGGTGCCCATGTCCTTGATCGAAACGTTGCCCATGTCCACCGAAATGGTGCGGTCGGAGTTGGCGCCGTCCACCGAGCACGCGTCGTTGTTGATCACGCCGGTGAAGGTGATTTTGCCGCTGCCGCCCAGGGTTGGCGCTGCTGCTTCACCTTCGGCGAATGCACTGCCGGAGGCCCCGATAATAGCCGAGGCGATAACAGCCAGGGAAAACTTCTTCATGATGATGTCCGTAAGGTTTAGTTGGAAAAAAAGTGCTGTTGTTGAACTGCGAGCAAAGAGTAGGCGACGAGGCGGTAGGAGCGAATAAGACGATTCTTATAAGCGCTGGGGCGGGCAGGTTATTTGCACGGTTGCAGCAGTGAAGAGCCAGAAAACAAAGGGCGAAGCCATTGTCCAGAAATGGCTTGCAAGTTATGCGTTAGTTGAAGATGTTACGTTCCAGGCAATAAGCAAGAAGGTCCTGGTCGCTGCTCACTTCAAGTTTGCGCATGGCCGATACTTTTTGTGCGCTGATGGTCTTTGAACTTCGATTCTGGCGGCGCGCAATGTCACTCACGCTCATGCCGGAAATAAACAGGCGCAGGATCTCGAACTCTTTGGGTGACAAACTTGTAAAGCGCTCGTCAATTGCCGTGAGGGTCTCTATCACCGAGGTCTTTGGCGGCTCCAGGCTGCGATAGTCGCTGTCTTGGGCGATCGCCTTGAGTGCCAGTTGAATCTCGGTATGCAACTGGCTTTTCTGGATGATGCCGACCACGCCCAGCTCTTGCAGGCGGGTGAGGATCAGGTGGTTGGAGATCATGGTCAGGATGAGGATCTGTACCTGCGGGAAGTGCCGTTTGAGGTACTCCACCAGCTTCAGGCCATCGCCATAAGGCGAGTCGCCCGGCATGTTGTAGTCGGTAATCACGATGTCAGCGCCTTGATGCTGCAACAGCTCGATCAGGCCGGCCGAACACACGGCCTCGCCGACGACTTGAAAGCGCATGTCACGCTCTACCAGTTCGCGAACGCCAAGCAACACGATCGGGTGATCGTCCGCGATTACCACGTTGAATTTTTTCATAAAGGGCCGTCCGTAGTGCCAGTTCAAGTGAGTGAAGAGTGCCCGAGCTGGAGAGTCTCCAGAACGGCCGACAGACGCTGCATCACAGTCTTCACCTTGAGCTCAAGCGTTGTGTCGAGGCTGCCGCGGTTAAGTGCGCTTTCCAGTTCGATGCAGGCCTGGGCCAGGCTGAGCGCCTGCACTGCGCCCAGAGCGCCGGCGATCGAGTGCAGCAATTGGCCGAGGCCATGAGCATCACGCTGGACCAGGGCCGCGCCGATGCGCTGCATATCCTGCTGCACGCTGCTGATGAACAGCGGGCGCATCTTGTCCGACAGTTGCACGCGATCGTCGAATACTTGGGCGTCAGGCTCAACCGGCGACTTGACCTTGCACAGTTTGATCAACTGATCGCGCAGGGTTTGCAGGCTCAAGGGCTTGACGATCCAGGCGTTCATGCCCACTGCCAGGCAACGTACGCCTTCCTCGCGCATTGCATTGGCGGTCACGCCGATAATCGGCAAGTGTGGATCATGCTCACGCAAGGTTCTGGCCAGTTCATAGCCATTCATCAACGGCATGTTCACGTCGGTCAGCACCAGGTCGAAGGCCTTCGGTTGCCATAACTGCAACGCCTGTTCACCGTTGGCGGCCAGGCTCACCGAGCAACCGAGCGCCTCCAGCTGTTCCTTGATAATCGCCTGGTTGACCGGGTTGTCCTCGGCCACCAGGATGCGCAGCTCTAGCCGCCCGGCGCTTTGTGGCCGGGTCGCCGTGGGTTGCTCGTGCCTGCCGTGCTGCGCCAGTGATACGGTGGCGGCGATGGTGCGTATGTCGTGCATATCCACCACCCAGCCTTGGGCTGTGTGCAGCGGCGGGCTGTGTGCACCGGGCAGGCAGAGCACACGTTGGCCGGGCCATGGCTTAGGGGGATCGCCGGGTAACAGTTCTACCAGTACCGCGTGGTGACTGTCTTTGTCCTGGGTGGTCGCGGCCAGGGCGGCGGTGATTCCCAAGCGGTTGAGCCAGTCACTCATTGCCTGCGCCAGTTCGCGTACCGGTGCCTGCACATACACCGGCGTCGAGCTGGGCTCGATCAGCGGCAGGTTGGTCAGTGCACCACAACACAGTGGCAAGCGCATTTTCAGGGTAAAGCTGCTGCCCAGCCCGGGCTCGCTGACCACGCGGATTTCGCCGTCCATCATCTGCGCCAGCCACCGGCAAATCGGCAGGCCAAGCCCGGTGCCGCCTTCGCTGGCGGTGTCCGGTGCCTGGTAGAACAGATCGAAGAGCTTGGCCTGCTGCGCCTCGGCAATGCCAACGCCGGAATCGGTGACTTGCCATTCCAGGTCGACATTATTGGCGTCGCTGCCCACCACCCTGGCACGAATCACCACGCACCCAAAGTCGGTGAACTTGATGGCGTTGCTCACCAGGTTATTGAGGACCTGGCGGATGCGCATCGGGTCGCCCATCAGGCAGTTCGGCAACTGCGGGTCGATGCAACTGTAAAGCTGCAACCCCTTGCGCCGGGCGAAGGCGGCGTAGGTGTGCAAGGTATCTTCGAGCATGTCCAGCGGGCAGAAATCCACGGCTTCTATCGCCATTTGCCCGGACTCGATCTTCGAGACATCCAACACATCACTGATCAGTTGGAACAGTGTGGCGGACGAACGCTGGATGGTGTGCAGGTACGTTTTCTGGTGCGGGTCGAGGTCGGTCAGGCCGAGCAATTCGAGGGTGCCGAGCACGCCATAAAGCGGCGTGCGGATCTCATGGCTCATGGTTGCCAGGAACAGCGTCTTGGCCTCGCTGGCCGCATCGGCGGCATGACGTGCCTCTTCCAGGGCCTGGGCGTCTTCGATGTGCCGGGTGATATCGTTGAATGCATACAGGCGTACGTCTTGAGCCTGATAGCGGGTCGACACAAAGCCGATCTGCAGGTGCCGGCCTTCGATCTCCAAGTGCGTCTCACCGCTCTCGGCGCCATCTTGCTTACCGGCCATTGCCTCCACCAGGCGTGAGGTGCCCGGCCACTGCTGGGCGCGCTGGTTCTCGATCAATACCCTGCCATCGCTGCGTCGCACAACGCATAACCCAGTGGGTGCGGTGTCGATGATCACGCGGCTGAACGCCACGCTTTCGGCGATGCGTTCGTGGGCCAGTTGTGCTGGGGTGATCACCTGGCGTCGATACCATCGGCTGCCAGCCCAACCCAGTGTAATCAGGCTGAACAGCACCAACGCCATGGTGCTCAACGGCCACAATGCGGAGTGAAAGAAGTGCGAGTAGTTCAGGCCATAGACCGCGCTCCAGGGCTGGTCGCCGGCCTCGGTGACCTTGAATTCAAAGCCGTCGGCCGTGAAATGCACACCATCGCTGAGCTGCGCCTGGTTGGCTGGCCCAATCAACCGGTTACCGTCAGGGCCAATCAGGGTAAAGCGATCAAACGCCGAGTGATTCAGCGCGCGCTGTACATCGTCGACCTGCGACACGTCGAGCAGGGTGCCGATCACGGCCTGGCCCTGGGCGTCGAGTGGCAGGCCGATGTAGGC
This sequence comes from Pseudomonas sp. GW823-FHT02F05, assembly GCF_058797315.1. Classification (NCBI taxonomy): domain Bacteria; kingdom Pseudomonadati; phylum Pseudomonadota; class Gammaproteobacteria; order Pseudomonadales; family Pseudomonadaceae; genus Pseudomonas; species Pseudomonas sp. GW823-FHT02F05. The sequence goes on from NZ_JBXAJM010000013.1 coordinate 76,284, forward strand.
CAGCAAATGTTCGGGTTCGGGGCCGGCCTGCCAATACACCCGATTCTGCTCCAGTGGCTGCGGCGCCTGTGCAAGGATTTGCTGCACGGCGTTGACCCGGGCCACCGGGTTGTCGGTATCCTCGGGGCTTTCCCGGTGCTGATAGCCCACGGACGGAATGGTGATGGCGTAGTCGGCCTGGCGATTGAGCAGGAAGGTTTGCGGCGCCTCGTACGGCGAGGAGGACCAGAAGGCGCTGTAGTAGCTGGTCAAGTGCGCACCCAGGGCAAAAATCGGCGGCCTCGCGGCGGTGCTGATCTGCTGTTCATCGAACTTGACGCTGAAGGGCACCGAAAACGAATACTTCTGGCCCTCGTACAGCGTGCGACGGTTGTCGACCATGCGGCTTTTGAGGCTGACCTGCACGTTGGTGGCGTGCAGCAGTTCGGCCTGGATGCCGGGGTGTGTCAGGCTCTTGAGGTAGGTTTGCTGTTCTGCGAGGTTTTCCATCAGCCGCGCAAAGTGAAAGCGCATCGCGCTGTAGCGAATTTCGACGCCCCGGTGCAGAGACCAGTAATTGGTCAGCATCAGCAGCAACGCGATTCCCATCAACACCATCAAGCCTTTGTTCAGGCGCAATGAGCTGCGGGTAAAGGCTTCGAGAATCGCGTTATTGTGCTTCATCAGGGGTTTCCGCAGGCGCAGGATAAATCGGCACTGGATGGAGCTTACTCCTTATGATCGTGGCCGCCAGCTAGTGAGATGTCGCGGGGCCATCATTGTTCAGTAGCTGCTGAAATTGGTCCGAAGACACTGCGTGAGAGATCAGGAACCCCTGCACCTGATTGCAGTCGATTTTGCGCAGCAGCGCCAATTGCTGCGGGGTCTCCACGCCCTCGGCAACCACCGTCAGACCCAACTTGCGGCCCAGCGCGATAATGCTCGCCAATGCCTGGGCGATGCCTTCGTTGTCGTGGCTGCCCTGCACCAGCGCCTGGTCGATCTTCAGTTCGGTAAATGGCGTGGACACCAGATTGAGGTAGGAGCTGTAGCCCTTGCCGAAATCATCCTGGGACAAACCGAACCCCTTGATCCGCAATCGGCAGGCGCCGGCGTAGAAATTGCTGATGTCCTGCGGCACCGAACATTCCATCAACTCGAAGCAGATCATTCCCGGGATACCATCGTGGTGCAGCACGAACTCCAGCAAACGGTCGGCCAGGTCATGGCTGTTGAGCAAGTGGGTCGGCAGGTTGATCGACACTGGAATTTCATAGCCGCGCTGGCGCCAGTGTTCCTGGGCGTGGATCGCTTGCTTGAGCACCAGCCACAACAGCCGCTCCTCGAGTTCGAACGCCTTGATTGCCGGCAGGAACGCGGCAGGCAGCATCACGCCTTGTTCGGGGTGCATCCAGCGCACCAGGGCTTCGGCAGCGACGATACGGCCGTTGGCCAGGGATTTTTTCGGCTGGAACCAGGCCTGGAACTGGCCGCTGCTCATGGCCTGCACCAGCGTGTGACGGTCGATGTCCATGTGCTCGGGCAGTTCGGGGGTAGGCGTGCGCACCCTGTTCCTGAGTTGGTTGACCAGGGTGCGCAAGGCCTCGGCGTTCACGGGCTTGGAAATCAGGCCAAGCACTTCCACATCGAGGTTTTTCGCCACCAGGCTGGCCGCCATCAGCATGCGCCTCGACGCCGCACTCATGATTGCCAGCGCCGGCTTGCAGCGCAGGCTGGCCAGGCACTGGATAAACTGCACGCCGTCCATGCCGGGCATCAGCAGGTCGGTCAGTACCAGGTCGAAGTCCCGCTGGCGCAGGCGCTCCAGCGCTTCTTTGCCATCCTCGGCGGTTTCGAGCAGGAAGTCTCCCAACTCGCTGAGCAAGTTCTGCAGGTAGATATGCTGCAGGGGATGGTCCTCGACAATCAGAATACTAAGGGGCTTCATGGGTGATCCGTGCATAAGGCGCCAGGGAGTTGAATAGAGCCCGCAACGCAAAGGGTTTGACCAGGCAATGGTTCATGCCGGCGGCCAGGCACAGGTCGGCCTCGCCGCGCATGGCGTTGGCGGTGGCCCCGATAATCGGCAACGTGCAGCCCTGGCGCCGCAGTTCACGCGCCAGTTCATAGCCGTTGATATGGGGCATGTTCACATCCGTCAACACCACGTCGAAGTTGCCGGCGGTGTGGAGCTGCAACGCTTGCTGACCGTCGGCCGCCAGCTCCACGGTGCAGCCGAGTTCTTCCAGTTGATCACGCAAAATCAGCTGGTTGATGATGTTGTCCTCGGCCACCAGCAGGTGCAGGTTGAGTTTGTTCAGATCCCGCCGGTGCGTTTGCTCATCGGCACGGGCCACCCATAGCCCTTGCGCCTGGCTCACGGCCTGATGAATAGCCCCCAGGTGGTTGAGGTTGACGTGCCAGGCGCCGGCGTCGGCTTCTACGCCGGGGCAGGCGTTGCTGCTCACGTGAATCACCGGCCCGGGCCACTCGGGCACCAGCAACGGGTCGACACTGCCGGGGTGCACTTGCAACAGCAGATGTGTGTCCGCCAGCGTCGGCAAGCCGGCTTGGGCCCTCGCGCCCCAACGGCGCAACCAGCCGGCGATGGCGTTTGCCAGTTCCGGGATCGGCGAGGCTACGTAAATGGTCTCGGCCAGCAACGGTGTCATCGGTGGAACAGATGCTTCTTCCAACGGCAGGATCAGGCTGAAACTGCTGCCCAGGCCGAGTTCGCTGACCATGCGGATATTGCCGTTCATCAACTCCGTCAGACGCTGGCAGATAGGCAGGCCCAGGCCGGTGCCGGCGACCACATTGGTATTGCCCTCACTCTGGTAAAACGGCTCGAAGATCATCGCCTGGTCTTCCTGGGCGATACCTTTGCCGGTGTCCGAGACTTGCCACAACAGACTGGAGCGTTCTCCGTCGCGGCCCAGCACTTTGACCCGCAGCACCACGCGCCCATAGTCGGTAAATTTCACCGCGTTGTTGAGCAGGTTATTGAGAATCTGGCGGATGCGCGTTACGTCGCCGATCAGACGTTCCGGCAGCTTGGGATCAAAGCAGGCATACAACTGCAGGCCCTTGGCGTGGGCCGCTGCGGCGTAGCCCTGGATGATTTCATGCACAAGGTCCAGCGCAGAGAACTCGCCCATCTCCAGTGCCAACTGCCCGGCCTCGATCTTCGATACGTCCAGCACATCGCAGATCAGTTGCAGCAAGGTCGACGATGAGCCTTCGATCGCCTGCAAGTAGTCCTTTTGTTGTGCATCCAGTTGCGTGCGCGCCAGTAGTTCCAGGGTGCCGAGCACGCCATACAGCGGTGTACGGATTTCATGGCTCATGGTCGCCAGGAACAGGGTTTTTGCCGCGTTGGCTGCGTCCGCCGATTGCCGCGCCTCTTCCAGCGCCGCCTCGACCTGCTTGCGCGCACTGATGTCACTGAAGGCGCAAAACAGCACGTCTTCGCCTTTGTAGCGGGTGGGTGCACTGCTCAGGTACAGGTGACGGCCATCGATGGTTTCAAAGTAGTCACTGCGCTCGGAAGGTCCGTTGGCAAAGGCTTGCTCGATCCAGCCGGCGCGCAGCGCCTCGCGCTCCGGCCCGTTACCCAGCCATTGCTGGGCCAGGGCGTTTTCCAGTACCACCTGGCCGTCGGTGCGGCGCAGCACGCAGAGGGCCACAGGAGCGGTCTGGATCACATCGCGGCCGAAGGCTTCGCTTTCGATCAGCGCCTGGATGCGATGGATCGACGGAATGATAAAACGCTGGTCGACGCGGCGCATCACCAGCCCGATCAGCGTCAGGCTGAACAGGCAGAGCAACAACGAACCGAGCAGCTGTTTCCACAGGCCAGTGACCACTGCACGCAGGTCGATGGAGTACATCAACTGCCACTCAGAGGACTTCAGGTGTTTGCGAATCACCAGGTGGTCGGGTAGCCAGCCGTTGCCGACAAAACCGAAAAAACTGTCTTCGCCGGGCCTCAGCTGTTGCTGGCTCAACTGTGTATCGGTGCTGTTGGTGAACACCAGCATGCCCTGGGAATTGAGCATCATGAACTCGCCGGCGCTCTGGTCGCTGAGTGTCGAGGAGACTTCACGGCTATCCATCTCCAGGCCGAGCCAGCCGGAGTCGGGGTCGCGTTCGTCCAGGCGGATGAAGATGTACAGGTGCGAGTGCTGTTCAGTCCTGTCGCTCAGCCAAAGTTCGTTAAGTGTGGCCGGGTCGGTGTGCTGCAGGGCCTTGAGGCGGTTGAGCATGCATTTGGAAATCGGCAATACCTGCGCGGTGGCGTCGTAAAGGCGCATCACTTGCGGGTTGGGGCCGGCGTTGACATAGAGTAGGTTCAGCTGTTTGGCCTTCAGGTAGTCGCGCATGCGTGCGGTCAGCCAGATGCTCCACTGGTTGCCCGATGTGTCGCCCAATTCCAGGTGCTGTTCTTCGGCCGAGGATGGATAGACCCTGGACTGCTTGCGCACTGCCGACAGGCTCAGGCTTTCGAGCAGGGCTTGGCGGTTGGTGAAAAAGGTATGGGCTTCGGCAATGGCGCTGCTCATGTAGCCGCGGCGCTGGGAGATGTCGTTGTTGAAGGTCGACAGCAAAAAGGTATAGACCCCGCTGAGGATGCCTACCAGCAGCACGCTCGCAAAAATACGAAGCAGCCTTCTGGCTGCTTCGGGTCGGGAGAGGACGGGGTTGATCTGGAGCAGATAACTTTTCAATCGCATCGGCGGACTTTACGTCTGGGCCTTTGCCGGTGGCATAAGACGATCCTTAAAAATCACCTACTTGTAGTACATATCCACCACCACGGCAGCATCGAACGCTCCTGGAATCGGTAGGGTGCGCCACTTGAGGTCGGCCCGGAATTCATCGTGGCTCTGGCCCAGGCCCATCAGTTCCTGCAGCGTGAACCAGTTATTGAAGGGCAGTTGCTGCTGGCTCTCGGCGCGAGATAGCGAGATGCCGACTGAGCTGTTGTTGTCCGGCACCAGCAGGCCATTGTTCACACTGCCGCCGCCCGGCGTGGTGGCGAAGCGTGCGCTGACGGTATAGGGCGTGTCGCAACCCTTGCGCAGGTTCAGGCTGAAGTTTGCGCTGCTGGCGACTTCACTGATCGAGGCTTTGCGCGAAGGTGTGGGGAAGTTGACCACGCTGGGGCTGATGGTCAGTTCGGGAGTGCAAGGCACGAAGCGGATATCGTTCATGCCAGTGACCACATAATTGAAGTTGCTGTTGGGGCGTGAGTTGAGCCCGCGCACGCCGTCCAGTTGGAACACGCGGTAAGAGGTCAGCGTGCTGGCCTGGCCGCTCGGTGGCGTGGGGTCGTACTTCTCGATGAACACGCTGAAATTGAGGGTGAAGCGCGCCTTGTCCCAGCCCACGCAGTTGGACAAATTGCAGCCTCGGTCGGAGAAAAAACCGGTACCGACCTTGCCGGTACTTTGGGTAATCGGTTGGTTGTTGTAGCGAATGCCCACGCGAATCCCGGTGCCGATACTCACGCTGGCGGGGTTGACGTAGAAATACACTTCCTCACGGCCGTGGAGGTAGTCGTCCTTGCAGATGACATTGGTCGAGCGCGGGCCTGATTCCCAAATGATAGTGCCGTTAGGTGCGTCGGCGGCGACCGCCAGCGCCGTACCCAGCGCTTCCTGGGTGATGATCGAGTTGGTGCCGTCCTCGCGGCAGGCCAGTGCGTGGCTGGTGGCGGGCAAGACCGCGCAGGCCAACACCAGAAGCGGTAAACAGCGTTTGGTCAGTGACATCGGTTCAAATACCCCGTGATTTATCAGTTGAGCGCCGTGCTATGACGGGCTTGCAAACCGATATCGGTGATTTCGGTGAAGTGGAGAGTGGTGCCCTTGGGTACAGCGTCGAGCGCGGTCAGGGTTTTGCGTTCATGAGGCTTGAGCAGCAGGTAATCGCTGAGTGTCTGGCTGTCGGTTCGCAGGTTGACCAGCGATAGGTGGAAGGCGCTGGGGTTGTTGGCCGTCACCGTGCGCCCGTCGCTGCTCCATACCAACTGCTGCACCGCCTCGGCCGAGCCGCCCAGGAGTGCGGGAGGGCGATAGAACAGCTTGAGCCGCTGGCGGATCGCGAATTGCACGCTGTTGGGGTCTTCGACCTTGAGCGGGATTTCCATGATATTGAGCCAGAACAGCGATTCACGATCGCTGGGCAAGCCCTCACCGGCATACAGTATGCGCAGCTTGTGATGCTCCCCGGCGCCCAGTTGTACCAATGGCTCGGTGGCGGCAAAGGGCACGGTACGGTCGGCTGATTCGTCCTCGCCGGTGATCCAGGTTTGCACCACCACTTCCCGCGAGGCCTGGTTGACCACACTGATACCGGCGGCCTTGTCCTGGCCGAAATAGATCAGGCGGGTGCCTTCGATCTTCAGCGCCGCATTGGCAGGCGGGGGTGCAAGCACCAGCAGCCCGCAGGCCAGTAGCACCACTCTGAGTAGAAACATGAACACGGCAATTCCATGGTCGGGTGAGGGAACGCAGACCATGGTAGGTAGCGAGTGGCACGAAGGCTTTGAGGCGATTCTTAAAAGTACGGTGTGCCCCTGATTGCCGTTTCAGAATCGCCTTAAAGTCAGGGTTCACCCCTGACGGTTACTTTGCTCAGCGTTGAATGATCGACGCGGATGCCCAACTGTCAGGTTTACCCTATGTCCAATAAAGCGTTACGCCTTCTGATTGCCGATGCAGAGCTTTTGCAACGGATCAAGATCGAGAAAATGCTCAACCAGCTGGGCTATCACCGCATCGCCCCGTTGAGTTCGTTCGACGAGTTGCAGGCACTGACACGCTCGGGCGTTGTGGCGTTTGACCTGCTGATCATCAACACTGCGCTGGTGCACTCACGGCAGGTCAACCTGCTCAAGTACTGCCATGACAACCCGTTGATCCGCCACACGCTGATCTATGACGGGCAATGTGCGCAGCGCTCTGTAGTGTCGGTCTCGGTTAGCCAGACCCTGCACCTGTCATTGTCACAGTCGCCCGACTTCACCTCCCTACGACGCTGCATGGAAATTGTCGATCCGGCACACAGTTCTCCGATCGCTGAGTGGCCCATGCTGCACGCCGTGGACGGCCGAGCGTCCCAGCCTTCGATTAGCCCGCGGGCGGTCTATCAAGGCGACCCGACGGTGGTGGCATGTGCCGTGGGGTTGTTTCCCAAGCGCTGATCGTATCGTGCAGCATCAGTCACGCCAGACGGGCAGATCATCTTGGTCCAGTGCCCAATGAGGTTGCCGTGGCCGCAGGCACACACCACCGACCCAGCGCTCATGGCTGGCGTGGTCCAGCCAGCAGGCATTGCCGTCCAGTACCTGCTGCGCCAGTGGCGTCAGCGCCAATACGCGGCGCGGCCACTCCATGTTCGTTTCGGTCTCGATCAGCAGCGGCGCCGTCCCATCAATCAATGGGCGCAGCAGCGCGTGAAACATCATATCGCCCAGGAAAGGCAGTGGCTCGCGCTTGGCCATCAACTCGGCAAACACCCGACCGAAAGGCACAGGCCCGACCTCAGTAATATATTTCAAGGACAAACGTTCAGTCAGTGACAACCCGTCCTCGAGACCCGGCAACTCCTGTAACTGACGCCGTAACGCCGGCGCCAGAAAGGGCAGGGCAGGGTGATTGCCATGGGCCAGTTCCGCGAGCTTGAGCGGTGAGCTGTCGCAGTAAGCCGACCAGGCCCGTTTGGCCAACTGCACTGCGTCGTCGTCGATCAAGCGCCGCTGCGGCCAGAGCCAGGCCAGCACATCGGGGGCCAATTGGCCTATGCCGATAAATCGCTCGACGCCGGGAATTCGGTCTGCCTCAATCAGCTCCAGCTTGCGCGGCGCCTGCTCAAGGCCAGCCAGGGCGCGGACCAGGAACAATTGATCGTAGGCGTCCGCCTCGCACCACAGCACACTGTGATCGGCGTTGTTCAAGGCTTGTAGTTGGTTGTATTCATCGTTGATGCGATGCGCAACTTCAGTGGAGTCAAGGGCAAAGGCCTGACTGATAAAGGTACTGCGCATCGCTCGGAACGCTTCGCTGGGTAGTTCACGCACTGGCCCCATGCACAACGGGTCAGTGAGCATCCGGAACTGTCCCTTGAACCCGGCCACTTGCAGGCTGTGGGCAATATCATTACCACACCGCCAATGAGTGGTGCGGGATTCATCGCTGGCATCGAAACCAGGGTGGCGGGCGGCAAAGTCGAGGGCGTCGACGTGGGCCTTGAGCTTGGGCCAACTGGCGAAGCCCAGCTGTTTGGCTACCTGCCATTGAGCCTGGGACAAGGTTGCGCTGGGGTCTAGGCTTTTCAGCTGCGACAACAGTTCCTTGGCGCGCTTGCGCTGCTGCTCAAGGTTGAGGCGGCCATGGGTAGTGGAGGCTAAAGGGCGTTGCGACATACGAGCTCCTTGCACAAACCTTTTCCGCTTCAAGGTTGGGAGTCGTAGAAATGAGGTGGAGCTGGGATGTCTTGGGCGCAGCCCTTTCCGCGGAAGGTGGCGTAGAGAGCGCCAGACGGGAAATATAGGCAGCATTGCCGTTCGGTGCAACCCTGAAAATGTGGGCATTGCCCCAGTGCCACTCAGTCAAGCGCAGTCCCTGTGTGGCAGCGGGCTTGCTCGCGAAAGCGGTAGGTCAGTCGCTGCATCTGTTACTGCACCACCGCTTTCGCAGGCAAGCCAGCTCCCACATTGGATCTTCGTTGCTTTGAGCATTGCGTTCGCTTAATTCGTCGGCATTGGAGCGGGTGCTGTTTTACTTGTCCTGGCGCGCATCCAGGGTTTTTTGATGCTCGGCCAGGAAGGGTTGCTCCGCTGGATCAAAACGATCAATCCCGGCAGTGAAGCGGTGCCAGTAGGGGTACAACGGCTGACGGCGAGTGACGGCTTCGATGCGCGCCGACTGCTCTTCGGTGAGTTTCAGCTCGGTGGCCGCCAGGTTATCGCGCAGGTGTGCTTCCGTACGGGCGCCGATAATCAGCGAGGTGATCCCCGGGCGATCCTTGAGCCAGGCCAGGCAGGTGCGGGCGACCGAGACGCCGTGTTCATCACCGACGGCGGCGAGGGTCTCGATAATGTCCAGCGCACGCTCCTGGTCGTGGACGTAGGGTTCCGGCCAACCGCTGCCCTGGCGGGTATTGGCGGGCGGCTTGTGCCCGCGTCGGGTCGTGCCGGTCAGCAAGCCTTCGCCCATCGGGCCCCACACCAAAGTGCCAACCTGCTGGTCCAGGGCCAACGGTAGCAACTCGTACTCGGCCTCGCGGGATTCCGGGGTGTAGTAGATCTGCTGGGTAATCGGCTTGAGCATGCCGTGCAGTTCAGCCTTGCCCAGGGTTTTCATCATCTGCCAGGCGGTGAAGTTGCTGGTGCCGAAGTAGCGGATCTTGCCCGAGCCGACCAACAGGCGCAGGGCTTCCAGGGTCTCTTCGATTGGCGTCATGCCGTCCCAGTTGTGCAGTTGGTACAAGTCGATGTGGTCGGTGCCCAAGCGCTTGAGGCTGGCTTCGCAGGCGCGGATCAAGTGGTAGCGCGACGAGCCGGAGTTGTTGGGGTTGTCGTCTACCGGGCTGCGGCCCTTGGTGGCCAGCAGAATGTCGTTGCGCTTGTCGCCCAGCGCCTTGCCCACCACTTCTTCGGCCAGGCCGTGGGAATAGAGGTCGGCGGTGTCGACCATGTTCACCCCGGCGTCGAACGCCATATCGAACATGCGCTTGGCCAGGGGCACGTCTACCGCACCGCATTTTTCAAACTCTGCGCGACCGCCAAAGGGCACGGTGCCCAGGATGATTTCCGATACCAGCAGGCCGGAATGACCCAGTTGTCGGTACTGCATGTTGCCTCCTACTTAACGTTGCACGTGAAGGTGTGAACGATGGGGACGGCGATAGTTTGAATTTTTTCATGAAAACCTCGCGCCAAGCTTGGCTATGACGTCAATGAAGATTGTTTCGCTGGATGAAATGCTGGATTGTGAATCCTGGTCATTCCGCCAGACATGGCAGTGTTAGAACATCCCTGGCGTCGATACCCACTCATTTGGAGCCTGTCATGACCCAGCCTGCGATCAAACTCTATGGTTTCCCCCTGTCCGGCCATTCCCACCGGGTCGAACTGATGATGTCCCTGCTGGGGCTGGCGAGTGAATTTATCCTGGTGGACCTCAAGCAAGGTGCGCATAAAACGCCTGAGTTCCTCACCACCCTGAACAGCTTTGGCCAGGTGCCGGTGATTGATGACGGCGGCACGGTACTGGCCGACTCCAATGCGATCCTGATTTATCTGGCCAGCACCTATGGCCGCGGCGAATGGCTGCCGAGCGACCCTGTCGGGCAAGCCCGGGTGCAGCGTTGGCTCTCGGCCGCCGCCGGCCCACTCCATGCCGGGCCTGCCACGGCGCGCTTGGCCACGGTGTTTGGCGCCGAGGTGGACACTGTCAGTGCAATCAACCGCGCCCATGCCTTGCTGAGCGTGATGGAACAGCAACTGAACCAGAGCCGTTTCCTCGCCAGTGAGCAGCCCAGCATTGCCGATATCGCTTTCTACACCTACGTGGCCCATGCGCCGGAAGGCAATGTGTCCCTGGCCGACTACCCTGAGGTACGCGCCTGGCTCGCCAGCATCGAAGCACTGCCGGGTTTTGTCGGCATGCCGCGCACGGCTGTCGGTTTGCAATCGAGTTGAAGCCCAACACCTGTGGCGAGGGAGCTTGCTCCCGCTGGGCTGCGCAGCAGCCCCAACAAGGCTGCCGTATTTATTCAGCCAAACCGCGCTGGCAGCTTTCAGGGCCGCTGCGCGCCCCAGCGGGAGCAAGCTCCCTCGCCACAGGGGGACACATAATCAGAAGGCGTAAAGATGGATCGATTTCATGAAATGCAGGTGTTCCTGGCCGTGGCCGAGGAGGAGGGCTTCGCTGCTGCCGCCCGGCGCCTGAACACGTCGCCGCCCAGCGTGACCCGCGCCATTGCCGCCATGGAACAACGCATCGGCACGCAGTTGCTGGCGCGCACCACCCGCAGCCTGCACTTGACCGAAGCCGGCCAGCGTTACTTGGACGATTGCCGACGCATCCTTGCCGAACTGGACGAAGCCGAGGAAGCGGCGGCGGGCAGCTACTCCATCCCGGGCGGCCAGTTGACGGTGACCGCACCGGTACTGTTTGGCGAGCTGTATGTGGCGCCGGTACTGGGGGATTATCTGGACCGTTTTCCGTTGGTGAGTATCAACGCCTTGCTGGTCGATAGGGTGGTCAATATGACCGACGAAGGTGTTGACGTGGCGGTGCGTATCGGCCACCTGCAGCCATCCTTGCAGCAAGCGATCAAGGTCGGCGAAGTACGCCGGGTGGTGTGCGCATCGCCGGCTTATCTTGACCAACACGGGCGCCCCCAGCGGCCCGAGCAGTTGCGTGAGGCCAAGCTCGTCACCTCATCGTCCAGCCAACTGGTCAGTGAGTGGACATTCGTTGACGCTGGCCAGCCGCTGAAGGTACCGATCGCGCCACGCCTGGTTGTCACCGCCAACAATGCCGCGATCAACCTGGCCCGCCTGGGGTGGGGCATGACGCGGGTGCTGTCTTATCAAGTCGCGGCAGCGGTGGCGGCGGGGGAACTGGAACTGGTACTGGAGGATTTCGAACCGGCGCCGCTGCCGATCCACGTGGTGTTCCAGCAAAACGGCCGAGTACCGGCCAAGGTCAATACGTTTGTGGATTTCCTCAGCCATCGCCTCGGGCAGGACCCGGCCCTGAACGCCGCGACCAAGCAGCGTGCCTGATGGAGCGTTATCGCGATATGCAGCTGTTTGCCGCGCTGGCCGGGCAACCCAGCCTGGCGTCGGCGGCACGTCATGCGCAGGTTTCCGGGCCGACGCTGGTACGTGCAGTTGCGCGCCTGGAGGCACGCCTGCGCGTGGTGTTGCTGCAACGTAGTACACGCGGTGTCAACCTGACCGATGCAGGCCAGGCTTACCTTGCCGACTGCGTGCGCCTGCTGGCAGCGGTGGACGCGGCCGAGGCCTCGGCCAACGGTTTGCATGTGCAGGCCCAGGGCGACCTGCGGATATTTCTGCCGTTACTGTTCAGCCGCTATGTCATGGCGCCGCTGTTGGCCGGTTATGCGGATCGCTACCCAGCGGTGCGTGTCATCGCGCATTACCACGACTATTTCCCTAACCTGCACGTAGAAGGGCTGGACGTGGCGGTGCTGGTCGGCGAATTGCCCAACTCGTCACTCATTGCGCGGCAAGTCGGGCAGGTGCGCACTGTTGTATGTGCCAGCCCCGCTTACTTGGCGACCCGGGGCGAACCCCGGCATCCGGCTGAACTCAAGCAGCATCATCTGATTGCCAGCGCCGACCCGGTGCACTGGGATTTCCCGCATTACACCCTCAAGGCTCGCGCCCGGCTGCGTTGCGCCACTGTCCAAGGCGCGATCAATGCAGCGGTGCAGGGGGCGGGCGTGATTCGAGCCTTGAGTTATCCACTGCACGAACACCTGGCGAGCGGCCAGTTGCAGCGCCTGTTGCCTACCTTCGAGTTGCCGCCGCAGCCGGTGCATGTGGTCTACCGCGAAGGCCGTCATGCATCGATGCGCGTGCGCAGCTTTGTCGACTACTGCGTCACCGCGTTGCGCGAGCATCCGGCGTTTCAGTTGGCGTAATAGTGGATTGCCCTGGGTGGGCATTCTCTCTATCAAGGCCTGGGCGCAGCATGCTCGTATCTAACCGGAGGTGAGCGCCATGCACTCGATTGAAGCAACCCCTTGGCATGTCGGCGAACGACACATGCAGGAAAGTGCCGGCGTTTCTGAACGCATGGCCATGATCGGGCCCAAGGTCATTCGTGATCATTTGCCTGAGCAGCACCGCGATTTTTATCCGCTGCTGCCGTACTTGATCGCGGGTGTGGTAGACGAACAAGGCATCCCCTGGGCAACGATGCTGGAAGGCGCACCAGGGTTTGTGCATTCACCGGACCCACACACGCTGCAGATCGACAGCCTGCCCGCCAAAAGCGATCCCGCCTGGGCTGGGATAACGGATGGCGCGGCGATCGGCCTGCTGGGCATCGACCTCAACACCCGCCGCCGCAATCGCATGAATGGCCGGATCGGATCGCTTGAGGATGAGGGCTTTACGGTGGACGTAGTACACACCTTCGGCAATTGCCCCAAGTACATCCAACTGCGGCCCGTCGCTGGCATTGCACGCAAACCCGGCAACCTGGCCGAGCGCAGCCGCCGCCTGGACGATGCGGCTCAAGCGCTGATCCGCCAAGCCGACACCTTCTTCGTCGCCAGCTACGTCGACCAGCACGGCGAACGCTCGGTGGACGTTTCCCATCGCGGCGGCAACACGGGGTTTGTGCGGGTGGAAGGCAACGTACTGACCATCCCGGATTTTGCCGGCAACCTGTTCTTCAACACCCTCGGCAACCTGCACGCCAACCCGGTGGCGGGGTTGTTGTTTGTTGATTTTGAGACCGGTGACGTGCTGCAAGTGGCCGGGCGTACTTCGTTGATCCTGAGCGGGCCGCAAGTGGCTGAGTTCGAAGGCGCGCAGCGCCTGTGGACGGTAACGGTGGAACATGTGGTCCGCCGCCCGGCAGCATTGGCGTTGCGGTGGCAATTCGCGGAGTTTTCGCCGCACAGCCTGGCGATGGGTACTTGGTAGCCTGGCGCACTCTCCCAGGCGCAGCCTATCCAGTGTGGGAGCTGTCGAGCCCCAGCGAGGCTGCGATGGCGGCGGCACGGTCAACATATTCATTGCCTGACCCACCGCTATCGCGGCCTCGCTAAAGCTCGACGGCTCCCACAGGGGAATGTCATTGTCCGCTGGGTTTGCGCGTTTTCATCAGGCCCCCGGGCATTCCCGGTTCAGCGCTTCCCCCATGAAATGTTGCTGGATGTTGAACCGTCAGCGTGGGCAGAGTCTCTAGGTTAGCCTTGTCTTCCTACTGACAAACAAGGATTGGTCATGCAACGAAAGGTCATTAATCCCACGACGGTATTCAACTCCCTGCAATACGGATTCAGCCAGGCCATGGAAGTGCCAGAGGGTCGGCGGATCATGCTGTCCGGGCAGGTGGGGGTCGATGCTCAAGAGCGTACGGTGGGCCCAGGCATTGCGGAGCAGACGGCCACGGCGTTGGACAATGTCGAAAAGGTGCTGGCCGCGGTGGGCGGTGATCTGTCTCATGTGATCATGCTGCGGCTGTATATCGTCGAATCTGCCCGGGATCAGCAGGAGCCGATTGTCGAGGCGCTGCGCCAGCGCTTCGCGCACAACCCGCCGCCGTCTTCGTGGATTATCGTCAGTGGGTTGTCGTTGCCTGAGTGGTTGATCGAGGTTGAGGCGGAGGCGGTGGTTCCATTCAGTTAGGGCTTTTGCAGGAGCGAGCTTGCGAAAAAACCATAGCCGCCGCACTTATTCAGGATGCACGCGTTATCGTTGACGTTTTTCGCGAGCAGGCTCGCTCCTACAGCCATTCAATACCGAATCATCACCGACTTAAGCTCGGTGTAATCCTCAATAAACGCACCACCAAACTCCCGGCCTAACCCCGAAGACCGGCTGCCGCCAAACGGCACCGCCGGGTCGAGCAGGGTGTGCATGTTCACCCACAAGGTGCCTGCCTTGATCGCCGGGATCATGCGCAGGGCCTTGCCCAGGTCGTTGGTCCACAGGCTGGCACTCAACCCGTAGGGCCCGTGGTTCATCAGCGCCAGCAGTTCGTCTTCGTCGTCGTAGGGCAGGAAGGTGGCGATGGGGCCGAAGGTTTCTTCGTTGAGCAGGGTGTCGTGCAGGTGGTTGGCCAGGATCACGGTGGGTTCGACGTAGCAGCCGGGACGGTCGATGAGGTGGCCGCCGTGGATGATCGTGTTGTTTTCGGTGCGGGCCTGGTTGAAGTAGCCGAGCAGTTTTTGTTGGTGTTGCTGGTGGGTCACCGGGCCGAATTCGGTGTGTTCATCCAGGGGCGAGCCGATGGTCAGGCGGCTGAGACGCGCCTTGAGTTTTTCCAGCACAGCGTCGATTTGCGAGCGGTGCACGAAGAAACGTTCGGCCGCTGCGCAGATTTGCCCCGAGTGCAGGAAGCCCGCTTCGATAATGCCATCCACCGCTTTGTCTACATCCATGTCGCGCAGGAAGCCGGCGGCGTTCTTGCCACCCAGTTCCAGGGTCGCGCGGGTCAGCCCGGCGCCCATGGCACTGCGGCCCACCGCAATACCGGTGGGCACTGAGCCGGTGAAGGACACCTTGTGCGTGCCGGGGTGTTCCACCAGCCCCTTGCCGACATGGCCGCCGCCGGTCAGCACGTTGAGCACCCCCGCCGGCAACCCGGCGTCGATGGCCAGTTCGGCGATGCGCAGCAGGGTTAGCGGTGTGAATTCGCTGGGCTTGATGATGATGCTGCAACCGGTCACCAGTGCCGAGGCGAGCTTCCAGATGGCGATCATGGTCGAGAAATTCCACGGCACAATGCCCACCACCACGCCCACCGGTTCGCGCAAGGTGAAGGCGGTGTAGCGCTCGCCATTGAACGAAGGCAGGGAGGGCGTGAGGGTCTGGCCGCTGAGCTTGGTGGCCCAGCCTGCGTAGTAGCGCAGGAAGTGCGCGGCCTGGTCGACCTCAAAGGCACGGGAAATCTGGATGATCTTGCCTGACTGGCAGGTTTCGATCTGCGCGAGTTCTTCGCGGTGCTGTTCCAGCAGGTCGGCCAATTTAAGCAGCACGTTGCCGCGGATGGCGGGCGCAGCCTGGGACCACAGCTGAAAACCACGGTTGGCAGAAGCGACCGCAGCGTCGATATCCGCCAGGTCAGCATCGGCCACTTCGGCGATCACCCGGCCGTTGGCAGGGTTGATTACGTTCAGGGTTTGATCGGCGTGGCTGTGCACGCTGATACCGTCGATAAACAGCCCATGGCGGCGACGCAAAAAGGCTTCCACTTGAGGCAGCAACGGGATATCGCTCATGGCAGGTTCCTGGCAGTTCACAAAGAAACCCCGAGGTTAACCAACGCACTGATAAGCGGCTTGACTGTGCCTGCCAGCTTTTATGCCTGTGCCTGCCGTGCTTGTGAAAAGTACAAGCTTGCCTGCCGAACGTGCATTTCCCGCCTGCACGACCCGTTTGATACTGGCCCTGCATCCCGCGCCGTTCCACGATTCGGAGCGCCTGCCGGACTTCCAATAATAAGCAGGGCCGTCCATGAAAAAGCCAAAACCGCTCCTCGAAGACCTCAAGCCTCTTCTGCCTGCCATTGCCGCGAACGCCAGCCGTGCCGAACAGCTGCGCCAGGTGCCGGATGAGAATATCGCGCTGCTCAAAAGCATCGGCCTGCACCGCGCCTTCCAGCCCAAGGCATTCGGTGGCCTGGAACTGTCGCTGCCCGAATTCGCCGACTGCATCGCCTTGCTCGCCGGCAGTTGCGCCAGCACCGCCTGGGCCATGAGTTTGTTGTGTACCCATAGCCATCAACTGGCGCTGTTCTCGGCGCAGTTGCAGGAGGAGATCTGGGGCGCCAACCCGGATGCCACGGCCAGCAGCAGTATTGCGCCGTTCGGTCGGGTGACCGAGGGCGAGGGCGGCGTGTACTTCAGTGGTGAGATGGGCTGGAGCAGCGGCTGTGACCATGGCGAGTGGGCGATTGTCGGCTGCCGTCGCCAGAATGCCGAAGGTACCCAGGATTACTGCTTTGCCGTGCTGCCGCGCAGTGACTATCAGATCCGCGATGACTGGTTCGCGGCCGGCATGAAAGGCAGCGGCACCAAGACCCTGATCATCGACAACGCCTGGGTGCCTGAGCACCGGATCCAGAAGGCCAAGGACATGATGGAAGGCAAGTCCGCAGGCTTTGGTCTCTACCCAGACAGCCAGATTTTCTACGCGCCGTACCGGCCGTATTTCGCCAGTGGTTTTTCCACCGTCAGCCTCGGCGTGGCCGAGCGCATGCTGGAGGTGTTCCGCGAAAAAACCAAAAACCGTGTGCGCGCCTATACCGGTGCCGCCGTCGGCGCAGCGACCCCGGCGCTGATGCGCCTGGCCGAGTCCACCCACCAGGTGGCCGCTGCTCGGGCGTTTTTGGAGAAAACCTGGCAAGACCACGCCGAACACAGCGCCGCCCACCGCTACCCAGCGCGAGAAACCCTGGCGTTCTGGCGCACCAACCAGGCCTACGCCACCAAGATGTGCATCGAAGCGGTAGACCGGCTGTTCGCCGCCGCCGGTGGCAATGCCTGGTTCGAACACAACGAAATGCAGCGCCTGTTCCGCGATGCCCACATGACCGGCGCGCATGCCTACACCGACTATGACGTGTGCGCGCAGATCCTTGGCCGTGAGCTGATGGGCCTGGAACCCGACCCGAGCATGGTGTAGCTGCGTTTTCCCTACAACAATCAGGGCGGCCCATAGAGGCCACCCGGGAGTCTTGCATGTCCGACGTATTCGACCCACGAGCCTTTCGTCGTGCCTTGGGCAATTTTGCCACTGGCGTGACCGTGGTCACCGCCGCCACCGCCTCCGGGCGCAAGGTGGGCGTGACGGCCAACAGTTTCAACTCGGTATCCCTCGACCCGCCGCTGGTGCTGTGGAGCATCGACAAGCGCTCCAACAGCCATGCCGTGTTCGAGGAGGCCAGCCACTTTGCCGTGAATGTCTTGGCGGCGGACCAGGTGCACCTGTCGAACAATTTTGCCCGCCCCCGTGAAGACCGCTTCGCCCTGGTCGAGTACGAGCCGGGGAAGGGTGGCTCGCCGGTATTCGCCGATTGCTCGGCGCGTTTTCACTGCGAGAAATACCAGCAGGTGGACGGCGGCGACCATTGGATCATGATCGGCAAGGTGGTGGCCTTCGATGATTTTGGCCGTGCGCCGCTGCTCTATCATCAGGGCGCCTATGCCGAGGTCCGGGCGCTGCCTCCCTGCGCGCCCGAAGCAGTTTAGAACGGCACGGCGACCACCAGTTGGCTGTAGACATTGGTGCCGTTGCCGCCGACCTGATTGCCACCGGTATCGGCTGATTTATCGGGTTTGTACAGACCCAGCAGCGGCGTGATGATCAGGTGCTCGTTGACGGCCCATTCGGCATACAGGTCCAGTTCGCGGCCATCCAGGTTCAATTGGCCGCGGGTACTGACGGTGTTGTAGTCGAAGAACAGCGCCCCCAGGGTGATGTTCTCCAGTGGTTTGACCTTGAGCGCCACGTGCTGCACGGCGGTATTACTGTTGAAGGGGCCGGAATAGTTGCCCGCCACTTCGCCCTGCACCCAGGTGCCGTAGCCACGGTTGAAGCCTGAAAACATGCCGTCCCAGTTCTTCGAATAACGGGCGTAGCGGTAGGTCAGGTCCGGTGACCACGGCAGGTTGGCGAAGGTGTAGCCGGCTTCGGCGTAACCGGCATTTTCCTGGCCATCGCGACGGCTTTGGCGCGCCAGTTCGAAGGCGAAGTGCGCGTTGTCGATACCGGCATTGCCGGTGCCGCGCAGGCTGTAGAGGTTCATGCCTTTGCGCTGGCGCTGCAGGTCGGTGGCGAAGCGCTCATCCACATCGATGCCGTGAATATAGGTCAGCCCCAGGGTGCCCGGCGCGGCACTGTATTCCAGGGTGCCGGCGGCCATTTCGGTGAGGGCCTGGGCGCGGTTGTCGGACTTGATCCACATCAGGCTGCTGTGCACACCGTCCTTGCCGCCCAGGCGAATCACCGCCGTCTTATCGAAGGCATGGCGTGCGGCGATGTAGTAGGCGCCGCCGCGATTGAACTCGCCGTCGCCGACGCCATTGCCCAGGTTGGGGCCGTCGTCGTTAAGGATAAAACCGTCGCCGAGCATGATGATCTGGCGACCGAACGACAGGTCCAGGCCGTCCTTGCCCAGCGCCGGTAACAACTCGCCAGACCGCCAGCCGGCGAAGGCTTCGTCAAACTTGGTGGTGCGCTCGGTGCCGTTGGTCAATCCGGCCGCATCGCCGTCGCCCCAGGTACCGGAACTCACCAGGTTGGCCGTGCCATACACACCGCCCAGGTTGCCCAGGCGCTGTTCGACGCTCAGACCGTACTTGATGAACGCCTCACGCCAAGTGGAGCCGCCGCTGCGCCCATCGTAGTTCTTCGGGCTGTTGAACATACCGTACACGGCGAGGAAGTTGCCGGTGACCTGGGTGTCGACGTCCGCATACAACTCGATGGCCTGCGCCTGGCCCACCAACAGTGCCACGCCCAGGCCGACCGTCTGGCGCAGGCAGCGGTTTTTCAGTGTGTGCTCCATTGTTATTGCCCCCATCTTGGTTAAGAGTGAGGGCGCATTAGGGCGAGCGGTGTGAGGCCAAGTCTTTTCCCTGCGTGCCAGGCAATTGACTCTGGCCGCCAGGCAGCAGGCCTTGGCAGGCAGCAACAAAACCGGCGGCAGACAGGGGCAAGACGATCAACGGGAGTGGGGCGCAGAGTGCCGACACATTAAAAAAAACCGCTTCGAGGACCCCTCCATGTCGATCAACGACCGACTCACCGCACACCTCAACCGGGGTACGGTAGGTTTTCCCACTGCGTTGGCCAGCACCATCGGCCTGATCATGGCCAGCCCGGTGATTCTCACCGCCACGATGGGTTTTGGCATCGGTGGCAGCGCGTTTGCCCTGGCGATGCTGATCGCCGTGGTGATGATGCTGGCCCAGGCGACGACTTTCGCCGAGGCCGCCTCGATGCTGCCCACCACCGGTTCGGTGTACGACTACATCAACTGCGGCATGGGCCGGTTCTTTGCGATCACCGGGACCTTGTCGGCCTACCTGATCGTGCATGTGTTCGCCGGCACCGCCGAAACCATCCTCGCCGGCGTCATGGCCCTGGTGAACTTCGAACACCTCAATACCCTGGCAGAGTCGGCCGGCGGCTCGTGGTTGCTGGGCGTCGGTTTCGTACTGGTGTTCGGCGTGCTGAACGCCTTTGGCGTCAGCGCATTTGGCCGCGCCGAGATCATCCTGACCTTCGGCATGTGGACCACCCTGATGGTGTTCGGCGTACTGGGCCTGGTCGCCGCGCCGGCGGTGCAATTGGAGGGCTGGTTCGGTGAGTCGCTGGTAGGCACCGACCTGGTCACCGTGCTGTCGCTGGTGGGCATGGCGATGTTCATGTTCGTGGGTTGCGAGTTCGTCACCCCGCTGGCGCCGGACCTGCGCCAATCGGCCAAGGTGATGCCACGGGCGATGATGCTCGGGCTGATGGGCGTGGCCACCTGCATGTTCATCTATGGCGCGGCGATGAAACGCCAGGTGGAAAACGTCGTGCTCGACGCCGCGTCCGGCGTGCACCTGCTGGACACACCCATGGCCATCCCCCGATTTGCCGAACAGGTAATGGGGCAGATCGGCCCGTTGTGGCTGGGTATCGGCTTTCTGTTCGCTGGCGCTGCGACCATCAATACCCTGATGGCCGGCGTGCCGCGCATCCTCTACGGCATGGCGGTGGATGGCGCCTTGCCCAAGGTGTTCACCTACCTGCACCCGCGTTTCAAGACGCCGCTGTTGTGCATCCTGGTGGCCATGTTGATTCCGTGCCTGCATGCGCTGTACCTGGGCGGCAACACCGACAACATCATGCACCTGGTACTGGCGGCGGTGTGCGCGTGGAGTTTCGCTTACCTGTTGGTGACGCTGTCGGTGGTGATCCTGCGCATTCGGCGTCCGGACTTGCCACGGGCCTATCGCTCGCCGTGGTTCCCGCTGCCGCAGATTGTCTCCAGCATCGGCATCCTGCTGGGCATGTGGTTCATCACTCCGCCAGGCATGAACCCGGCTGACATTTATGTGCCGTTTGGCGTGATGCTCGGCGTGACGGCCACCTATGCGCTGTTCTGGACCCTGGTGGTGCAGAAGGTCAACCCCTTCAAGCCCGCCTGCGTGGAAGAGGTGTTGGCCAAGGAATTAAATCACGAACCGGGACACGCCCATGCAAGTTATAGCGACCTTGCGGCAAAAACTGTTTGAGCTGTTTCGTGCTGACCGCGCACCCAGCGGGTATCGGCCGGGGGTGACCCTGGCCCACCTGCGGCGTGACCTGGGCCTGGCAAGCCTTGAAGTGGGCGGTGTGGCCTTCGAGATTGTCGAGCGCACCGAGTCGCAGTTGTTGATGCACCTGGTGCTGACCGAATGTGTCCTGCGCGTTCCTGCTGCAGCGGGTGGCGCTGGCAGCTTCGAGGTGCACCATGGCGGCGCGATCCGGCGCAGCGGTATTCATGTGCGGCGCCGCGCTGGCAACCAGGCACTGGGCCGTGAGTTGCAGGCGCGTTTGCAGGCTGACAGCGCGTTGTTCCAGGCGTTGATGCCGCTGGATTTCAAGCGCCTGCGCATCGAGCTGCAAGACCAGCAATGGTGCGTGCGCCTGGAGCATATGGGCGGCAGTGAGGTGGTCAACCGCATGCCGGCGTTCCGGCGCTACATTGCGTTGAGCACCGAGCAACGCGGGTATCTCTTGGTCGTACTGGCCGGATTGCGGCGGGTATTGTCGGACCTCTGATTGGCACCATTAGTGCTTCTGCAAAGGGCAAACAGGTTGTTGTTGCGTGCATATAGATAACATGTTAACTATTGCGCCAGAACAACAAGAATAACGCCACTGCGGAGACACCCAATGAGCATCCCACAGCATGCACCCGACGGGCTCGACAGCTGGAACCGCGAACTGCGCGACGCGTGCGGCCACTTCGATACCGAACTGGCTTTCAACCGTTCGCTGTTTATCGGCGAGATCCATAACCTGCCGCGTGGCTTGGCCATCCTGCGCACCAATGCCGGGCTGATCAAGCGCCCGACGCACCACGCCGACCATGACAACGACCAGGAATGTTTTCTGGTCAGCCAGCGCAGCGGCTATTCGCAAATCACCCAGAACGACCAGACGGTGCAACTGGCCCCCGGCGAAATGCTGTTGATGGATTCGGTAGGCTCCATTGAAATTACCCCTTTCGGCCTGATCGAACACGCCTCGCTGTCCCTGTCGCGCAACGCGGTATGCAAGCACCTGGGCGGTCAGGCACGGGCCTTCGGCAAGATCTCCTCGACCAAGGCCTGTGGGCGCATGCTGCATGTGCTGATGGACCAACTGTGCAAGGACGATACCGACGATGACGCCACGCAAGAGGAGGCGCTGCAAGCGGCCTTCGTCTCGCTGTTGGGTTCGGCGTTGGAGCAGGGCGACGAGTGCCGCGAGGGCGTTGCTGCGTTGCACGGCAATAACCTGCGCAGCTATGTGCAAAAAGTCATTGATGAGTCGCTGAGCCAGCCAGGCCTGAGCCCGATCGGCCTGGCCAACCGCCTGAATATCTCGGTGCGGCACCTGTACCGTCTGTTTGAAGAACAGGACGACAGCGTCTGCCGCTATATCCAGCGCGCACGGCTCAAGCGCAGTGCGGATGATTTGACCAACCCGTTCCTGCGCAGTGAGTCGATCACCTCGATTGCCTACAAGTGGGGTTTTACCGACTCGGCGCACTTCAGCCGCTCGTTCAAGAAGCAGTTCGAAGTATCGCCCAAGGATTTTCGTTCCAGCCGGTTGCAGGCGGTGCAAGCGTGATCGTTCCCACGCTCCGCGTGGGAACGCCGCCCCGGACGCTCCGCGTCCCGCTCCAGAAGTCGTGACGCGGAGCGTCACAGGATGCATTCCCACGCAGAGCGTGGGAACGATCGGCAAACCGCCCTCATCAAAGCGGCGTTCCCAGAGACCGATGATGTCGAACTTACGGATGTCGAACAAGGCCGCCGTCTGCCGATAGGACAGCTGTTGATCGTTCCTACGCTCCGCGTGGGAACGCCGCCCCGGACGCTCCGCGTCCCGCTCCAAGTCGTGACGCGGAGCGTCACAGGATGCATTCCCACGCAGAGCGTGGGAACGATCGGGTTTCATATTTCGGGCAGCGTCGCGCCACCATCCACCACCAGCGTCTGCCCGGTGATATAGCCCGCCAGGTCAGAGGCCAGAAACACCATCGCCCCGGCAATATCCGCCGCAGCGCCCAGGCGCCCCAGCGGCACACGGCGGGCGATGCTGTCATTCACGGCCGCATCGCCCAGGTTGCCCATCGCCGGCGTGGCGATCATGCCGGGCTCCACGCCGTTGACCCGCACATTCAACGGCGCCAGCTCCAGCGCTGCATTGCGGATAAACCCATTCACCCCGGCCTTGGACGCCGCATAGTGGCTCAGCCCCGGATAACCGACCCGGTTGCCGGTGACCGAAGACGTCACCAGCACGCAGCCCCGGCCTTGTTCGCGAAACATCGGCAACGCCGCCTGGGTCAGCCAGAACAGCGCAGACAGGTTCACCGCCAGGGTGCGCTCCAGGATCGTTGGGGTAATGTCGGCAAAGGCGGTCAGCGGAAAGTACCCGGCGTTGTGCACCAGCACATCCAGTTGCGCCAAGCCTTGGACGCAGGCGAACACCGCTTCGGCATCCGCCAGGTCAACGCCAACGGCGTCAACGTGATGCCCCTGGGCGCATAACCCGGCAGCCAGGGCTTCAGCCTGTTCAACCCTACGGTCGGCAATCACCACTCGCGCACCGCGTTGGGCAAAGGCCTGGACGATACCCAGGCCAATGCCCTGGGCGCCGCCGGTGACCAGCACGACCTGGCCGCTGAAATCCAGGTCATTCGTCATGGGCAGGCTCCAGGTGCGTAAACGCCAGCGTCGGCACGTCGACGATGCTGGAGCCACCGTCCGCCACCAACGTGGCGCCGGTAATGATCGAGGCGTCGTCGCTGGCCAGGAAGCGGCACACCTTGGCGATCTCGTCGGCACGGGCGGCGCGCCGCAGCGGGACATCGGCACACACACGCGCATAGGCCTGCTGCAAGGTTTCGCCGTACGCCTCCATCAACGGCTGCATCTCCGCGTCGGCCATCGGCGTGTGCACCCAGCCTGGGCACACCGCGTTCACCCGCACGCCATGGGGCCCATAATCACGGGCCAGCGAGCGGTTGAGCCCGAGCAGCGCATGCTTGGCGGTGGTGTAGCCACACACCTCGGGGCCTGCCGCCAATGAGGCGATGGAGCCAATCAGCACGATGTTCCCGGCGCTTTCCTGCAACAGCGGCAGGCAGGCGCGGGCGCTGTAAAACGCACTGTCGAGGTTGCTGCGCAGCGCGTCTTCCCAGGTGGCCGGGCTGGTCTGGGTCGCACTGCCCAGCCCGTGGCCACCGGCACAGGCCAGCAGCACATCGAGGTGCCCGAAGTGGCTACGGATTTGTTGGATGAAGCCGTCCCAGGTGTCCGGGCAGGCGGCATCGCCCACCAGGATCAGCCCGCCGGTGTCTTGCGCCACCTGTTCCAGTGGCTCACGACGCCGACCGATCAGCACCAGATGCGCGCCTTCCTGTGCGTACAAGCGTGCGCAGGCAGCGCCGATGCCGGTGCCGGCCCCGGTGATCACCACCGTGCGCGGCTCAGTCACGGGGGTACTCTGTGCGGTTGAGCACCTGGCAATAGGAACTGATCGGGAAGTTCGACAGCGCGTCGAAGGACGCCCCGGCATAGCCGAAGATCTTGCCGTCGCTGCGGTGCTGTTGCAGGTCGATCAGCACCAGGCCGAGGGTCGGTACGATCTTCTCCTGCCAGACGAACAGGTATAGCTGTTCGGCGATCTTGTAGTAATGGCAGCGGTCGGTGTCGCACAAGCCTTTCTCCACGCCCTCAAGGCATTGCCAGGCGTAGAACCGCGGGTTGAGGTAGATGTGTTCGTAGACCTCGCTGGGGCTGTAGCGGTAGTGGTTGCGCAGGCCGACCAACTCGTCGGTGGGGGCGTGCAGGCAGTGGCCCTCCTGCCACGGCCGGTCGAGGCTGCCGTGGAGGAAGTCAACCTGTACCGAGGTCAGCGGTTTGCCAGCCAGGGCGCGGTGGTAAAGGCCTTCGTGGGTCTCTGCCGGTTCCGGCATACGGCCAATCACCGCGGTAAAGGACGCAGTTGGCGTGTCCAGCACCAGGCTGATCGACCAGCTTTGCCCCGCCTCGTGCTTGATAAAGTCCACCAGGTACAGGCCCGGGCGAATGGAGCTGGCGCGGTAGACGGCGCTGCCGCTGGAGTGGCCATCGGCGGCGTGCCAGGCCAAGCGCTCCTGTTCGAAGCGGTGTTCGATCTGCCAGCCATTGGCAAAGTGCAGGGTGAAGGTCTGGCCGGCCAGGTCGGCCAGGGTCGGCAGGATGAACGCCTCGGGTGCAAAACCGTCGGCCAGGGCGCCCACGGTGATCCAGTCAGATGAATTCGACATGGCAACCCCTCCCTTACACGACGGCGAAGTAGTGTTTGACGAAACTCTCGCTGACCACTTCCCACAGCACGGGCGTGCCCTTGGTCACGAACCAGCTGTCACCGGCTTTGTAGCGGGTGGATTGGCCGGTGGACTCGTCGGTCAGCACCACTTCACCGGTGACTATCGTGGCCTGTTCGGCGAACGGGTAAACCATGCGGAACTTGCCCTGGGTCGTGCCGAAGTACGCACTGCTGACCGCATCGGTGGGCGCGCCAAAGGTCATCTTGCCGAAGGCGCGTACTTCGCCTTCGAGGATTTGCGAGCCGAGGTCGGCCACGGTGCCCCAGGCGTCGAGTTCCGACAGCTGGACGTTGTGTTTCAGGGCGGTAAGAGGCATGGCAGTGGTTCCTGTGAGTGAGAAAAGAGGGTTAGCGGCGCCCATTCCAGTAGCCGGAAAGTTGGTGCCAGGATTTGCCCGCCGTCAGCAGCAGGGGGCGAATCGCGTCCTTGCCGATGATGGTGGGGCGGTGAATCGAGCTGACCAGGTCATAACGCGCCGAGCCTTCGCTCATGCCTTCGGCCAGCACCTTGCAGATGATGTGGCTGGGCGTGACGCCAAAGCCGGAATAGCCCTGCACGAAAAATGCATTGCTGCGCCCCGGCAAGGTGCCCACCTGCGGGAACAGGTTCGGGCTGCATGCCATCGGGCCGCCCCAGGCCAGGTCGATTTTCACGTCCTTGAGGTAGGGGAAAATCTTCAGCATGAGGTTGCGGTTCCAGGCTTTCAGGTCGCCGGGAATGTGCTCCACCAAAGGCGTGGCGGCACCGAACAGCAGGCGGTTTTCGTTAGTCACGCGGTAGTAGTCGATCACCGGGCGGATATCGCTGTAGGCCCCACGGATCGGGCTGATGCGCTGGATCAACTCCTCGGACAACGGTTCGGTCATCATCTGGAACGCGTAGGTGTTGATGGTCGAGCGGTGCAGTTCTGGCTCCAGCTTGTTGAGAAAGCTGTCACAGGCCCACAGCAACTTGCTGGCGCGTACCGAACCGCGACCGGTGCGCACGGTGATGCGCTCGCCGTAGCTGACTTCCAGCGCCGGGCTGTTTTCGAAGATCTTCACGCCATGGCTGGCCAGTGCGGTAGCTTCGCCCAGCAGCAGGTTCAGCGAGTGCACATGCCCGCCACCCATGTGCAAAAGGGCGCTGGTGTAGGCGGTGGAGCCGATGATCTGCTGCACATCGGAGCCGCCGAGAAAGCGGATTTCGTGCTGGCTGTTGATCGACTTGAAGTCTTTCTCCCAGGCGCGCAGGGTTTTTTCCTGGCGGGCGTTGAAGCCCATGTAGCCGTAGCCGTGGCAAAAGTCCGCGTCGATGTTGTACTTGGCGATGCGGTTCTTGATGATGTCGGCGCCCAGGTCGCTGATCTCGAACACTTGGCGCAGGCCGTCTTCGCCCACGTCCTTCTTGATCTTCTCCAGGTCATGGCCGATGCCTGCCATGATCTGCCCACCGTTGCGGCCCGTGCCGCCAAAGCCCAGGTAGCGCGCTTCAAGCACCACAATGTTGGTGATGCCTTTTTCCGCCAGCTCAAGGGCCGTGTTGATCCCGGAAAAGCCGCCACCGATGACCACGACGTCTGCCTCGATATCCTGTTCCAGGGTGGGGAAGCTGAGGTTGTATTTCTTGGTGGCGGTGTAGTACGTGGGGGTTTCGATGTTGATCATGGCGCGGCCTGAAAAAGTGAAGGAAGGCGCTAAAGCGGATGCCTCCATTAGGGCCCCTGGCGGGCGGGAAGTCTTGATCCTGCGTGCCCGGGTTTTTGATTCAGCGCGCCACGGACGAGGGCACCTACAAGTTATAGCGCGCTCGCCGGCCGGGAATGTTAGAGTTTCGTTAAACTATTAACTAAATACTTCGTGACCCTGAGCCCTATGTCCACACCTCGACAATCCCTGACCCTGGCCTTGCTGCAAGCGCGTGAGGCCGCGATGAGTTTTTTCCGTCCTTCCCTGAATGAACACGGCCTGACCGAACAGCAATGGCGCATCATCCGCATCCTTGAACAGCACGGTGAGTTGGAGATCTACCAACTGGCGGAGCTGGCCTGCATCCTCAAGCCGAGCATGACCGGCGTACTGGTGCGCATGGAAGCGGCCGGCATGGTGCACCGGCGCAAGGCCGAACAGGACCAGCGCCGGGTGCTGATTACCCTGGCGGACAAGGGCAAGGCGAGTTTCGAGTCCATGAGCCAGTGCATGGAGGCCAACTATCAGCGTTTGCAGGATCAGTTTGGCGAAGAGAAATTCCAGACCTTGTTGGGGTTGCTGGATGACTTGAAGAACATCAAGCGCTGAACTAATGACTGAGCCACCACCGATCAACTGTGGGAGCTGGCTTGCCTGCGATAGCGCCGGGTCAGCTGGCTTATCTGTCGCTGATGCACCGCTATCGCAGGCAAGCCAGCTCCCACATGGATTTCAGTAGACACCACCGGTATTGGCAGCCACCGGTACGTCTTTGAACTTCCCGGCCAGGCTTTGCAGCCCCCGCATCAACACCGTGGTATCCACCCCCACTGCCACGAACGTCGCCCCCAACTCGATATAGCGTCGGGCGAGATTTTCATCCGCACTGAGAATCCCTGCCGCCTTACCCGCCTTGACGATACGCACGATGGCTTCCTCAATCGCCGCCTGTACCTGCGGATGCCCCGGGTTACCCCGGTGGCCCATGGACGCGCTCAAATCTGCCGGGCCGATAAACACCCCGTCCACGCCTTCGACGGCGGCAATGGCGTCCAGATTGGCCAGGCCCTCGGCATTCTCAATCTGCACCAGCAGGCACATCTGCGCGTCGGCCTGGTCGAGGTAATCGGCGATGCTGTTCCAGCGCGAGGCGCGGGCCAGGGCGCTGCCGACCCCGCGAATACCCTGGGGCGGGTAGCGCAGGGCGCGCACCAGTTCCCGGGCCTGGGCGGCGTTTTCGACCATGGGCACCAGCAGCGTCTGGGCGCCGATATCCAGCAGTTGTTTGATCAGCGCCGTGTCGCCGATCACCGGGCGAATCAGCGCCTGGCTGGGGTAGGGCGCGATGGCCTGTAATTGCGCGAGCATGTTCCCCAGCTGGTTGGGCGCATGTTCGCCGTCGATCAGCAGCCAGTCGAAACCGGCGTTGGCGGCCAGTTCCGCGCAGTAGGCGTTGGCAAGGCCGAGCCACAGGCCGATCTGTATCTCGCGGTTGTGCAGGCGTTGCTTGAAGCGGTTGACAGGCATGTCCATGAAAGCACTCCTGGGTTCAGACGAAGCGGCAGGCAATCGAGCCGAGCAGGTCGTAGTCGACGTGGAAGGTATCGCCAGGGCGGGCTGCCACGGGGCGGGTAAACGAGCCGCCGAGAATCACCTGGCCGGGCAGCAGGGTGACGTCATAGGGCGCCAGCTTGTTGGCCAGCCACGCCACGCCTTTGGCTGGGTGGTTGAGCACCGCCGCCGACACCCCGGACTCTTCGATCACGCCATTGCGATACAACACCGCCGGCACCTTGCGCAGGTCGATCTCGGTGGGGCGCACGGCGCGGCCGCCGAGGACCACACCGGCGTTGGCGGCGTTGTCGGAGATGGTGTCGAACACCTTGCGGGTGGCGTTGGTATGCGGGTCGACCTGCTGGATGCGGGCGTCGATGATTTCCAGCGCCGGGATCACCCACTCGGTGGCGTCGAGCACATCGAACACCGTGCAGTTGGGCCCTTTGAGCGGCTTGCCGAGGATGAAAGCCAGTTCCACCTCCACCCGTGGCACGATGAAACGCTCGAAGGGAATGTCGCTGCCTTCGTCGAAAAACATGTCGTCGAGCAGAGCGCCGTAATCGGGTTCGGTGATATTCGACGACACCTGCATGGCCCGTGACGTCAGGCCGATCTTATGGCCCTTGAGCGTGCGCCCGTGCTTGATCTTCTGCGCGACCCATTCACGCTGGATGGCGTAGGCGTCCTCGATCGTCATATCGGGGTAGTCGAGGGAAAACTGGCGCACCTGTTCGCGGCTGCGTTCGGCATGGTCCAGGTGGGCGGCGGCTGTGAGGATTTGCTGGGAGTCGAGCATGGCAACGGTCTCTAGTGTGGGTTGACGATGGCGGCCTGGGTGCGCAGCACCAGCAAACCACCGAGGGCGATAAACAGGGCGAGTACGTACAGGGCCAGGCTGGCGCTCTGGGTGGCGTCGCGCATCCAGCCGATCAGGTAGGGCGCGAGGAACGCTGCGATGCTGCCGAACGAGCTGATCATGGCGATGCCCGCCGCCTGGGTGGTGTGGGAGAGAAACGCCGGTGGCAGTTGCCAGAACATCGGCAGGGCGGCACTGGCGCCCATGCCGGCGACCACCAGCCCGCCCATCACCAGCAGCGCATTGGCGGGCGCCAGGCCCGCGACGGCGATGCCGAGCGCCGCCATCAGCAATGGCACGCACAGGTGCCAGCGGCGTTCGCGGTGGCGGTCGGACGAGCGCCCGCAGCCGAGCATGAAGAAGCAGCCGGCCAGGTACGGCACGGCGCTGAGCAAGCCGACCTGGCTGTCACGGCCGATGCCGGCGCCGTGGATCAGGGTGGGCATCCAGAACGCCAGGGTGTTGACCGCCAGCATCACCGCAAAGTACACGGCCACCAGCAGCCACACCTGCGGGTCACGCAGGATGCCGCCGAACGAGGTGATGGTCTTGCGCTGTTCCTCGTTGCTCAGTTGGGTGTGCAATTGCTGTTTTTGCTCGGCAGTCAGCCAGTGCACCGACTCGAAACTGTCCGGCAGCCACTTGAGTACCACCAGCCCCAGCAGCACCACGGGCGCGCCTTCGATCAGGAACATCCATTGCCAGCCGCGCAGGCTGCCGACGTCGTGGAAGTTCTCCAGGATCGCCCCGGAAATCGGCCCGCCCAGCACTCCGGCCATGGGCACCGCAATGGCAAACAAGGCAGTGACCTGGGCACGACGGCGTGCCGGGTACCAACGGTTGAGGAATACCAGGATCCCCGGGAAAAACCCGGCCTCGGCCACACCCAGCAGAAAGCGCAGCACGTAGAACCCGCGCGCGCTCTCCACCCACAACATGCCGGTGGAGAGCAGGCCCCACACCACCATCAGGCAGGCGATCCAGCGCCGTGGCCCGACGCGGTCCAGGGCAATGTTGCTGGGCACGCCGAACAGTGCGTAGGCGATGAAGAACAGGCCGGCGCCGAAGCCATACACGGTGTCGCTGAAGTGCAGGTCGCTGCTCATCTGCATCTTGGCAAAGCCGATGTTGATGCGGTCCAGATGGGCAAACAGGTAACACACCAGCAACAAGGGCATCAGGCGCCAGGTCACCAAACGATGGGTGCGGTCGTGCTCGGCAAGCTGCAGGCTTGCAGTGGAATGGGCTGTGCTCATGATGTTGTTCTTTTTGTTGTAGGAGCGAGCTTGCTCGCGAAAAACGTTAACGAAAACGCAGCGCTGGCGGTGATCCGCGGGGCCTGTGGGTTTTTCGCGAGCGAGCTCGCTCCTACAGGGAGGGCGGGGCCGTTTCAGTTCGCCGGGTTGTTCAGGAACGCATGCACATTGTTCTGCTTGAAGTTGAGCTGCGGGTGCAGCTCGATCATCTCGAACGACAGCGCCAACAACCGTTGCGCCTGCAGCTCGGCGAAGTGTGCGGTGATCACCGCGAACACCGCTTGGGCGACTGCTTCGCGCGTCGCCAGGTCGCGGCCATGGCCGACCTTGAGGGTCATGTGTACAAAGGCATAATCGTGCTTGCCGTCGGCCATGCGCCAGGTGTCCAGGCGCACGCCGCGACTGCGAATGCCGCCCAATGGAAACACACCGCTGTCACCCAGCACGCGGTGGACTTTTTCAAACAGGCCGGGCAAATCGGCCTGCTGTTCGAGGTTGTCGGTGTACTCAGCGATAAAGTGCGGCATGGTGTTCTCCCAGGGTTAAAGCGGGAAAATCGCGTTGATCTGGCCGGTGCCCGAACTGCCGAACGGCGGCGTGATGATCTCGGTCGGCTTGGCATAGTCCGGCCCACCCAGCAGGCCCAGGAGCATGGCGGTGTCGTGCATCTTGCCTTCGCCAAAACAATGTTCGGCGTAGTCGGGCAACATGGCGCAGAACTCCTTGAAGCGACCTTGCTTCCACATTTGCACGACATGCAGGTCCACCTGCTTGTCGAATTCGCGGGTCCAGTTGTGGATATTCGCCTCAGCCTGGCGGTCGTCCGAGAACCGATGGGACAGCGAGCCGGACGCCAGCACCAGCACCTTGCGGTCGCTCTTTTCGATCGCCCGGCGCACGGCGGCGCCGAAGGCAAAGCTGTCTTCCAGGCGATGCCAGGCGCACCAGGCAGCGATGGAAATGACCTTGAATTTCTCTGCGTCGGGCACGCCCATGTGCATGTAGCGCATGGGCACCAGGGTGCCGTATTCCAGCTCCAGGCTCGGGATGTTGTGGGCCATGCTGCGCACGCCAGCCAGGTTGGCTTCGGCGGCGATCAGCTCACCCAGTTCAGGGCAGCCGGGGTAGGCGTATTCCATGTTCTTGATGAAGTGCGGCAGTTCGTTGCTGGTGTAGGTGCCCTGGAACTGCTCGCCGCAATTGACGTGGTAGCCGCTGTTGACCAGCCAGTGCACGTCGAACACCACCGCAGTGTCGGCCCCCAGTTCGCGGGCACGCCGGCCGATCTCCTTGTGCCCGGCAATCGCCGCTTCGCGACAGCCGTGATGTTTGCCGGGCAGTTCCGACAGGTACATCGACGGTACGTGGCAGATCTTCGCTGCCAGAACCACTTCGCCCATGATGACTCTCCTGAATAATTATTCTTGTAAGGCCGTTGAGGTCCCTGCGGGAGCTGACTTGCCTGCGATGGCATCGACTCGGTACGGCTGAAGGACCGCGGTGTCTGCATCGCGGGCAAGCCCGGCTCCCACAGGAGGCTTGTTTGAGCCTGGGCTACACGCCCCAGCGCGGAATGTGATGACTGCCCATGGAAATACACACGTTCTTGATCTCGGCAAACACTTCGAAGCTGTACTGGCCGCCTTCACGCCCAGTGCCCGAGCCTTTGACCCCGCCAAACGGCTGGCGCAAATCCCGTACGTTCTGGCTGTTGATAAATACCATGCCCGCTTCGATACCGCGCGCCAGGCGGTGGCCCTTGCCGATGTCCTGGGTCCAGATGTAGGAGGCCAGTCCGTATTCGGTGTCGTTGGCCAGTTGCAGCGCTTCAGCTTCGTCTTTGAACGGGATCAGGCACACCACCGGGCCGAAGATTTCTTCCTGGGCGATGCGCATCCGGTTGTTCACGTCGGCAAACACCGTCGGCTGGATAAACTGGCCGCGGCTGAGGTGCGCCGGCAGGTTGGCCGGGCGTTCCAGGCCGCCAGCCAGCAGCGTGGCGCCTTCGTCCATGCCGATCTTGATGTAGCCGGTGACCTTGTCGTAATGGGCCTGGGTGATCATCGAGCCGACCTGGGTGTTCGGGTCCTGGGGGTCGCCGACGATCAAGCGCTTGGCTCGCGCCGCGAACTCGGCGACAAATTGCGGGTAGACGCTTTCCTGGATGAAGATGCGGCTGCCAGCGGTGCAGCGCTCGCCGTTGAGGGAAAAGATCGTGAACAACGCGGCGTCGAGGGCGCGTTCCAGATCGGCGTCTTCAAAAATCAGCACCGGCGACTTGCCGCCCAGTTCCATGGAGTACTTTTTCAGGCCGGCGCTCTGCATGATTTTCTTACCGGTGGCGGTGCCGCCGGTAAAGGAAATTGCCCGTACATCCGGGTGGCGCACCAGTGCATCACCGGCGGTGGCGCCGTAGCCCTGGATCACATTGAGCACGCCGTCGGGAATCCCGGCTTCCACCGCCAGGCGCCCCAGTTCATTGGCGGTCAGCGGCGACAGTTCCGACATCTTCAACACCGCCGTATTGCCCAGCGCCAGGCACGGCGCGGTCTTCCAGGTGGCGGTCATGAACGGCACGTTCCACGGCGATACCAGCCCGCACACGCCCACCGGCTGGTACAGGGTGTAGTTGAGCATCTGGTCATCCACCGGGTAGGTGTGGCCGTCCATGCGGGTGCAGACTTCAGCGAAGAAATCGAAGTTGTGCGAGGCACGCGGGATCAACACGTTCTTGGTCTGGTGGATCGGCAGGCCGGTGTCCAGGGTTTCCAGCTCGGCCAGGTGTGGCACGTTCTGTTCGATCAACTCACCCAGTTTGCGCATCAAGCGCGCGCGCTCCTTGGCCGGCGTATTGGCCCACTTGGGGAACGCCGCCTTCGCCGCCGCTACGGCTTGCGCGACTTCTTCGGCGCCGCCGCTGGCGACTTCGCCGATGGCCTCGCCGGTGGCCGGGTTGTAGTTGATAAAGGTGTCTTTGCTTTCGACCTCACGGCCGTTGATCCAGTGTTTGATCATGGTGCTCAAGCCTCTTTGCGCTCGGAGAAAAACTCCGTTTCACTGACGATACGGTTGACCAGGCGGCCCACGCCTTCGACTTCCACCACTACCTCATCCCCCGGCACCACATCGGCCAGGCCCTCGGGCGTGCCGGTGGCGATCATGTCGCCCGGTTGCAGGGTCATGAAGCTGGACAGGTATTCGATGAGGTAGGGGATATCGAAAATCATGTCTTTCGTGCTGCCTTCCTGGCGCAGTTCGCCGTTGATCCAGGTACGCAATTTCAGGTTGCCTGGGTCGGGCACATCGGCCACGTCGACAATCCACGGGCCGACCGGGGTGGTGGCGTCGCGGTTTTTCACGCGCAGGTTGGGGCGGTAGTAGTTTTCCAGGTAGTCGCGGATCGCGTAGTCGTTGCACACCGTGTAACCGGCCAGGTAGTCCAGGGCGTCGGCGCGCTTGACGTTGCGCGCGGTCTTGCCGATCACCGCCACCAGCTCGCACTCGTAGTGCATGTAGGCGACGTTGTCGGGGCGCCAACTGACTTGGCGGTGACCGGTGTAAGTGCCCACCGACTTGATGAATGCCAGCGGTTCGGTCGGCGGCGTAAAGGCCAGTTCGGCGGCGTGGTCGGCGTAGTTCAAACCCAGGGCGAACATGTTGCCGGTGGCGGGTGGCAGCCATTGCACCTGGTCTTCGGCCAGCAACCGCCCATCCTTCAGGCGCACGCTGCAGTCGGCTTGCACCAATACGTTGTGGGTTGCACCTTCAAAGTGGATACGTGCGCGTTTCATGCCGATGCCTCCGCTGCAATGGTGTTGCTCAGGCGGCCAATGCCGGTGATATCGACCTCAACCTGGTCGCCTGGCTGCACATCCACGCGGCCTGGCGGGGTGCCGGTGATCAGTACATCGCCGGGGTACAGGGTCATGAACTCGCTGATCTCGGCGATCAATTGCGGGATGTCGCGTACCCAATCGGCGGTAGAGCTTTCCTGGCGCAGCTCGCCATTGACGAACAGCTTGAGGCTCAATTGATTGGGGTTGGCCACTTGATCCCGCGCCACCAACTGCGGGCCCAGGGCGCAAAACCCATCGCGGCATTTGGCTTTGACGGCGGGGCGGTAGTAGCTGTCTTCCGGCAGGCTGAATTCATTCACCACCACATACCCGGCCACATGCGCCATGGCGTTCTCCAGGCTGACACGGCTGGCGCGCTGGCCGATCACCACACCCAGCGCCGGGCCCGGCTGCAGGCGCTCGCCCGCAGGCTGCAGCACTACGCCGCCATGGGCATTGCGGGTGTTGGGAGTTTTGATAAACAGCACCGGCTTGGTCGGCGGCTGCTGGTAGGGCGGCTGTTGGAAGGCGGCGAGATGCTGGTCCAGCAGGCCCTGGTAGTTCAGCGCAACGCCGAACAGGGTGCCGCTGGCAACATCATGCAGGGTTCGGCTCATGCGTTTCTCCTGGCGGTGACGACGGCTGCACAGGCCGTTCGTTAAGTTGTTAACGTTATAATTAATATGTTAACTACCGTCAAGCGTGGCACACTGCGCTGGCCTCACAACAACAAGAAGAGAGCCCCGTGAAGCCGATTCCCAACATCAACATCGGGCAGGTCTACGACCAGCGCTACAGCGACGCCGAGGTGCATTACGACAAGCTCGGCAACCTGGCGGGGTTTTTCGGGCGCAATATGGCGGTGCATCGCCATGACCGGTTTTTCCAGGTGCATTACGTCAAGAGTGGTGCAGTGCGGGTGTATCTGGATGACCGCCAGTACGTTGAATCGGGACCGATGTTTTTTCTCACGCCGCCCACGGTGGCCCACGCGTTTGTCACCGAAGCCGATGCCGACGGGCATGTGCTGACGGTGCGCCAGCAACTTGTATGGGGATTGATCGACGCCGACCCCAGCCTTGCCTCCGGCGCCGCATGTGTGGCCTTGACTGGCGACGCTGAGGGGTTGGAACAACTCTTCGAGGCGCTGTGCAGTGAGATCAACGCCGAACGGGCAGGGCGCGCCGCCGCCCTCGACAGCCTGACGCGGTTGATCATGATCCGCCTGCTGCGCCTGTGCGCCCACGCCCAGCCGGCACGCCCGACAGCCCACGAAGACCTGCGCATCTTCCATCGTTTCAACGAGCTGATCGAAGCCCACTACCTGGAACACTGGCCGTTGGCGCGTTATGCCGAGAGTATTGGCGTGACCCAGGCGCGGCTCAATGAAGTGTGCCGACGCATTGCCGACCTGCCCTCCAAGCGCCTGATCCTCGAGCGGCTGATGCAAGAGGCCAAGCGCCTGCTGTTGTTTACCGGCAGTTCCGCGAATGAAATCTGCTACCAGCTGGGGTTCAAGGACCCTGCGTATTTCAGCCGGTTTTTTTTGCGCTATGCACAGATGACGCCGGGGGAGTACCGGCTGCGGCAGTCGGGGTTGCGCTGATATCCCAGGCGCCACCCAGTGCGGTATACAAATTCACCTCGGCGACCAACTGCGCCAGCCGGTCCACAATCAGCGCCTGTTGCGCGCTGAACAGCGAACGCTGCGCATCGAGGAACGTCAGGTTGCTGTCCACGCCGCTGCGGTAACGGTGCTCGGCCAGGTCATAGTAGTTCTGGTTGGCGGCGACGAAATCCCGTTGCGCCGCCAGTTGGTCGTTGAAGGTCTGGCGTGCGGCGAGGCCGTCGGCAACTTCCTGGAAGGCGCCCTGGATGGATTTTTCGTACTGGGCCACCGTGATGTCCTTCTGCAGCCTGGCGTAATCGAGGCTGGCGCGCAGGCTGCCGGCGTTGAAGATCGGCAGGTTGATCTGCGGCTGAAAGGTCCAGCTACCCGAGCCGCCCTTGAACAGCCCCGACAGCTCCTTGCTGGTGCTGCCGGCGTTTGCCGTCAGGGTCACGGAAGGAAAGAACGCAGCACGGGCCGCACCGATATTGGCGTTGGCCGCCTGCAGTTGGTATTCGGCCTGGAGGATATCCGGGCGGCGTTGCAGCAGGTCCGAGGGCAAGCCGGCGGGCACGCGGGCGACCAGATCGTCGGCCAATGGGCGCGCAGGCAGGTGTTCATCCACCGGGCCACCCACCAGCAGCGTGAGGTTGTTGAGGTCCTGGGCCACCTGGCGTTCATAGCGGGCTACGCTGGCGCGGGTACTTTCCACTGCTGTGCGCGCTTGCACCACGTCCAGCGCCGAGGCTTTGCCTGCGCTTTTACTGCGGCTGGTCAATTGCCAGCTGTGGTCGTTGGCGACCAGGGTTTGCTCGGCCAGGGCCAGCAGTTCCTGATCGGCGCGCCAGGTCAGGTAGGCATTGGCGACGTTGGCCACCAGGCTCAATTGCGTACTGCGCCGCGCTTGTTCGGTGCCCAGGTAAGTGAGCAGCGCCTGTTCGCTGAGGCTGCGCACGCGGCCGAACAGATCCAGTTCGTAAGCGCTCAGGCCCAAGGTGGCGGAGTAATTGGAGGTTATCACTGACTTTCCGGTGCCGGTCACGCTCCCCGGCAGCTTCTGGCGCTTGCCGGCGCCTGTGGCAGAGATCGCCGGGAACAGATCCGCGCGCTGGATTCGGTACTGGGCCTGGAACGCTTGCACATTCAGGGCCGCCACTCGCAGGTCGCGGTTGTTGAGCAGTGCATCATTAATCAGCTGTTGCAGCGCCGGGTCGCGGAACAGCTGCTGCCAGTCCGGATTTTGCGCCTGGGTGCCGGCCTGCGCCAGGCGGTATACGCCGTCTTGGGGGTACTGCGCAGGCGTCGGCGCGGCTGGTCGCTGGTACTCGGGAATCAGCGAGCAACCGCCGAGCATCCAGGCCATGCCGACGGTGCACAGTGCTCGTGTGCTCATCAGGCGCCCACCATCCATTTGGCCAGGCCATGCCGGCCGCTCACGCCCAGCTTGGCGGCGGCGCGCTTGAGGTAGGTCTCGATCGAGCTGTTTTTGACACTGAGTTTCTCCGCGATTTGCGGCACGGTACCGCCGGTCAGCAGGCCCAGGCACACCTCCTGTTCCCGCGCCGAAAGGGTGATGTCGCTCAAAGACAAGCGTTTGTAGAACTCACGCTGCAACTGCGATTGTTCCAACAGGGTATGGGCCGGCTCAGTCTCGGCGTGCGGCGCCTGGCGCAGGCTCTGGGCGTGCCGTTCCATCAACGGCAACAGCGTGTCCGACAAGCACTTGAGAAACGACAACTCAGCCAGGGAGAACCCCTGCTGGGTCGGCGGGCGATAGAACGAAATCACACAGCGTCGATTGCCCTGGCGCGATACCAGGTTGCACTGGTGCGAAGTGCCGCGCGGATGCGCGCTGTTGGCCTTGGCGTTCATCTGGATCAGCAGCGGGTCTTGCATGTGCAGCATCTGCTGCAGCAACGGATGGTCGTTCAGCGCATGCAAGGTCTGGGGCACCGACAAATCCTTTTTCACCCCGGCGCTGCCCAGTAACTTGATGTCCAGCACGCGGTCGCGCAGTTCATCCAGGGTCCATTCGCTGAGGTCTACCAGGTGAATCGGTACCCACTTGCCCACCAGCTGCAACATCGTGGCGGCGAAATGTTCGTCGCCGCTGTTTGAAATCAACTCGCCCATTTCGGCATAAAAATGCGGGCCGCAGGTGTCGCCAATACTTGGGGTCAGACTCATAGCCATCTCATCCTTGATGTCGAAAACCGTCAACGGTTGCCCAGGGCCTGTGCAGGGCACTCCGTACTGCTTGAACGTAACTCGGCGTTCGAGATTTTATTTAGCCATAGGGATTTGTCCTACGTATGTAGCGGAAACGAGGGACACAAGCTGCCATAAAAGCTGCGCCATTAATCCGACGTTTCTCGGGAACTAAGCCGGCTACGTACAGGTGTAAGTTATTTTTAGTCTTAGTTAACTTATTGATGTAAATGATGAATTATTAAAATAAAGGGGTTATCCAGAGGCTCGGCATGGATGAGCTGTAGCCAATCTCCTACAACGCTTTAATCGTTTCAGCCATGAACCTTCGATCAAGGCCTATCCATCCATTTGAATGTCCGGGTTTCGGGTGTCAGACACCCCTCGGCGGCCATGCTCCAATCCGGCAACTTCGGCGTAATGGGCCACCTCTGCGCGGCCAGTGCCTGACCCCCATGAGAAGGATCTTATGCAGTATTCCTCCAGCCAGCCGGCCCGCTTCCCCCTCACTGGCGCCCAACAAGACATTTGGCTCGACCAACTGCGCGTGGGCGATTCGCCGCTGTACAACATTGGCGGCTATCTGGATTTTGCCGGCACCGTCGAGCCCGAACGCATGCAGCATGCTGTCGCACTGCTGGTGGCCCGTCACGATGCACTTCGCACCCAACTGCACACCGACGCCAATGGCCTGCCTGGGCAAACATTCGCCCCGGAGCTGAAGGTGGAAATGGCGCTGCATGATTTCTCCGCGCTGCCCGACCCATCCGCGGCAAGCCAAACCTTGATGCAGGCGCAGATGGCTCGGCCCTACGCCCTGAGCGGCGAGCCACTGTGCCGTTTTTTCCTGGTCAAACTTGATGATGATCACTACCGCCTCGGTACCCAGGCTCATCACCTGATCCTCGACGGCTGGGGCTTCGGCCAGATGCTGCAATCCCTCGCGCAGCTCTACAGCGCCCTAGAGCAGGGGCACGCCACCGAGCCACTGGCGCCGTCCTACATTGACTTTATCGACACCGACCAACGCTACCTGCAATCGGCCCGCTACGCCCGCGACCGTGATTATTGGCTGGGCAAATACCAGGTGCTGCCCGAGCCGCTGCTCAGCCCCAGGCACAACACCAAGACGTCGAGCAACACCTGGGTGCAAGGCTTTCCGGTGCAGTTGCAGAGCCGCATGGAACAGGTTGCCAACCACTACCAGGCGTCGGCCTTTCATGTGTTGCTGGCGGCGATGTATGTGTATTTCACCCGCACCAGCCAACGGCAGGAATGGGGAGTGGGCCTGCCGATTCTCAATCGCTCCAACGCGCGTTTTCGCGCCACTGTGGGCCTCTTCACCCAGGTCAGCGCGGTACGTTTTGCGTTCAACGAGGGCGTGTCTTTCGGTGCTCTGGTACGGGGCATCCGTGATCAGCTCAAGCAGGATTTTCGTCATCAGCGCTTCCCGTTGAGTGAGATGAACCGCGAGCTGGGCTTGCGCCGAACAGATCGCGGGCAACTCTTCGACGTGTCGGTATCGTTCGAGCAGGACGACCACGACCTGCGCTTCGGTCAGGTCCAGGCCCGCGCGATCAAAGTCTCCAATCACCATGAAGCGCTACCGCTCGCCATTCACTTGCGCAGCAACCGTTACCAGGACAATGCGTGGCTGCATTGCGTCTACAACGAGGCGTATTTCCAGGCGCACGATGTGCAGGCGTTGGCCCAGCGTTTCATCGGGCTGCTGGAGCAGGGGCTGGAGGACACTGCGCTGACCATCGGCGAGTTTTGCATGCTGCTGCCCGAGGAGCAGGCCCGACTACTGCACTGGAACGCCACCGCGCAGCCCAACGCTACGCCGCAAACCCTGCACCAGCGCATTGAGGCCCAGGCCGCACGCACGCCCCACGCGATTGCGGCGGTGTATCAGGACCGCTCACTGAGCTACACCCAACTCAACCGCCAGGCTAATGCACTGGCCCATCAATTGGTGGCATTCGGCGTACAGCCCGATGACCGTGTGGCGATCCTGGCCCGGCGTGGCCTTGACACCCTGGCGGGGCTGTTGGCGATCCTCAAGGCCGGCGCCTGCTACGTGCCGCTGGACCCGGCCCATCCCGGCGAACGCCTGGAGTACCTGCTGCACGACAGCGCGCCTGCGGCCATCCTGACTCAGCGCGATTTACGCCAGCGTCTGCCCGTCTCGACGGTACCGGTGATCGCGCTGGAGCCTGGCAGCGCATCCATCGACAGTAACCCTCAGGTTGCCGTCACGCCGTCGAACCTGGCTTATGTGATTTACACCTCGGGTTCCACTGGGTTGCCCAAGGGTGTGATGGTCGAACATCACAGCGTGTCGAACCTGGTGGACTGGCATTGCCAAGCGTTCGACCTGCATGCGGGCAGCCACACTGCCAGCGTCGCCGGCTTCGGTTTTGATGCCATGGCCTGGGAAGTCTGGCCGGCGTTGTGCGTGGGGGCGACCTTGCACCTGCCACCGGCCCATGAAGGCGCGGAAGATATCGACGCGTTGCTCGGCTGGTGGCGCTCGCAACCATTGGATGTGTGTTTCCTGCCCACGCCTGTGGCCGAATATGCGTTCAGCCAGGGGCTGGGGCATCCCACCTTGCGCACCTTGCTGATCGGCGGCGACCGCCTGCGCACCTTCACCCAGGCGCAGACGTTTGCGGTGGTGAACAACTATGGCCCCACCGAAGCCACCGTTGTGGCGACCTCGGGGCGCGTTGAGGTGGGCCAGCCGTTGCATATCGGCGCGCCGGTCGCCAATGCCCGCGTCTACCTGCTGGACGCGCAGCAACGCCCGGTGCCGATTGGCGTGGCGGGGGAGTTGTATGTCGGCGGCAAGGGCGTGGCGCGGGGGTACCTGAACCGTGCCGAGTTGAGTGCCGAACGGTTTATCGACGACCCTTTCAGCGGCGGTCGCATGTACCGCACCGGCGACCTGGCGCGCTGGCTGCCAGACGGCAATCTCGACTACCTGGGGCGCAATGACGACCAGGTAAAAATCCGTGGCGTGCGCATCGAACTGGGGGAAATCGAGTCGGCCCTGGCCAGCCATCCGGCGCTTCAGGACGCGGTGGTGCAGTTTCGCGACGGGCAATTATGGGCGTGGTTCGTGCCCCGTCAGCCTGTGGAAATCGAAGTGCTGCGCACTCACCTGCAAGCCTCGCTGCCGGACTACATGCTGCCGGCGGCTTACGTGTGCCTCGACGCGTTGCCCCTCACCGCCAACGGCAAGCTCGACCGCCGAGCCTTGCCGTCACCGACCCAGGAAGCCTTTATCACCCGCCGCTTCGAAGCGCCACAAGAGGGCGTGGAGACCACACTGGCGCAGATCTGGGCCGAGTTGCTGAATGTGCAGCCAGTGGGCCGCCATGACCATTTCTTCGAGCTGGGCGGGCATTCGCTGTTGGCGGTGCAACTGGTGCAGCGCATGCGCGAGGCCGGCCTGCGCGCCGATGTGCAAGTGCTGTTCGGCCAGCCCACCCTGGCGGCGCTGGCGGCGGCGTGTGTCGGTCACGAACAGGCGGTGCCGGCCAATCGAATCCCGGCCGGTTGCACCCATATCACCAAGGATTTGCTCGTTCTTGCCGAACTTGACCAAACCAGCCTCGACCGCATCGTCGCCGGCATCCCTGGCGGCGCCGCCAACGTGCAGGATATCTATCCGCTGGCGCCGTTGCAGGAAGGGTTGCTCTACCACCACCTCACCGACGCGCACGACCCGTACCAGCAACAAGCGCTGTTCAGCTTCGCGCGCCGCGAGCAGCTGGATGCCTTCGCCAGTGCCCTGCAACAGGTGATTGATCGCCACGATATTTTGCGCACCAGCCTGGTGTGGGATGCCCTCGAACAACCGATGCAGGTGGTGTGGCGCCAGGCGCAGCTGCGGGTTGAAGTGCTGCGCGAACCGGCGCAACCCCTGGACTTGCGCCAGGCGCCGCTGATGGCCATGGATTACGTCGAGGAGCCCCAGCACCAGCGCTGGGTCGCCAGGCTGCGCTTTCATCATCTGGTCAACGATGCCACGTCGACCACGCTGCTGGTGGACGAGATTCGTGCCCATCTGCTGGGGCAACAGGCGCAA
The DNA here is from genome assembly GCF_058797315.1 of Pseudomonas sp. GW823-FHT02F05. NCBI lineage: Bacteria > Pseudomonadati > Pseudomonadota > Gammaproteobacteria > Pseudomonadales > Pseudomonadaceae > Pseudomonas > Pseudomonas sp. GW823-FHT02F05. The sequence goes on from NZ_JBXAJM010000013.1 coordinate 118,688, forward strand.
CTGCCTGTGCCCGTGCCTTATCGCAACATGGTCGCGAAGGCCCGCTCAACGGCTCGCCAGGCGGCGCACGAGGCGTTCTTTCGAGAGCGTCTGGCGGATGTCGATGAGCCGACCTTGGCGTTCGGCCTACAGAAGCGTCAGGCCCTGCGTGCCGAGACCGAAGAGGCGCAGCGCTCGCTCAGCGACGCGCTCAATCTGCGCCTGCGCAGCCAGGCACGAGCCCTGGGGGTCAGTGCCGCGAGCCTTTTCCACCTGGCCTGGGCTCAGGTGCTCAGCCGTGTCGCCGGCCGCGAAGATGTGGTGTTCGGTACCGTGCTGCTCGGCCGCTTGCAAGCCGGCGAGGGGGCCGAGCGGGCCCTGGGCATGTTTATCAACACCTTGCCGCTGCGCCTGCGCCTGGCCGGGAAAACCGTGGCGGATGCGCTGCACGACACCCACGCGCAACTGAGCGCTTTGCTCGCCCATGAACAGGCGTCCCTGGCGTTGGCCCAGCGTCGCAGCGGCGTGCCGGAACTGTTCAACAGCTTGCTCAACTATCGTCACACCTCGGCGGACCCTGGACTGAACCTTGTGCCGGGCATTGCCTTGCTTAGCAGTGAAGACATCCTCAGTTACCCGTTGATGCTCACGGTGGACGACACGGCCAGCGGCTTCCGGCTCAAGGTCATGGCCCCGGACACAGTGGGCGCTGAACCTGTCTTGAGCTACTTCGACACCGCGCTGAACGGCCTGCTGGACGCATTGGAAAGCACGCCGGATATGCCGCTGCGCGGTGTGCAGGTGCTGCCCGCGAGCCAGTTGCAAACTCTATTGGTGGACTTCAACGCAACCTCCACCGACTACCCACAAACGCTGACCGTGCAAGCGCTGTTTGAAGCCCATGCGCGGCGAAACCCCGATGCCATTGCGGTGCAGGCGGGTCAGCACGCATTGACCTACCGCCAACTCAACGAACGTGCCAACCAACTGGCTTTTCACTTGCGTGAGCACGGCGTACAACCGGACTCGCGGGTGGCGTTGTGCGTGGAGCGTGGGTTGGACTTGGTGGTGGGCTTATTGGGAATTCTCAAGGCGGGCGGCGCCTATGTGCCGCTCGACCCAGGTTACCCACGCGAGCGCCTGGCCTACATGCTCACAGACAGCCAGCCAGTGGCACTGTTGGTACAAGCTGCCACTCGCGAAGGGGTGGGCGATGTCTCGATCCCGCTGATCGACTTCGACCACTGCACCTGGAATCAGGCGCCGATCGACAATCCAAGCGTGCCAGGCTTGAGCGTCGCCAATCTCGCCTACGTGATGTACACCTCGGGCTCCACCGGCACGCCCAAGGGTGTGATGATCGAGCACCGTGGCCTGGGCAACCTGTTGCATTGGGGCTCGCAACTGTGCCCGAACGCCGAAGGCGGCGCCTTGTTGCAGCGCGCGCCGTTCAGCTTCGATGGTTCTGTGTGGGAGCTTTTCTGGCCGTTGAGCAACGGCATGCGCCTGGTGTTGGCGCGGCCCGATGGGCACCGTGAACCGGCGTACCTGGCTCAGGTAATTCGTGAGCAGCAGATCAGGGTGATCCAGTTCGTGCCCGCCATGTTGCAGCAGTTTCTGGACCTGGACGAATCGGCCCTGTGCACCAGCCTCACCGATATAGTGTGCGGCGGCGGCGAACTCACCGCCGCCTTGGCCCGTGGCGTGCAGGCGCGCTTGCCCACGGTGCGCTTGCATAACGTGTACGGCCCCACCGAAGCCACGGTGGACAGCTGCGCCTGGACCCTCGAACCCGGCGCGCCGGTGCCCGCCTTGCAACTGCCGATTGGCCGCGCCATCAACAACACCCGCCTGTATGTCCTGGACGCTCATGATGCGCCGGTGCCCATGGGTATCAGCGGCCAACTGCACATCGGCGGCGTCGGCGTTGCCCGTGGTTACCTGGGCTTGGAACAGCTGACCGCCGAACGTTTCATCGACAGCCCCTTCGTGCCCGGCGACCGCCTGTATCGCACCGGCGACCTGGTGCGCTACCTGCCTGACGGCACTCTTGAATTCCTTGGGCGTAACGACTTTCAAGTGAAACTTCGCGGTGTGCGCCTGGAGCTGGGAGAGATCGAAGCACACCTGGCCGCCCACCCGGCGCTGCACGAGGTGGCGGTATTGATTCGCGATGAGCGCCTGGTGGCCTACTTCACCCTGCGCGGCCAGGCGCCGAGCCTGCAAGCCTTGCGTGACCATGTGCTGGAGCACCTGCCGGAATACATGGTGCCGGCCGCCTTCGTGCAACTCGACGCACTGCCCCTCAACCCCGCCGGCAAACTCGACCGCAAGGCCCTGCCGGCGCCAGGGCTGGAGGCCGTGCTTAGCCGAGCCTACGAAGCGCCAGTGGGCGAGGTGGAAACCCTGATGGCCGGGATCTGGGCTGACGTGTTGAAGCTCGAACGGGTAGGGCGCCATGACCACTTCTTTGAACTGGGCGGGCACTCCCTGTTGGCAGTGAACCTGGTAGCCCGCCTGCGCAAGGCCGGGCTGGACGTGGACGCACGCACCTTGTTCAGCCAGCCCACGCTGGCACAACTTGCCGCGAAAACGGCGGTGCAGGTCCCGCGCGTGGAAGCTCCCCAAGCCGCCATCCCCCAACTCAACCGCCGTCGACGGATTTAGCTGACTTGTGGTGAGGGGAGCTTGCGGTGGAAGCGGCTTGCTCGCGAAAGCGGCCTGACAGCCGGCATTGATCCAACTGATGCCCTGCGAACCCATGTGGGAGCTGGCTTGCCTGCGATGGCATCGACTCGGTGCGCCTGAACTACCAAGGTATTTGCATCAATACCAATGTAGGAGCGCGCTTGCTCGCGAAAAACCTCAACGATAACGCGTGCCTCCTGAATAAACGCGGCGCCTGTGAGTTTTTTGTGAGCAAGCTCGCTCCTACAGAGAGCGATCTGCCGTCGTCTTGGCAATCTCCAACAAATGCCACACCGCCAGGATCTTCGCCCGCCCCGGGCTATCCAGCAGCTCACCACAATCGAGCGCCGTTGCCAAAGCGCTGTCGAGCAAGCTGGCGGTGTAGAGCAAGGTATCTTCAAACCAGGTCGTCGATGGCGCGGTTGGATGTGCCACGGTCTTTTGCGGGATCGAGGGGTGGATCGGGTAGGACTTTATTCATGTTGTAGCTCCGCCTTGGATAGGAGACGACACCCGCCGTGTCTAAACGAGGGACACGGCTTGCTGGCCTTTTAAAGTGTTTGAAGGCGCTAACTCGGCGGACCACTTGTCGGATTTATTACCTTTTTATTTGTAATTTTACGTCGCTTCCTATGGAGAACTCGCCAGGGAAGGGTTGTTGAATTCCGAAGTTGGCAACTTCTAAGATGTTATTTTATGAGGAAATAATTTGGTGTGTGAAAGTTCATTCATTGTGTCTTCTTTATGACAATTGTTGGTTTTCTGATTTTAATGAGTGAAAGTTCTTAATTGGGTGTGACCGAATTCCTACAAGGGTAAATTGCTTTTGTTGCAAGTTTCTTTTTGTCTACTGGATTATGGGTGGTACTTCAGTTTGCATTTTTTGTTTTTGTCTCGCTTGGATAAAATGGTGCCATTTCATGAGGTGAGCTATGCATATCTACCCATTATCTAAGCCTTTCTTGCTGGCAAAGCTTTTTATTAAGGAACAACTGAAAGAGCCGGTCGCCCTATTGTGGATCGTAATATCCCCAGTGGTAACCTTCTACTTGATTACTTACGCTGGGTACACTGGCGGAGAATCTTTACGTGACTACGCATCTGCCACTTCATGGTTTTACGCTTTTATTTCTTCAAGCGTGGCACTTTTTGGTTTGGCGTTTTATATAGTAGGGCGAAGAGAAAGTGGTTTTTTGCGCTCCTTTGTGTATACAAAACGTACTAAGATCACCTTTCTCGCTGGGCAGTTTTTAGCGTACTCATTTATGTCGCTGATTTATTGTTCGGTATTTTATGTGCTGACGCGGGGCTATTTTGGTTTGATGGCCTTGGAAGAGTGGTTGGTTATTGTTGGTCGTTTCTATATGTGTTTTTTGCTTTTTTCTACGCCATCCTTATTGTTGACGCTGGTGCCCATAGGCTTTCAAAATACTAATACTCTTTTCTCCATATTATCAGTCTCTATGTTGGCGCTGGGTATCGGTAGCCTTAGCACCTCGTATTCACTATTTAACGTAATCGATCTTTTTAATCCGATGGGGTGGGCCAATCGCCTGATGTTGGTGGGGGTGACCGGGTCCGCTACATTGGTAGCGTCGATTTTAGGAATGATCATTGTCACAGGGTGGTTTGTGTTCCGATTTTTACTCATCAACCCCGTTTGGAGTCGGTACTGATGAAACGGCTAATCGTGGATGCACTGGACGTTAGGTACGGTCAGCATATTTTATTCAAGAGTGCCTCATTGGAAGTCGAGGCCGGCACAATGATAGGTTTGTTGGGGCCTAATGGTTCCGGAAAAACTACGTTTTTTGACGTGATCTGTGGCCTGAAGAAAATGAATGGAGGTGAAGTGCAACATTCATTTTCCAAGCTACTTTACCTTTCACAGATCATCGCCACGCCTCCAGTATTTCGAATGTTCGATGTTTTTAACATGATGATGCTTTTTTGCTCCGATACGCGCGTTACCCAGCGGCACGCCTTGGAGAAAATTGAAAAGTGGAGCCCTGGTATTGCTGAACGCTATTGCGAAATCTGGAAGAAGAAATCATCCCTTTGCAGCTATGGCGAAAAGCGTTGGTTTTTCACCTTGTCGTTATTGTCCGTTAACGCAGACCTTGTGATTTTGGATGAGCCCACTGCAGGCGTTGACCCGGAGTTCCGTTACCACATTTGGCGGTGTTTGGAGGGAGCGACGGCGGAAGGTGTGGCGATACTTGTGTCGTCGCATAACATTGACGAGATCGTCACTCACTGCGATGACTTTTACATGCTAAGCCAACAACGCTTTAATCGGTTTTCCAATGCCGAGGGATTTTTAAGCAGGTACGGCGGCAGTACTTTGGATGAGGCATTTATTCACGCGGCGAGTCTGCCCAGAACTTGAGATGCTGGTATCGGTGTCTGAATGCCTGCGAGATGGGAACGGGTTTCTCCGCGATAGTGGTCCTCGATGGAGATATCACCATAGCGGGCAAGCTGACGCTTATCAGTTGAGACTGACCGGTAACTGTAGCGAGGGAGCTTGATCCCGTGACGGCCTGACAGCCGATATTGATTCGACTGATGCCCTGCGAACCCATGTGGGAGCTGGCTTGCCTGCGATGGCATCGACTCGGTGCGCCTGAACTACCAAGGTATTTGCATCAAAACCACTGTAGGAGCGAGCTTGCTCGCGAAACACCTCAACGATAACGCGGGCTTTCTGAATAAACGCGGCGCCTGTGAGTTTTTCGCGAGCACGCTCGCTCCTACAGAGAGCGATCCACCGTAGTCTTGGCAATCGCCTACAAATGCCACACGGCCAGCATCTTCGCCCGCCCTGGGCTATCCAACAACTCGCCACAATCGAGCGCCGTGGCCGAAGCGCTGTCGAGCAAGCTGGCGGTGCAAGCCTGACGCTTGTCAGTTGAGACTGACCCGGTCACTGTGGCGAGGGAGCTTGCTCCCGTGACGGCCTGACAGCCGACATTGAATCAACTGATGCCCTGCCAACCCATGTGAGAGCTGGCTTGCCTGCGATGGCATCGACTCGGTGCGCCTGAACTACCAAGGTATTTGCATCAAAACCACTGTAGGAGCG
>NZ_JBXAJM010000013.1:124537-201514 GCF_058797315.1 Pseudomonas sp. GW823-FHT02F05
CGAGCTTGCTCGCGAAACACCTCAACGATAACGCGGGCTTTCTGAGTAAACGCGGCGCCTGTGAGTTTTTCGCGAGCAAGCTCGCTCCTACAGAGAGCGATCTACCGTAGTCTTGGCTATCTCCAACAAGTGCCACACGGCCAGGTTCTTCGCCATGAAAAAAGGCCAGCAAGCAACAGTACCTCAGCGTATCCCCGGAACAAACGCCACACTCCCTCCCTCACGCGCCTTGAACAACCGCTCCCCATTATCCGGTTGCGTCGTCACCACTTGATGATCCACCCCCAGGAACGCCAACGGCGCGGGCTCGTCCTTGGAATACTGCGCGACGATTATCGTGCGTTGCGGATCAAACCCCTGGCCGCTGGTTTTCTCCAGCCAGGCCATGAATGCGGCGCTGTCGCCCTGGCGCGGGAAGTCCTGGCTTTCGCTGACGTAGTAGAAAGGTTTGCCGTGGTTTTGCAGGTACATGGGCAGTTTGTTGTCGACCTCTACCAGCACCAGTTGCCATTGGTTCCAGGGTGCGCTTTTTTCTGCCTGGGCTTGCAGGTCGGCGGCGAAGCGGGTGACGCCGCCGTTGCCGTTGGTCCAGGGGTAGATCACGCCCAGCACCAGCAAGAGCAGGCCTGCGCTGAGGCCAATGCCTGTTTGCCAGCGCGGCCAGCTCGAAGGTTTTTTGTGCAGGCGTTCACTCAGCCACCAGGCGGCGAGCAGTTGGGCGAAGGGCACCAGCGGCAACACGTAGTAGCTGCGGCGGCTGCCGCTGGCGGTGAAGAATACAAACAACAGGCCCAGGCCCCACACTAGCCAGCGTACGTTGGGCGGCGCCTTGCGCCAGTTGCGCACGGCCAGCCACAGGCCAAGTAACCAGCAGGGTGCCCAGGGTAGGGTGTAGACCGGCAGGTAGATCAGGTAGGTGTAGATCGGCCCCATATGGTCGAAGGGGTCGAAGAAGCGCACCACGTTTTCGCGGAACACCAGCTCCAGGCCGCTCTCGCCGTAAGTGGGGGCGCCGTAGCGGTGGGACAGTACAAAGGGAATCGCGTACACGATGCCTGCGATGAGCAGGGCCAGCACCAAGCGCAGGTTGAGGTGGCGTTTGTAGCGGTGTTCGCTGAGCAAGTGTGGCAACAGCACCAGGCCCGGCAGCACCACACCGATCAAGCCCTTGAACAGTGAGGTGGCGGCCAGCAACAGGAAAAACACCGTGTAGCGCCCCAACCGCGTGTCATCCGGCCCACGCCAATACCACCACACCGCTGCCAGCACGCCGCACACGGTGAGGACATCGGCGGTGGCCACGCGGGCCCAGAACAGGAAGTAGAAGGTGGTGGCGAGCATCCACCCGGCAATCAGCCCGGTGCCTTTACGAAACAGGCGTTCACCGATCAGGTACACCAGCCAGATGCTCAACCACGCGGCAATCACCGATGACAGGCGCAGCGACCACGGGCCGAGGCCGCCGAGCAGATGGGCAAACCCGGTGATCAGCCAGTAGGAGGGCAGGGGTTTGTCGTAATACGGCGTGCCTTTGAGGTATGGGTCGAAATAGTCACCGCTTTGCAGCATCTGCAAGGCGATATTCGCCCAGCGCGTTTCCGGCCCCCACAGTTCGCGGCTGCCCAGGCCCAGCAAGAGCAGCAAGGCCGAGGTGCCCAGCAGTAACACCAGGGCGCCGCGTTCGGTTTTCCAGAAACTCATGGGATGTTCCCCGTGGCAGGCGCTGCATTCAAGGTTGTTGGGAGTAAATCGTCAGTACCAGGTTGCCCTTGCGATAGCGTTTGCCGCCGGGCGGCAACTGCCCTTCTTCACGGTGTTCGCTGGTGCTCTTGACCTGCATCAGCACGCCGACCGACCCGTGTTGGCGGGCCTCGGCCAACCAGGCCTGGACACTGTCCGGCGTGACTTTGCGCTGTGCCGCGTCTTCGTAGTTCAAGCCATAGCGCAGCTCTCCCTGGGTGTTATAAAACGCCACATCGGGCCGGCGCAGGCGCCAGGTCAAGGCCGATGCCAGGCCCAGGTCATTGCTCAGCAAAGCACGGGTAGGTTGCAGTTCGTCCAGATGTTCCAGCACGAACTGGTCGGGCATCTCGTTATCTTGGATCAGAGCCGGCATGCCCGCCGGTAGCAATGCCACCAGCAAACCAATGCCCAGGGCAGGCATCGCCCACAACGTCAGCGGGCGCACCGCTTGCAACAGGTTGGCGAGGATCCAGCCCAGCAGCACGATAAACGTCAGGGACAGGTTGAACATCTCCGCATGGCTATTGCTGTACAGCGGGCGGGTGATTTGCAGGTAGATCAGCACCACCATGGCCGTCATGCCAAGCACGAAATTGAGCGCGCCGTTGATGACTAGCGTGCGCGCCTTGCCTTGCTTGATCAGGTCGATCAGACCGTGGCCCATTAACAAGGCCAGGGGCAACAGGCACGGCATGATGTAGGTCGGCAATTTGCCTTTGCTCAGGCTGAAAAAGCCCAGGGGAAGCAGCAGCCACAGGGCGAGAAAGGCAATCGCCGGCTGGCGCTTTTCCTGCCAGGTTTTTAGCAGGGTGCCGGGTAGCAAGGCAGCCCACGGCAGGCATGCCACCACCATGATTGGCAGGAAGAACCACAGCGGCCGAGCATGCTGTGCGTTGTCGGCGGCAAAGCGGCGGATATGCTCATGCCAGAAAAAGAAATGCCAGTAATCCGGTTCGCGCAGGTGGATCGCCAGGGCCCATGGCAGGCACACCAGCACGGCAACCAGCACCGCCAGCGGCCCGTAGCGCATCAACTCACCGACGCGCCGCTGCCAGACCAGATAGGGCACGGCGATCAACACCGGCAACAGCCAGGCCAGGAACCCTTTGGTCATGAACCCCATGGCGCAGGCCACGCCCAACACCGCCCAGGCACCCAGGCGTTCCCATGGCGTGCGGCAGTCCAGGGCAAACCACAACGCCACCAGGCTCAGGTTCACCCACAGGGTGAATTGCGGGTCGAGGTTGGCATACCCGGCTTGCCCGGCCACCAGGCCAAAACTCAGGTAGAGCAGGGCGCAGGCAAAGCTCTTGCGCGGCTCGTTCCACACGCGACGGGCGAGCAGGTAGGCCAGCACCACACTCAAGCCCGTGCTCAGCACTGAGGCGATACGCACGCCGAAGAGGTTTTCACCGAACACCGCCTGGCCAAGGGCGATCAGCCAATAGCCGGCGGCGGGCTTCTCGAAATAACGCACGCCCATGAAGTGCGGCGCCACCCAGTTACCGCTCATCAGCATTTCCTGGCTGACCTGGGCGTAGCGGGTTTCGTCCGGCGTCCATAAACCGTGAAAGCCCAGGGGCAACAGGAAGAACACGGCAACGCCCAGCAATAGCCAGGACACAGGGTTTATGCGGGGCATGCGCACATCGCTCCATAACGTTCAAGTACGGGCAATGGCGGTATTAACTTAATAGGGCGAAGCATCGTAAGGGTCACTAAGTTGTTGTTGGAGAGCATAACTAACAGGCGCGGCTAAACATGCCAGAGTGGGGCTGTCGTTTTGCTGAACGTCTCAAGGCTTAATATGTAAACAAGTGTAATTAAAGTTTTTTAAGTGCGGCGGTCCACTCTTCGCTGTTCATGGTGCCCAGGGCCTTGAAGGTGCCGTTGGGCAGCACCTTGACGAACAGTGCGCTGCCGTACTCTGCAGCGGCTGCGTGAGGGAAGCCGAGGCTGGTCTGGAAGTCGCTCATGCAGGCGCTGTGGGTGATCAGCATCAGGTTGCGTCCCGGCTGTTTGTGGCCGAGGATTTCACCGCCCATGGCGTCGCCGCAGATGGCCAGCGGGCCGGGGGACAGCTCGGTCTTGCCGAACATGAACAGTGACGTCTGGGCGGTTCGCGTGGTGGGGCTGCTGAGCACGTCGGTCAGAGCCATGCCCAATGAATCAAAGGCTTTGCCCAGTTCAACGGCGCGTTCAGTGCCGTTGATGGTCAGGCCATCGGCAGGGCCGAAGCAGGGGTTGGCCGAGCGGTCGCAGCGCTCCTCATGGCGCACCAGCACCACCAGCTCACCCTCACGCCAACTGGCGAGCACCCCGGAGGTCACCAGGCGATTGCCCACGCCCAGGTCCAGGGGCGAGCTGGGCCAGAATAAAAAACCCGTCAACAACAAGGCGGTAACGCTGATGCCAAGCAGGTGCAGGCGGTATTTTCTCAGGCGTTTTAACCTTGACCTTTTGGGTTGGGGATTGGCCAGGATCATGTCTGCCACGCGGTTCATCCTCGGCACTGTTTATTGTGTTTATAAAAAGGCTGCACGATTGGGCAGTTGCCCTTGGTGAGGCAGGAGACTGTCACAGCACCGCTGTCTTTTTGCTGAACACTTGCATGTTAAGAGTGTCACTTGGATTAACTAATAAGTTGTGAGTCACCACGAGTTGGCGGGCACTTTAAAGTTCGGTGGATGGGCAGACGGTGAAATCCATGTGAAAAATTTGCGTAGGCACGAGCGTCAGCCGTTATTCTCATTGCTGGTCCTTCAGATGAGCGTTCTTATGTTGCAGGTGCAAGGTGTTGTTAAAAACTACGCGACCCCGCAAGGCCCGCTGACTGTTCTGGCTGGCGTCGACCTGCACCTGGGTGAACGCAGCAGCCTGGCGCTGATGGGCGAATCGGGCAGTGGCAAAAGCACCTTGCTGCACCTGGTGGCTGGGTTGGACCGAGTGGACGCCGGCAGCATCCGCATCGGCGAGCAGCGCCTTGACCAACTCAACGAAGGGCAACTGGCCCATTGGCGCCGCACGCAAATCGGCCTGGTCTTCCAGCAGTTCAACCTGATCGGCAGCTTGCGCGTGGAAGACAACCTGGCGTTCCAGGCGCGGCTGGCGGGGCGTTTCGACCCGCACTGGCAAGCGCAATTGGTGGAGCGCCTGGGGCTGGGCGACTTGCTCCGGCGTTACCCCGAGCAACTCTCCGGTGGCCAGCAGCAACGGGTTGCCGTCGGGCGGGCGCTGGCCTCGCGGCCGGGTTTGTTGCTGGCTGACGAACCCACCGGCAACCTCGACGAAGCCACCAGCGATGAAGTGCTGCAACTGCTGTTGGACCTGCTGCGGGACAGCCCCACCAGCCTGCTGATGGTCACCCACAGCCCGCGCCTGGCCGCACGGCTTGACCGGCAAGTGGTGCTGCACCGTGGGCGTGTCGTGCCGATGGACGCTCGCTGAGATGGCGCTGTTTTACTGGACGCTGCGCGCGTTGCTGAGCCACTGGCGGCGTCATCCGGTGCAATTTTTCAGCGTGCTCACCGGCCTGTGGCTGGCCACCGCGCTACTGACCGGCGTGCAGGCCCTCAACAGCCAGGCGCGGGACAGCTACGCACGTGCCAGCCAATTGATCGGTGGCGAACCCCAAGCCAGCCTGGTTGCGCCGGACGCCGCCAGTTTCCCCCAGGCACTGTTTGCCGAGCTGCGCCGCGCCGGCTGGCCGGTATCCCCGGTGGTGCAGGGGCGGGTGGTGCTCCAGGGGCGTGAGCAGCAGCGTCTGCAACTGATGGGCATCGACCCGGTGTCGTTACCCGGCAGCGGCAGCGTGGCGGGGCAACGCTTGAGCCAGGCGCAGATGCTGGCGTTTTTCGAGCCGCCGGGGCGTACCTGGGTCGCTGCGCAAACGTTAGAGGCGCTGGGGTTGCAGGCGGGCGAGCAGCCGCTGACGTCCACCGGGCAACGCCTGCCACCGTTGCAGGTACAGGCCGATATGGCGCCCGGCCTGCTGCTGACCGATATCGGCTTTGCCCAACCCCTGCTTAACATGCCTGGGCGCCTGTCGCGCCTACTGTTGGACAACACCTTCGCCGCCCACCACCCCACGCCACCCGCCGCGTTGCAACTCAAGCAGGGCGAGGACAGCAACCTGTCACGCCTCACCGAAAGCTTTCACCTGAACCTGGATGCGGTGGGTTTTTTATCCTTTGTGGTGGGGCTGTTTATCGTGCATGCGGCCATCGGACTGGCCCTGGAACAGCGCCGTGGCCTGCTGCGAACCTTGCGCGCTTGTGGAGTCAGCGCACGCATGCTGATCCTGAGCCTGGGCGTCGAATTGGGCGCTTTGGCGGTGTTGAGCGGTGTGCTCGGTATCGCCAGCGGCTACCTGCTGGCCAGCCTGTTGCTGCCGGATGTCGCCGCCAGTTTGCGCGGCCTGTACGGCGCCGAAGTCGCCGGCCAATTGAACTTGAGCCCCTGGTGGTGGCTGGCCGGCCTGGGCGTGAGCCTGCTCGGCGCGTTGCTCGCCGGAGCCAGCAGCCTGTGGCGCGCAGCGCGTTTGCCGTTACTGGCGCTGGCCAACGCCCAAGCCTGGCATCAAGCCCATGGGCGCTGGCTGCGGCGCCAGGGGTGGGTGGCGTCCGCGGCCCTGGCGATCGCGTTGTTGGCGCTGTGGCTGGGCGATAGCCTGGCCGCCGGGTTTGTGCTGATGGCGGCCTTGCTGTTGGGCGCGGCGTTGGCATTACCGGTGCTGCTCAACGGGTTATTGAAAGCCGTGCTGGGGCGTAGTCGCTCGGTACTGGGCCAGTGGTTCCTGGCCGATTGCCGCCAGCAACTGCCGGCCTTGAGCCTGGCGCTGATGGCGTTGCTGTTGGCCCTGGCGGCGAATATCGGCGCCGGCTCCATGACCTCGGGCTTTCGCCAGACCTTCACCCATTGGCTGGAGCAACGCCTCACCGCCGAGCTGTACCTCAACCCGCAAAATCCGCAGCAGGCCGAGCAACTGAAGACGTGGTTGACCCGTCAGCCCCTGGTGCAGGCCGTATTGCCCGCCTGGCAGGTGGCGGTGCAACTGCAAGGCTGGCCCGCCGAGGTGTTCGGCGTGGTCGACAACCCCACTTATCGTCAACACTGGCCGTTGCTGGAGGCAGTGGACGCGCCCTGGGACCGCTTGCTGCAAGACGACAGCCTGATGCTCAGCGAACAACTGGCGCGACGCCTGAAGGTGCAACTGGGCGACACGGTTTCCATCCCCACGCCGCAGGGCACCTGGGCGCCGAAGATCGTCGGTATCTATGCCGACTACGGCAACCCCAAGGGCCATCTGCTGGTCAATGCCCGGCACCTGTTGGCGCATTGGCCGACGCTCTCACCGGCACGCTTCAACCTGCGGGTAGCGCCCGCCGACGTGCCGTCGCTGATCCGTGAAGTGCAGCGTGAGTTCGCCCTGGAAGACAGCCGCATCGTCGACCAACAGCAACTCAAGGGGTGGTCCAGCCAGGTCTTCGAACGCACCTTCGCTGCCACCGCCGCGTTGAACAGCCTGACCCTTGGCGTCGCCGGCGTGGCGCTGTTCATCAGCCTGCTGACCCAGAGCCAAAGCCGACTCGGCCAACTCGCGCCGTTGTGGGCGCTGGGCGTGACTCGCCGACAATTGATGCTGCTCAACCTCGGCCAGACCTGGCTGCTGGCGGTACTCACGTTGATCCTGGCGTTGCCGCTGGGGCTGTTGCTGGCGTGGTGCCTGGATGCGGTGATCAACGTGCAGGCCTTCGGCTGGCGCCTGCCGCTGCAGGTATTCCCCGGGCAGCTTGCGCAATTGCTGGGGCTGGCGATGCTTGCCACCTTGCTCGCGTCGGCCTGGCCCTTATGGCAGTTGTACCGCAGCCGTCCGGCGGATTTGTTGAGGACGTTCGCCCATGAAGATTAAGGCATTGGCGTGCATCGCCTGGTTACTGCTGAGCGGCTGCGACCAGGCGCCCGCACCCGAGGACAGTTTCGCCGGGCTGGGCAGCGATGCGGCGGACTTTGCCCAGGTGGTGCCCGGCAAAGTCTTCAGTTTTCCCGAGGACCACGGGCCCCACGACGGCTTTCGTATCGAATGGTGGTACGTCACGGCCAACCTCAAGGATGCCCAGGGCAATGTCTTCGGCGTGCAATGGACGCTGTTTCGCAACGCATTGAAGGCCGGCCCCGTCCAACCGGGCTGGCGCGATTCAACCGTGTGGCTCGGCCACGCCGCCGTCACCTCCGCCACCCGCCACTACGCCGCCGAACGCCTGGCCCGGGGTGGCGTCGGCCAGGCGGGGGCTCAGGCAGAGCCGTTCAACGCCTGGATCGACGACTGGAACTTCGCCACCCGCCCCGGCGCCGCCAGCCCCCTGGCTGACATGCAACTCAAGGCCAGTGGCGCGCAATTTGCCTACGACCTGCACCTGACTTCCAGCCGCCCGCTGGTGCTGCAAGGCGACCATGGCTACAGCCGCAAATCCGACCAGGGCCAGGCGTCGTACTACTACAGCCAGCCGTTTTTCACCGCCAGCGGCAGCGTCAACCTCGACGGCCACACCTACCAGGTCAGCGGCCCAGCCTGGCTCGACCGCGAATGGAGCAGCCAACCCCTTGCCGCCAGCCAGACCGGCTGGGACTGGTTCTCCCTGCATCTGGACCGCGGCGCGCAACTGATGCTGTTTCGCGTGCGGCAGAAAGACAGCGACGGTTACCTCACCGGCACCTGGATCGACGCCCAGGGCCACACCGAGACCTTGCACAACAGCGATATCCAACTCACACCGCTGACCACCACGGCCATCGACGGGCGCAACATTCCCATACGCTGGTCGCTGAAAATTCCCGGCAAACAGCTGGACATCACCACCGAGGCCGTCAACCCGAAGGCGTGGATGGACTTGGGTATTCCGTACTGGGAAGGGCCGGTGCGGTTTGAGGGTGGGGTGGGGTATTTGGAGATGACGGGGTATTAGGGGGTATAGCAGGGTAGTTTTGCCCTACGACTCGACGGGTAATACTCGTACAGGCTTTTCAAAAAAAATACTGTACATGCATACAGTCTTATCCTACAGTCCATCCCAGGTGACCGGATGTCACCGGTTACCTGAGCTTCAATTTTTTAACTATGGATGGATAAAAAATGAAATCGAAAAAAGCCTTTATGCTAGGCGCGGCCATGATGGCCTCCTGCTTCGTTTCGGCCTTTGCCCTGGCTGATCAAGCGCCTGCGAAACTCAGTGCCGAAGCGGTCAAGCAGGCCGTGAACAAAGCGCTCAAGTCCGGCGGCAAGCTGGACGCCTCGAAGGTTTCGACCGAACTCAAGAAAAAACTGCTGGTGGCCAAGTCTGGTCAGTCCAAGGCCGTGACCCGATCCCTCAAGTCCGAGCCGTTCGACAGCGTGGTGAGTGAGTTGAAAAAGCCGGCGCAAGGCGCGTTGAAAGGTGCGGCTATCGCGGCGTTTGAACCGCTGTTTCCAACCCTGGATATCAACACGCTTTACACCGTCGATGCGGTGCAGGCCGGTAACGAGTTTGCCTACCACTTCAACCTGCCGCAGAACGCACGAGTGCAGGTGCAACTGGTCAACCAGAGTGCAGGCGCGGATATGTCGCTGACCCTGTTTCAGGATGACGGCCAGGGCAACCTGAGTGTGGTCGGTTCGTCGGATGCCGCAGGCAATGCCGATGAATACCTCAACGGTGTGCTGCCGGCCGGCGACTACTACTGGTACATGGTGGCCAAGGTCGCGGATAACGCGCAGTTCAGTTTCGGCGTGGCGGTGGACAGCAACATCGACGCGTTCGAGCCCAACGACAGCGCGCAAACCGCGTTCGTATTGCCCGATTCGATGAACAAGGTCAGCGGCAATCTCGACAGCGCCAACGATGTCGATTACTTCGACTTCACGGCGGTCCGTGGCCAAAGCGTGAGTATGTACCTGGCGGGCGACGAGAACGGCAGCCGAAACCAGTGGATCTTCGACCGCTTTGATGGCGCCAACTGGGTCACCGTGCCGGCCGGTTCTACCTCGACCTACCCGAGCGTCGCGCCGGGCACCACGGTGAAGGTGCGTGTACGGGCCAACCCGGCGGTGGCGCAGGACCCGAGCAAGTATTACCAACTGAGCCTGGGTTCCACACCGCGCTTGAACACCAGCAGTGTCAAAGGTGACAACATCGTGCGGGTGACGGAAGTGTGGCTGGCCACGCAAACCGCTCGGCTGTTGAACTGGTCGACCCAATGGTCGGACTCCACCGGCGCGCCGCTGCTGGGGGTCACGCCGGTATTGCGCGTCGATAACCACTTCGTCGACTTGAACTACCGTTGGGTTGACTACAAAGCGACTACCAACAGCGCGGGTGTATCAGAGGCCACGGCTAATATCGGTACGTGCTTCGGTGACTACACAACGGTGATCAACGACAGCAGCACTGGTGTGCCGTACAAGTGGCGTACCACCTACAACGAGGGTGGCTGGCGCATTGAGCTGGCTGAGTTCCCTGGTGTGGGCGTTGGCGGTGAGAATGTGCAATACGTCAGCCTGGGGCATATCTGCACTCAGGACATCATCCACTGACAGCGTGATGTGAAGTAGAAGGGGCGGCCTCTAGAGGCTGCCCCTTTTTTGTGGCTTTTTCCTGATCATTTCTGGCTATCGTGAGAACGCGGCTCCCAATACAAAGTGCCAAACAGATAGTCCATCAATGGCAGCACGATGTTGAAATTACGCCCCTGCATCAGCTCGCGACGGTGGTGCAAGGCATGCAGGCGGTGCATCTGGCGAATCCATGGCAGGCGTGCCACCGGGTGTTCGGCAGGCAGGTGTTCGCAGGCATGGAACACTTCGTAGAGCAGGTAGCCAAGGATCATGCAGCCTGCAAACAACCCGGCAACGTTGGTGCTCAGTTCGCTGAGCAGCCACCAGGCGGGAAGGGTGATGGCCAGGCTGTGCAGCATGATCAGCCAGGCTGGAAACAGGATGACGCGCCAGTCCCGAGGGCTGTCGTAGGTCATGTGGCCGGGGGTGAAGAAGCTGTGGTGATCGCCGGTGTGGCGTGCGTAAAACAGCCGGGCGAATGCATGTTTGTGATGGCCCAGGTGGCGGTGCACGAGGTAGATGCACAGGTTGAAGAACAGCAGGGTCAGGGGCACGGTCAGCCACTGCAGGGCGGTGATATCGGCGGTGGAGGACCAGGCCAGCGTGATGCAGGCGATGCCGTAGCCAAGCACGAATGCGGCGTGCAGCCAGGGGTTGTAACGCGGGTTGACGCTTGCGCGGTAACGGTCGCGGAAAGTCTCGGTCGGGTGGGGCATGGCCGGCTGCTCGCTGTGTTTTTATTTGAGGCTGAGCTTAGTTGGCGTAAGCGGATGTGCGAGTTTTTACTGACCACCGCATCCCCTGTGGGAGCTGGCTTGCCTGCGATGGCGACGTATGAGTGCCAGATAAGAAGGCTGACACTGCCCCATCGCAGGCAGCCGGCTCCCACATTTTTGCCCGAGGCCGACCAGTGGAGGCTTGCACAGGTCTGAATTACTTGTTAGTTTCTGGAAAAATGTTAACGATAACATTTGCTCTAAAAATAAAAACAAAACAGAGACCCACGCCATGAAAATGCTCCCGAAAACCCTGTGTTTACTGGTCGCCAGCATCACCCTGGGCAGCGCGACCCCCGCGTTTGCCGACGCTGCCAAGCCCATCCGCATCGGCGCCTCGTTCCAGGAAATCAACAACCCCTATTTCGTCACCATGAAAAACGCCCTGGAAGAAGCCGGCGCGACCATCGGTGCCAAGTTGATCATCACCGACGCCCGCCACGACGTGTCCAAGCAGGTCAGTGATGTCGAAGACATGCTGCAAAAGGGCATCGACATCCTGTTGATCAACCCCACTGATTCGGTCGGCGTGCAATCGGCCGTCAAGTCGGCCCATGCTGCCGGCGTAGTAGTGGTGGCGGTGGATGCCCAGGCAGATGGCCCGTTGGATTCATTCGTGGGCTCGAAGAACTTCGACGCTGGTTTCCAGGCCTGTGAGTACCTGGTTAAAACCATCGGTGACAAAGGCAATATCGCTATCCTTGACGGCATCGCCGTGGTGCCGATCCTCGAACGTGTGCGCGGCTGCAAGGAGGCGGTGGCCAAGCACCCGGACATCAAGATTGTCAGCATCCAGAACGGCAAACAGGAACGCGATCAGGCCCTCACCGTCACCGAAAACATGTTGCAGGCCCAGCCTACCCTCAAGGGCATTTTCAGCGTGAATGACAATGGCTCTCTCGGCGCGCTGTCGGCCATCGAAGCCAGCGGTATGGACGTGAAGCTGGTCAGCGTCGACGGTGCGCCGGAAGCGATCAAGGCGATCCAGAAACCCGGCAGCCATTTCATCGCCACCTCGGCCCAATACCCCCGCGACCAGATCCGCCTAGCACTGGGCATCGCCCTGGCCAAGAAGTGGGGCGCCCAAGTACCGGCCAGCGTGCCGGTGGACATCACCCTGATCGACCAGGCCAAGGCCAAGGACTTCAGCTGGTAACCCCCCCAGGCCCCGCGTAGTTCGTGGGGCCCAGGTCTTCCTTCTGAGTGCGAGGTCGGCGGTATGAGCAGTCTTCTGAAGCTGGAAAACATCTGTAAGCGTTACCCGGGGGTGCAGGCCCTCAAGGCCATCAACCTGCAAGTGGAGCGCGGCGAAATCCACGCCTTGCTCGGGGAAAATGGCGCGGGCAAATCCACCCTGATGAAGATTCTAGGCGGGGTCGAGCATCAGGACGAAGGGCAAATTTTTATCGACGGGCAGGCCCGAAAATTTGCGACCTATCGGGATGCGATTGCCGCCGGGATTGGCATTGTGTTCCAGGAATTCAGCCTGATTCCCTACCTCACGGCGGTAGAAAATATCTTCCTTGGCCATGAGCTGAGCAACCGCTTCGGCCTGTTGCGCAAACGCGAAATGGCCGAGGCGGCGCAGGCGTTGTTCGAGCGCCTCGGGGTCAGCATCGATCTGCACTGCGCGGTCAAGCACCTGAGCGTGGCCGAGCAGCAGTTTGTCGAAATCGCCAAGGCCCTGGCTTTGGACGCACGCCTGCTGGTGCTCGATGAGCCAACCGCGACGCTGACCCCCAGTGAGGCCGAGTTGCTGTTCGGCATCATGCGCGAACTCAAGCGCCAGGGCGTGGCGGTGATTTTTATCTCGCACCACCTGGAAGAGATTTTCCAGGTCTGCGACCGCATCAGCGTCCTGCGCGACGGCAGCAATGCAGGCGTTACCGAAGTGGCCGACAGCGATATCGATCACTTGGTCGAGATGATGGTCGGCCGCCGCCTGGAGTGCAGTTTTCCGCCTAAACCCACTACCGCACGCGGCCCGTTGCTGCTGGAGGTCAAGGATATCCAGCTGGTGCGCAACGGCCCCCACAACCGTTTCAATGTGCACAAGGGCGAGATCCTGGGCTTCGCCGGCCTGGTGGGCTCGGGCCGCACCGAGCTGGCCCTGGGCATGATGGGCGCGCTGCCCACGGTGAGCAAAGACGTGTGGCTGCGCGGGGAAAAAGTCAGCCTCGACGACCCGGCCCAAGCCCTGGCCCACGGCATTGGCCTGCTACCGGAAAGCCGTAAGAGCGAAGGGCTGATCACCGCCTTCAGCATTCGCGAAAATATCTCGCTGAACAATTTGCCCAAGTATCAGCACGCCTCGGGCCTGATCGACAAGGCCCGCGAGTGCGCCAGCGTCGAAGCGCTGATGCGCCAGCTGTCGATCAAGGCACCCAGTGGCGAAAGCCTTGTGGTGAACCTCAGCGGCGGCAACCAGCAAAAAGTCGTGATCGCCCGCTGGATCAACCACCACTGCGACGTGCTGGTGTTCGACGAACCCACACGCGGCATCGACGTGGGTGCCAAGGCGCAGATCTACGCGTTGATGCGCAGCCTCACCGAACAGGGCTACGCGATCATCATGATTTCTTCCGAGCTGCCCGAAGTCATCGGCATGTGCGACCGCGTCGCCGTGTTCCACAAGGGCGCCATCGTCAAGGTACTGGAAGCGTCCGCCGTCAATCCTCAAGAGGTCATGCGCCATGCAACAGGGGGCTCAAGTGAATACGTCCATTAACACCGCCGGCACCGGCCGCTTGCGCCTGAACCTGGCGCGGCTGCTGCGTTCGCCGGCGTTTTATCCCTTTGTCGGGCTGGTGGTGGTGACCCTGGTGATGATCCTCGCCAGTGACACCTTCCTCACCGCCAGCAACCTCTCCAACATCGCCCGCCAGGTGTCGATCAACGCAATCATCGCGGTGGGCATGACCTGCGTGATTCTCACCGGTGGCATCGACTTGTCGGTGGGGCCGGTGATGGCGTTGTCCGGCACCTTGACCGCCGGGCTGATGGTCGCCGGGTTGCCGCCGGGCCTGGCGATTGGCGCCGGGCTGCTGGTGGGCGTGGCCTTCGGCATCGGCAACGGGCTGTTCGTGGCGTACCTGCATATGCCGCCGATCATCGTCACCCTGGCGACCATGGGCATCGCCCGCGGGTTCGGGCTGATGTACACCGACGGCTATCCGATTTCCGGCTTGCCTGAGTGGTTCGCATTCTTCGGTCGCGCCAGTGTGTTTGGCCTGCAGGTGCCGATCCTGATCATGCTGATCACCTACCTGGCGGCCTATGTGCTGCTGCAACACACCCGCATCGGCCGCTACATCTACGCCATCGGCGGCAATGAAGAAGCGGTGCGCTTGTCCGGGGTGCGAGCGGCGCGTTTCAAGCTGCTGGTGTATGGCATCAGCGGCTTCACCGCCGCGATTGCCGGGCTGGTGCTCACCTCGCGCTTGATGAGCGGCCAGCCGAATGCCGGCGTGTCGTTCGAGCTGGATGCGATTGCCGCCGTGGTACTGGGTGGTGCGTCGATTGCCGGCGGCCGCGGAGTGATCATCGGCACCTTGCTCGGCGCCATGCTGCTGGGCGTGTTGAACAACGGTTTGAACATGCTTGGCGTGTCGCCCTACGTCCAGAGCGTGATCAAGGGCGGGATCATCTTGCTGGCGATTTTCATCAGCCGTCAGCGCCATCGTTAATACCTCACTACACAGGACCGAACACATGGACAAGCACACTCACATGCAAGCCGTCGTCTGCCACGGCCCGAAAGACTACCGCCTGGAGCGCATCGGCAAACCCCAGGCGCGTGCCAATGAGCTGGTGATCCGTATCGCCGCCTGCGGCATCTGCGCCAGTGACTGCAAGTGCCACTCGGGCGCGGCGATGTTCTGGGGCGGCGACAACCCCTGGGTCAAGGCGCCGGTAGTACCGGGCCACGAATTTTTCGGCTATGTGGTCGAAGCCGGCGAGGGCGCCGAGGAGCACTTTGAGGTCAAGGTCGGTGACAAGGTCATCGCTGAACAGATCGTGCCGTGTGGCAAGTGCCGCTTCTGCAAATCGGGCAAATACTGGATGTGCGAAGTGCACAATATCTTCGGCTTCCAGCGCGAAGTGGCCGAAGGCGGCATGGCCCAGTACATGCGCATTCCCAAGACCGCCATCGTGCACAAGATCCCTGAGTCGGTGTCCCTGGAAGACTCGGCGCTGGTGGAGCCGATGGCCTGCTCGATCCATACCGTCAACCGTGGCGATATCCAGCTCGACGACGTGGTGGTGATTGCCGGCGCGGGCACTTTGGGCCTGTGCATGGTCCAGGTCGCCGCGCTGAAGACCCCGAAAAAACTGGTGGTGATCGACATGGTCGACGAGCGCCTGGAACTGGCGAAAAAGTTCGGCGCCGATGTGGTGATCAACCCCGCCCGTGACAACGCTCGCGAGATCATCAACGGGCTGACGGACAACTACGGCTGTGACGTCTATATCGAAACCACCGGCGTACCGGCCGGCGTCACCCAGGGCCTGGACCTGATCCGCAAGCTCGGGCGCTTTGTCGAGTTCAGCGTGTTTGGCGCCGAGACCAGTGTGGACTGGTCGATCATCGGCGACCGCAAGGAGCTCGACGTGCGCGGCGCGCACCTGGGCCCGTATTGCTACCCCATCGCCATCGACCTGTTCGAGCGTGGCCTGGTCACCTCCCAAGGCATCGTCACCCATGATTTCCCGCTGGACGACTGGGCCGAGGCGTTTGAACTGGCCAATTCGACCAAGTCGATCAAGGTGCTGTTGAAGCCGGTGCTCTGAGATGGACTACGTCATCGGTGTAGACATTGGCACCCAGAGCACCAAGGCGCTGCTGGTGGATGCCCAGGGCACGATCATCGCCCAGCATAGCCAAGGCTACCGGGTGGACACCCCGAAAGTGCGCTGGGCCGAGCAGTGGCCGCAGGTGTGGCTGGATGCTGTCGAAACTTGCGTGGCCCAGTGCATGGCCAAGGCCGGGGTACCGGCGCCGCAGGTCAAGGCGCTGTGCATCAGCAGTTTGTACGGTGGTTCGGGCATTGCCGTGGATGCGCAGATGACGCCGTTGCACCCGTGCCTGATCTGGATGGACCGCCGCGCCGGCGAGCAGGTGGCCTGGGTGCGTGAGCATGTGGACCTGGAGCGCTTGTTCGCCATCACCGGCAATTCGGTGGACAGCTACTACGGCTTCACCAAGATGCTCTGGCTCAAGCAGCACCAGCCTCAGGTGTGGGCGAATACCCGTTACCTGTTGCCGCCCAACAGCTACATCAATTGGTGCCTGACCTGCGAGTTGGCGGTGGACCACAGCAGCGCCGGGAATATCGGCGGTGTCTACGACGTGGCGGCGCGCAACTGGTCAGGCGAGATGCTGGAGGCGTTGGGTATCGCGCAGTCGATGATGCCCGAGCGGTTGCTGTATTCCGGCGAGGTGGTGGGTGGTTTGCTTGCAGACTGGGCCGCCCGCCTGGGCTTGCAGGCGGGCACGCCGATTCTCGCTGGGGGCGTGGACGCGGCCATGGCGACCCTGGCGGCGGGTGTCACTCAGCCAGGCAATCATGTGGCGATGATCGGCACCAGCATGTGCTGGGGCTATCTGAACCAGCAGGTGGATGCACGTCACGGTTTGGTGAGCATGCCCCACGTCTACAACGGCCACCGCGACCTGTACATCTTCGGCGGTGCGATCACCGCCGGGGCCTCGGTCAGCTGGTTTCGCGAGCAGTTCTGCCAGGCCGAAGAACAGCAGGCCCAGGCCACGGGGCAAGACAGCCTGGCGCTGCTGGAGCAGAGCGCGATGAAGATTCCGGCAGGCAGCGAAGGCGTGGTGTTTTTGCCTTACTTGATGGGCGAGCGCAGCCCGGTGTGGGATGACCGCGCCAGCGGCAGTTTTGTCGGGCTCAACCTCTACCACAGCCGCTTTCACCTGTACCGCGCGGTGCTGGAGGGCGTGAGTTTTGCCCTGCGCCACAATATCGAAGCGGGCAGCCAGGGCGCGCATTCCCTGGACCCGCGCTTGATTGTGGTGGGCGGGGCGAGCCATTCGGACCTGTGGATGCAGATCATCGCCGACGTCACACGCTACCCGGTGTACACGATCGTGCAGGAGGTAGAAGCAGCCCTGGGCGCGGCGTTGTTGGCGGCGCATACGATGGGGTTGGTGAGTGATGGGCAGATGGACACGGGTTGGGTGCAGTTGCAATTGCGGGCGCAGCCCAAGCGGGAGAATGTCATGACCTATGACCGGGCGTTTGCCGAGTACCTGAAGCTGTATCCGGCCCTGAAACCGGTCATGCACAACCTGCAAGCCACCTGATTCAACACCGTCCAAAACTGTGGGAGCTGGCTTGCCTGCGATAGCGGTGTATCAGCACCCGATAAGGAGACTGACACTCCGCTATCGCAGGTAAGCCAGCTCCCACAGTGGGTCTTCATTGGTTTTGAGATCTTTATTTATGTCTACCACCTTCGACTTTTCGTACCAGCGCATCCTCGTCACCGGTGCCAGCAGCGGCATCGGTCGCGAAATTGCCCAGCAACTGATCACCAGCGGCGCTGAAGTCTTCGCTCTCGGTCGCGATGCCCAGGCGTTGGCGGCATTGGGGTGCCGCACCTTGTGCGTGGATATCGCTGACAGCATCGCCCTCGACAAAACCCTGCAAGATTTGCCGCCTCTGCACGGCCTGGTCAACTGCGCCGGTATCTCACGCCTGGAGCCCGCCGCTGCCATCAGCGCCAACGCCTTCGACCAGGTAATGCATGTCAACGCCCGCGCCGCTGCGCAAGTGGCCAGCCGGGTCGCGGCAAAGATGATCGAGGCGAACATGGCCGGCAGCATCGTCAACGTCTCCAGCCAGGCGTCGTTGGTGGCGCTGGATGATCACCTGAGCTACTGCGCCTCCAAGGCTGCACTGGATGCGATCACCCGCGTGCAATGCGCCGAGTGGGGCCGTTTTGGCATACGCGTCAACAGCGTCAACCCCACCGTGACCTTGACGCCCATGGCGACCATGGCCTGGTCCGACCCGGCCAAGCGCGACCCGGCGCTGGCAGCGATTCCTTTGGGGCGTTTTGCGCAACCGGCGGAAGTGGCGCTGCCGGTGCTGTTTTTGCTAAGCGACGCGGCCAGCATGATCAGTGGCGTGAGCCTGCCTGTGGACGGCGGCTACACCAGCCGCTAGCCGTTTTCCAACTGCCCGGCGATGACCACTTTGTCCCGTGGCTTGTGCGGGTCTTGCAGGCGATCAAGCAGCAGGCGCACCGCACTGCTGCCGGCCAGGGACGCGTCGTGGGCCACGCAGGCAATCGGCACGCCAAAGATATCGGCGAAGGGCAGGCGGTCGATGCCGCAGATGGTCAGGCTGTCATGGGCGATGTTATGCATACGCAACGCACGCAGGGCGCCCAGGGTGATCAACTGGTTGAAACCCATGATCGCGTCCGGTGCCGAGTGTGCGGCCAGGTAATCGAGGGTATGCAGGTAAGCCGGCATCAGCGTGTAGTCGCCCGCTTGCACCTCGACCTGAATGTCGGGGTGTGCGGCCAGCACTTCCCGCAGGCCTTTGAGGCGTTCCACGCTGATACGCGAGTGCTCGGGGCCGGTCAGCACCAGCAGGCGCTTGAGGTTCGGGGTTTGGCGTAACAGGTAGTGCGCGGCTTGCAGGCCGCTGTGGTAGTTGTCGAGCACCACGCGGCTGAACGGGCTGTCGTGGATCGTGCGATCGAGCAGCACCACCGGGGTCTTGCCGTTGCCCAGGCGCTCCAGATAGTCGGGCTGGTAGCTCGGCTCGTCGGAGACCGGCGACAGGATGATCCCCGCCACGCGATAGCCCAGCAGGGTATCGACTGCCTTGCTTTCGAGTTCTTCCAGCTCATCGGTGTCCACCAGCATGATGGTGTAGCCGTGCTTTTTCGCCTCGCGGGAAATCGCCTTGATCATCTCGCTGTAGAACGGGTTGTCTACCGATGCGGTGATGACCCCGATGATCAGGCTTTCACTGCGCTTGAGCCCGCGGGCGAAGGCGTTGGGCACGTAGTCCAGCTCGCGTGCCACTTCCAGGATGCGCGCCAGGGTGGCGGGTTTGACCAGGTCGGGTTTGCTCAAAGCGCGGGACACCGTAATGGTGGTCATGCCGACCCGTTTGGCAATGTCGCTGATGGTGACGGACTTTTTCTTGTTCATCGGTAAGACTGCGAGAGTAAACACCAGCAGGCTAGCATGTGCGCAAGCGTAGAGTGATTCAAATCAGCGGATCCCAGCGTTGCGACCAGTCGCCTTCGGCCTTCACCACTTCGCGCAGCAGTTCCAAAGCCTGCTGCAACACCGCTGAATCTCGCGCCCGCGAATACACAAGGTAGGTCGGAAAGCTGAATTCCGGCGCCTTGGCCACGCGCTGCATGACGCCGCTGTCCAGGTAGCTCTGCACCACCCGCGTGCGGAAGTAACCAGCCCCGCCATTCTCCAGGATGTACTGCAACGCCAGCGGCCCCAGGTTGAAACTCAGCGCGGCACGCGCACGGTCGGGCAGGGCGGCGTCGTGTTGCTGGCGAAAACCCTGGCCCCAGTCGATATACACGTAGGGCGAGGGTTTGCTCGCCAGTTGCACCAGAATCAGTTTTTCTTCCAGCACCTGCTCCACCTGCAAGCCGGGCCAGTATTGCGGCTGGAACACCAAGGCGGCGTCGAGCACACCCAGCTCCAGTTGGCGCAGCAGGTACTCGCCTTCACGCACTTCGGTGCGCAGCGCGTGGCCTGGTATGTGCTCGCGCAGCGCCTTGGCCCAGCCGAGCATCAACGGGTTGCACAGGCTGACTTCACCGCCGATATGCAGCACATTGCGATAGCCATCGGGCAATGGCAGGTCACGACGGGCGGCTTCCCAGGTCTGCAGCAACTGGTTGGCATATACCACGAAGGCCTCGCCGTCGGCGGTCAGCCGCGCACCGGCACGATTGCGCACGAACAGCGTGCAGCCGAGCTGGTTCTCGAGGTTTTTGACACGAGCGGTGATGGCGGTCTGGGTGACGTGCAGTTTCTCGGCCGCCGCGGCCAGGCTGCCGCAGCGGGTGATTTCGAGGAAGGTGCGTGCCAGTTCGATGTCCATGAAGCCCCCGGGGATGAATGGGGGGCAGTGTAAAGGAATGCGGTCAAACCTGTGGGAGCTGGCTTGCTCGCGAAGGCGGCCTGGCAGTCAACACAGTTGGATGGTGTACATATCCATTGCTGCGGTAACGGCCACTTAGGGTTCCGCCCTGACGGCGGCTCACTTTCGAAAAGCCGGAATGCCGGCCCAGACAAAAGTAAGCAAAGCGCTCTTGCCCCACCACTCGGCACCTCGCTTAGGCTCGGTGTGCCCGTAATCCGCCAGTGATTTGGGGGGCCGCCGCCACGCGCCATCCATGGCGCGGGGCGGCTAAACCGGCATCCCTGCCGGTTTACCCCCCCAAATCCCTGTCGAATTCCGGCCAGCGTGGTTTAACGGGGCGCCTGAGATCAAGATCAAAAGCAGATCAAGAGCAAGATCAAGAGCAAGATCAAGAGCGGCTCGCTTCGTGTAAGCGCGCGTCGGATTTGGCACCGCGTTGCACGACATTTGGCATACACGGCGCATTAGGTTCCCGTCTGGTTTGGCGGGATGATTGGCATCATCGATCGGTAGTACTTGGCATCATGCAGGCGCTACCGGCCAGGTGATGGATTGCGGATACCCTTCCTGATCGGAGACCCGGCTTAGCGCTATCCGATACTTCCTCCAAGCCTTCAATGACGCCGCCTCGGCCTCAGTGGCTTCCCCATCGTCGACAGCATCCTGAAGTGGGGCTATCACAAAATCTGCAACATTGCGTAGACGGCCATACTCTTCGAGAGCCATTGCCAGTGGGTCAGGCTTCGATATCTCCGGCTCGACGTACTTTGTCACGGGCGCCCCATTCTTTATCTCTGCCATCACCCGTTCATAGATGTCCGGTGTCTCGGCCAGTGTTGCATGGAATGGGTAACCACCGTAGGCAATGACGTAGGTGCCGTCCTGACGGCGTTGTATGCTGCCAATCGCAGGCAGATGT
This sequence comes from Pseudomonas sp. GW823-FHT02F05, assembly GCF_058797315.1. NCBI lineage: Bacteria > Pseudomonadati > Pseudomonadota > Gammaproteobacteria > Pseudomonadales > Pseudomonadaceae > Pseudomonas > Pseudomonas sp. GW823-FHT02F05. Next base: position 145,721 of record NZ_JBXAJM010000013.1, read on the forward strand.
GTATCCAAGCTTTCAGTTGCAACCAAGCTAATATCTTCCGCGTCCATCATTGAATTCTCCAAGCAAAGCCAACGCTGGTTGCGGCACCGATTTGAGTTCCGCCGGCTACCAGGCCAGTGCGGGAGCCGCCGAGGAAGCTACCCGTGTTATTGAAGTTCAGGAACTGATAGGCCCATGTTCCGCCCGCTGGCAGAGTTAATGCGCCCTCAATTGAAAGCCACTGGCCTGCTACCGGTTTCATGAAGCTTGCGACGGTGTGGCAGGAGGAACCGGATGACAGAATGTCACCTGCCGATATGGTTGCAGCGCCGCCTGCGGCGGTGGTGACCGAAAGAGTGCTTGTTCCGTTTGTATGAGACAGCAGCACACCGGTATTTGGGCAACGAAGCCTAAGCAAGCTTAGAGAACTGCCTGGGGCGCTGCTATCGATGCTCAACGCAGGGGCCGATAAGCTCTGTGTAGAGGCTACATAGAGCGAACCGTCGATAGTGCCACCGGACTTATCAAGTTTCCCACCCAGCGCCGTATTCATCTGTGACGTGGTGAGGGCATCTGTGATGCCGTAGCCAGAAAGCGTGTTCGCTTTGTCGGCTTTCCCTTTAGTGGCCGAGCTGATCGCAGAGTCCGTTTGCACCCTAGTGTAAGCATCTGAAATGCCGTATCCGCCAAGGGTCGTGGCTTTCGCGGCCTTGCCCGCAATTACGTTATTAATGGTAGTTGCAAAGTTTGGGTCGTTCCCCAACGCCGCTGCCAGCTCGTTTAACGTATCCAATGCGTCTGGTGACGACCCTACAAGCTCTGCAATTGCGGCCCTAACGAATGCGGTGTTGGCTGCTTGATCCGTGTTTGAATCCGGCGCGGGGGTCGGAACTCTTGGGATCCCTGTAAAGGTCGGGCTAGCCAGATTTGCCTTAAGTGCGGGATTGAAGTTCACCTCCGTCCAAAGCTCTGCAACTGGTGTCCAACCCCCTCTGGCGTTTACAGACCGTATAGCGGCGGAAGCCTTTTCAGCTCCCTGACGGATTGCGAGCTGAGCTGAGTTATTGGCACCGTAGGGCAGATTGAGCACGCTTGCGTACTGGGCAAAGGTGTTGGCGCTTTCTCCGAAAAAGTAAAACCCACCCGGCCGTCCGATAACATCGCTTGCCGACTCTGGCAGGTCAGATGCTCCCAGACCATACTGACCTTTCTTTATAGCATCGGTAATTCCATATCCCTGCAATGTCGTAGGTTTGTTAACCAACTTTGTAAAGTCAGCCAAAGCCTGAACGGCCTTCAACATCTGCCCATCATCGTCTGGATTCAGTGCGAAGCCCATGCCTTGTATAAGGCCAACGATTTCCCGTTGGACAGCATTAAGCCAAGCAGCTTTGAGCAACGTGGCATCGACGCCCGCTCCTGGATTTCCTTCGGTGAATTCACCAACGGCGTTCGCCGTATTGGTACTGTCGCTGATCTTCTGCATCAAGTGTCTCCGTAACCGAACAGCAAAATGGACTCTGCGGGCTTCATCTGCCCCAGCCGACATTCGAGGGCTCGATTGCCCCAGGCGGATAAAGGATCGCCAGCACCAGTAACACCGGCCCTGGCATGGCTGACGGTTACGTTCGGTGCGTTAACCAGCCAGGTGAAGTTCCAGTCGCCCCCATTGATGGGGTCTCCAGCCCGCGCAACTCCAGCGCGTGCTGGTCGGAAAGTGGCGATGGTGATGTCGTAGCCCATGGACTTCGCCAGGGCGATAAAGAAGGGTTTGCTTTGGCCTGCACCTCCTTGTGACTTGCTGACGACAGCCTGTACGCGCTGGCCGACAGTTTGAGCCTGGCCGACTAAGCAGGGATCAGGCAGCGTAAGTACGCGCTCCCAATCTGTCAGGCCCTCACCGGAGTCAGGGAATATGGCGTTGTAGACCATGCTTGCCTGGGCGTCTGCCAGGTCCATGGCATTAGCTTCGGCTTCAATGGTGGCCGAGAGGTAAGGCGCTGAACCGTCATAGGAAACCGGGGGCAGTAGTAAGCGAATTTGATCGGCGAGCGTTGTCATTCCATCAACCCCAAAGTGATTAACCCTGGGCGAATCCAGCCAATGATTTTTGGGTCATCGGATGCGCTGATGTTACCGGTGGGAGCCGTAACAGCCCGATCTAGGACTCCCGCCAAGTTGCTGATCATTGCTTCAATCTGGGTTCGCTTGAGGGTATCTCCAGGCTTCAATGCGCCTAAAAGGATGTTGTAAGCCTTCTGCGCAGCAGCCTGTACTTCGGCCAAAGTGAAGTCGGGGGCCAGTTCAATCTTGGCGTAGGAGTGGACGACGCGAATCGTTGGTGCATACACCCACACATCAGCGATGACTGAGCAAACGCTTTGAATGTGGGCCAAACAGGCAGCAATCACCTCGGCAGAAGGCGTACCGTTGCTGGCGGTGATGACGACATCGACAGTTCCACCACCACGGCGCTTAGGGATAACCTTGGCATAGGCAACGCCTTCGACCTCCAACGCCCAGCGGCGGTAGTCGGGCGTGGCACCTCCAGCCGGAGGGGTTCGGATTAGGTCCAGATAGCGGGCCCGCAGGGATTCGATTTTCTCCTGGTCTTCACCGCCCGTGGTCTTGCCGACGAACATGGCGTTTGCGTCCATGCCCAGAGGGGGGCTGGTGATGATTAAGGCACCGGTAAGGTCGTTGAGCGCTGCACCGACGGTCTGAGCCTCGACCAGGACGGAGGTGGTGCCATCGGCCCCAAGCTTCGCGCTGGCCTTGGCGGTGAACAACTCACCTGTGATGATATGCTTTATGGTCGCACCGAGAAGCAATTGAACACCCGGTGTACCTTTCAGTGCGGCTGTACCGGTGGCGGCTACGGGTGCTTTGAGCACAACACCACGAAGACCGGCAGTGTGCAGCAGTTCCTCTTCGTCGGCCGTATCCGCGAATATCTGTCGATGGAGCCAGGCCAGTTTCTGATACAGGCCCTCGATAGCCGACGCCACAGCGGCTGATCGGACGTAGTTGTCGCTGTCCGGGCCGATATCGGCCTCGGCTTGAAGGTTGCGAATGTCACGCAGGATGTCCCGCATAATGGCGTCCAGGGATCGACCGGTATAGGCCATTTCAATTCACTCTTACAGGGTGGCGAAACACCTGCGGATTGCCGGTGGCGTCGGTGATGTCGATTTGCAGGTTGAGCCAGCCGTTGTGGGGCTGTTCGACGGTGATGGTGATGTCTTGGGCGCGACCGTCGTCGAGTAGCGGCTGGAGCGCCTGCTCGGCGTATTGCTTGGCGAGTTTGCCGACCCGTGGCAGGTCTTTGGAGCGTTTCAGCTCATGCAGGCGGGAGCCCACGGTGGTGTCTTTCCACCAGGTTCCGAGGGGTGTCATGAGGCGGATGTAAACGGCGTTGCCCAGCGTATTGATACGCTGGCCCGTCAAGTCGCCAGTGGTTGGGTTTATGCCTGCGTCCATAGGTTGGCATACTGACGCGCAGGCTCGCCCGGCTGAGTATCAGCGGGGTTTAAGACTGTCCATATCAGATTGGCTTAATGTTTACTGGGGCGGATCTGGTGGTGGTCCATTTGGGTGGCCGTGTGCGTTATACAGCTCCCTGTCGTCCTGCATACTCCGCGTATGGTCGGTGATTTCTCCGTCTGCCTTTATGTCGCCAGTCTGTTCAATCAACGGAGTCTCAAAGCGCACTTTGGTCTTTGCCTTGACTACCAGCGTGTCGGTTTCGATTTCGATCAATCGGCCGCGCTTCATATGGATGTAGTCGCCTTCATCGGTATACAAAGCCACCTCGCCATCCTTGACCACGACCCGATAACGCCCATCCTCGCTGGCTACGACAACCGTATGCCTGCTGTTACCCCCCACAGGGATCGCGAGAAATTCGGCACCAGGCAACGGCCCTGAACTAAACCCGTAGTGCTGCATCAGCTCACCGGAAACCGACTCGCCTGCAAGCCCTTCCATTTCAATGCCGATCAATGTGCCATGGGTATTACGTGCCGCCGTACCGCGAAAAGCCTGGCGAGCGTTGCTCATCACCCGACTGACCTGATCGCGCACCAGGCGCGCCATATTGCTCATTTAGAGCCCCTTGATCATTTCGATAAACGCCGCGTCGGGGTTGGCTTTTTTGCCCTTGCCCTTGCGTTTTTTGACGGGATTGCTGTCCAGTACCCACATTTTGTCTTCACGCAACCGCAGCTCTGTAATAGCCCCTTCACCGCGAGTCAGGCGTAAGGTGCGGGACATCAGGAAGTAAGTCGCATCCAGTCCATGGGGCTCGCTACGCACGATGACGCGCTGACCGGGGCTCCATACCTGGCCGTTATCGGCGCGGTGCCCCATGACTACGGCGCGGATCTCGAAACCCTCCAGGCGACTATCGGCCAGCAGCTTGCGGGCACGGGTGGTAGCCATGTCCTGGTTCTCGCTGGAGCTGTCGATAATCACCTTGGGCCGGAAGATCCCGCGACGGGCCAGGGTTTCGTCCTGGATGACCGAACGCAGGTGGGCGCGCTTGCTATCCAGGCCGTCATTGTCGTACTGGCCGTGCTGGCCCAAGACAGTAATCTGGCTGTAACGGTTAGCGATAGAGCGCCGCACACTGAGGCGCTGCACGTTATTGCCGACGCCGTCCTCACGCATGATCAGCGTCCCGACTGGTGCAGCGTTGTAGTCCGGCCCGCCAATGATCAGTCGTCCGTCAGGCTCGACCCACGGCCACAAGCCGTTGGCCTCGGCGACCTGGAGCAATGCCTCCCAAGCACTTTGACCAGGTTCGATCTGCACACGGCGCCTGGTCTTGGCCTGGGCGGCGCGGATCTCTATTTGAGTGATGCCCAGCGGCTTTACGACCTGCTCCAGGATCTGCGCTAACGTGGCTTCGCGCATCGAAACGAACGGCGCGGAACAGTCGACCAGGGGCGCCGCACGGTCCCGGCCGGTGATACGCATAGAGATACCCTGACGGGAGATGTCGTGCTCGAACTCGTCGACCTGGCCGGTTAATACGCGGTCCTTGCCCAAGGTTAGCGAGCAAGGCGCACCCTCGGCCAACACACTGGGCAAGCGAGTGGCGTCTTTGGTGTACAGCTCCAGTTCGAAACCGTCAGCGGCGGTCAGCAGGTCCGACTCAACTGACCAGCCGTCCCATTCTTCATGCGCCAGGCCACCAATGGACAGGCGTATGGATTCGTCCAGGACGTTACTTGGCGTAGGCACGCAGCACCTCACCGGCTTGAATGTTATGCGGGGTTTTCAGGTCGGGATTCAGGCGGATCAGCTCGACAGCGCGGGTGTGGTCGCCGTACCAACGGTGGGCCAAAAGGCGCAGGCTCGCCGGGGTTTCAACCACGCGCTCCAGCATTGGTGGGCTTTGCAAAATGACCTGCCGGGCGCGGGTCTGGATCAATGCGGCGACGTTGCGTAAAGCCTCAATGATCGGCAGTGCGGTCTCCACATCATAGAGGTGACGTTGCAGAAGGATGGATGACTGCACCAGGGAGCGCACCAAGTTAACCAGGCCCTCCAATTCCAACGGACTCAAGGTCGGTGTGTCGGCTTCGTCCTCGATGACAGTAGCCACCGCCTGGGCGTGGGCCAGCGTCAGTTCGGTGATGACCAGGACGACCAGGGCGAAGCCGTTAGCGATCACCGGATCGTCCGGCATTCCATCGGGCAGTAGCACCAGGACGCTCCCTGGAATAGTCGGCCCGCCCTCTATCAGCGGGCCGACTGTAGGTGCCACACCCTGGCGCGCACCGATCAGAAAGCCCGCCCCTGCACGCGCCGCATCCGCTGTCAGGCTGGCGTTGCCTGGCAAGGCTGCGGGCACGCCGGTACGAGCGAGTAGCGCCGTCGACGAACTGGGCGTGCTGCCCTGGATCGCGCCCCGGATCTCCGAGGGAGTGCGCATCAGGTCGACCAGGGGATCAAACGCCCCTGACGGCCGTTTAGCCATCGACCCAACACCGGACACCACACCCAAGATTTGCGAGCGAAGTTGTTGCAGCCGCAGGCCAATTCCAGGTAAGCCCAGGGCTTTTTCGATCAGGCCGACCCAGCCCCCGCCGATCCACGATTGGATCTCGCCGACTAGGGAGTCAATGCGGCCGAACAGGTCAAAGATGCCGTCCTGCCAGGTGTATTCATCCTCCAGCCCCAATACGCCGATATCGACGAACTCAAACTGGCGTTCAAAGAAAGGCGCGTCGGGCGTGTCCTCTACAAACACGATGCTGATTTCGGCATAGTCCGGCCGCTCGGCGTGGTGCTTGACCTCGCCGGTACTACTGACGACGTTCATGCTGCCGTAGATCGGGTGGATCAGTTCGCCTGTACCTGGAGTGTTCAGGGTGCGCAGGATGTTCTGGAGTTCGATTTCATAGTTGACGCCGAACACTACCACCTGCATCGGAATGCGCCTGGCGCCACGGCCCAGGTCTTTGACCCGGTCGCCATCCTTAAACGGCGTTCCATGCTCTGACAAAGCGCGCTGCCATTGCAGGCTTTCGCTTTCGACCAGGAGCGGGACGCCACGGAAAGAGGCGTCCAGTAAATTCTCTGCCCAGCTCATCCGCCGCGCCTCATTTGAATGTCAGTTCGGCGCTCAACCTCGGCCTGAATCATTCGCGAGTCTGTACGCACTTCGATAACCAGGGGCTGGGCGAGCAATGAGCGGAGTCGATCCTCGGCGGCTTGCGCGGCAGGATTTTCACCGGTTGCACCAGGTGCCGGGACGTTGCCGGCAATTCCAGGAAAGCCCGGCGTGGTGCCCGCCGATAGTGGATTAGCCAGGCGCTGCGCCTGGGAAGCTAACCAGGTCGACGGCTGGGCCGTGCCAGATTGCGACATCATGTCCCGCAAGCGTTGCTGTGCGGTAAAGGTGTCGGCACCCGCAGCTAGGGCGCGATTGGCGATACCTTGCGCCCAGGTGTTCGCATCGTTGATGGGCAAGCCCGCAGCGGTCAGGCCGGTTTCATGGTGCGCCAGGCGCTGCGCTTCCGAGGACAGCCAGTCCGATGACTGGTCTGGATTCTTGTCGGCCAGGGCCATACGGTTGCGGTAGAACGAAGTTTGATATGTGCGCTGGTCATCGTTGAGCAGCTTGCTGCGCTGGGCTGCATCCAAGCGACCTTCGTCCGTGGCCGTCGCACTTGCCCCGCCGATCTGGGTGGCAGTTGCTCCCAAAGCCATAGGAGCCAGCCATGGTGTGATAAAACCGCCGGGCTTTCCCTTGCCCTTGCTGGAGCTTGAGCCGTTCGGCAGGTCTGGCCCACCAGCAGCGCCAAGAGCAGCACCCGCAGGCCAGTTGGTAACAAACACTGATGTAACGCCCGTGGCTTCCTCCAGCACCTTGCCCACGGCAATGCCTTTCAGTGTTTCAGGACCGCCCATGAATTTGTTGAGCAAAGCGCCCGCGCCAGCTTTGGCACCGCGCCCGGCGTAATAGCCGCCGACACCGAGCGCAGCACCACCAGCGAGCATTTGCTCGCCGGATAAATTCAGGTCATCCAGCAGATAGCTGCCAAGGTCCGCAAAGCCCTTGTTGAGAGGTCGCGCCATTCGATCAATGGCTTGGCCGAGAGTCGCTTTCATTCGAGAGCCAACGGCAGTTGAGCTACTGAGGTTGTCGGCCAGGTCTTTTTCAATAACTCCTTTTGCATTGTTGATATCGCCGGTACTTGATGCGAACTGCTCCAGTCGATTGCCTGTCATGAAGGCGTTAACACCTTTTTGGGTGTCCTGGTCCATCTTCCCGAAAACCACTCCCATGAACTTTGCCCGATCCCGGTCAGTTTTAAGGGCGCCGTATTTCCTTTTAAGATCCAAGAAAACATCTTGCGTATTACGGGTTTCTCCTTGTTTTCCGAAGAAGTCTACGCCCGTTGTTTTGGTGACATTCTCTCGGTAAGTGTTGTTGGTGAATGCTCGCAAAGTAGACTGAGCAAGTGTCCCCAATCGATCAGGTTCCAGCTCAATCAAAGACAGGGTTTCAACAAATGAAAGCGACTGAGCCAAGCTCATCCCGGCTTTCTTTGAGTCTGCCCCCACTTTAGGGAAGATGCTTGAAAGGTTTTCCAGTTCAGCATTACCGAGTCGCCCGGCAACAACCATTTTTTGCAACAGGTCTAACGCCGCTTCTGGTTTTGCCAAGTCGATGTCAAACGCGCTGGCACCGGTAACCAGGGCTTTCGCCAATATCCCGGAGTCGGCACCTGTGACGGCCGTTGACTGAGCAATAGCCTCGGTACTTATCTTCGCTTTATCGTAGGAAAGGCCGCTTGCGACCAAGGTGTCAAAACCGCTCTGAACTTGTTCGCGCTCGATGCCATAGGTTTTGGCAAGGTGCCATTGATCATCACGCCATTCTTCGCGCTGCTCACCGCTCATACCTGCGGTTTGTTGAGTTCGAATTAATTGCCGATCCAGCCGCGCACTACCAGTCACACCCGAAACCACACCGATGCCGACTCCAAGCCCCGCCAATTGGCCCTGCATACTGCCGCCCAGTCCCTTGATGCGATCAAACTCCTGACGCACACCCATGGCGATGGTTTTCAACGTGCGCAGGCTGCGACCGCTGTTTTGAGCCATGCGCCGGAAGGACGTTTCGGTCCTGTCCACGCTCTGACGCAGTGGCTGCACACCTTGTCTATCGGCACTGATCAGCTCGGTTTTCGCATCACGCGCAGCCTTGCGGGCGGCGGTGGCCATCTCTTTGAGTTCGGCAGAAGTCTTGGTGACCTCGATGCGTGTGCCGGAGCCAGCCTTGGCGGTTTCACGCATGGCGCTACGGATGGTTTTATAGCTGTTGGCCCCGACCTGGCCGACCTTTGTAATGGCCGTAGAAGCCTTCCAACTTTCATCAGCCAGGGACTTGGCGCCTTCCTTACCGGCCTTGCGTAGGTCGCGGTTGATCTGCTCGATCTCCCGACGACTATTGCCCGCATGGGCCTGAAAACGAAGCGCGACGCGCAGGTCTGAACTCACGGGGTACTCCCTGACAGGGTCTTACAGGAACAGGAAAGGCCCGGTGTCGAGCCTACCTAATGGGTTTCGGCAACGCCTTGCGCTGGCGTTGGCTGATATAGCGGGTGCCCTTGGCCTTGCCGATGACCAAATCAATACGGGCATCGAGTTCGGCCCTGGTCATTCGGCGCAGCTCTTCTAGGCGGTAGCCAAATCGGACGAGGGAGTGTTCGATTCGCCGCCAGTCAGCGTTGCCGCGCTCGGCGGCGCGAGCTTTTTTTCCAGTTCAACATCGGCGCTCGCAAGCACAGACAAGTCGATTTCGGTCAACGCTTCTCGCAACAGTTCGGTGGTCAGGTTCTCAATCGGTATGTCGCCCAGGGACAGCAACTGGCGACGGTATACTTCGATGGTGTGCAAGTGGAAAGGACCGTTGGGGTGTTGCTCCTGCGCGGAGACCCAGTCTCCTGCAACGCCAACACGCAGAGTAAAGCGCTTGTGCCGAGTGCCTGCAAAGTAGACACCGACCGCCAGTTCGCCGCTGGTAGTCAGGCCGTCCCACTGTTTATTCGTTTGTTCAGTCATTGTGTTACTCCGTGTAGAAGTTAAGAGCCGCGATGGTTAGGTCACGCGTTGCTTCACCTTCAACCTGGAACTTACTGCCCAGTTCGATGAGGGAACAACCTGTCCAGGTTTCACGCTTCCCGCCGCCGTCTTGTGGGTAGATCGTTAACTTGGCATCCAGCAGAGCACGCCAATCCGGTTCGCCCCTTTTAGGAATGACCACCGATATTTTCAGTTCGTGCTCTTCAATACCCTTTGCCGTGCCGGTCGGGCGGCCGGTGCGGTTCATCGTCTTGACCACCTTGCGCCCGGTCTTGAGGCTCGGCTCAACGCTCGTCACCTCATAATCGGTGCCGTTGATCTCCAGAACGATCTGCCCTACGTAGTTATCAGCCATCTAAAATCACCTCTTACAAGAGCAGGTCAATGCGACCCGCGAACACATGCAGGCCGTTGACGACATCGACAGGAATGGTTGCGTTAAGACGGTTTACGTCCTGGGCCGAACGCTCGACCACCAGCCCGGCCGCATTTGCCTCTACCTCTTCGACGATCTCCAGCTCCTGCGCCTTGAGCAGCACATCGAGCAGTTCGCCGCGTACCGCTTCCGGGGTTTTCTTCGAAAGCTTGGAGCGCGGGAAGCGCAGGCGAATACGGTCACGGCACGCCATGCGGATGTAATACAGGGTGCGGATGGTGGTCAGGTCCAGCAGCGAGACGTCTGTGGCGCCCGCAGCAGACTTGGTATACGTGGTCACGGCACGAACAATCTGAATGACATCGCCTGCCGCGACTTCCAGCGGGGTGACGCCGTTCGCCAGGGCGGTTTCCTGCTCGGTGCGTCCGAGACGTTGAGTGATGGGCGGCACTTTAATCCCGGCCAGTACCAAGGTATTCAGCGGCCGCGCCGGATCTTCTTCTGAGGCGATCATCGCGGCATAGGCAGCGGCCACCTGGTGCGCTTTCGATGCTGTGCCTGGCAAAACCGCCAGACTGATCGCGCCGGAGTTCAGCGACGTAGCCAAAGTGGTGGCAGCGGACAACGTACTGGTCAAAGCAGCAACGCCGATAATGCCTTGCTGCTCCATCGAATTGGTGTAGACCTTGATGTGTTCGCGCAACGCGGTCAGTGCCGTTGTGCTGTTCCAGGCCGGGACCAGGATGGTAAAACCGCCCAGCGCAGTCGCGTCCAGTGCGGCCTTGATGTCCGGCTCTGCATCACCCTCAACGACCACGCCCACGGCCGAGACAGCGGCGTAGCGATAAGCCGTGATAAAGGCGTCGGCCATTTCTCCAGCGATGGTGCCACCGAATAAGGCTTTGGCCTCCGGCGCGCTATAGAACGGCGTCGGCACGTTGGCCTCAACGGTCGCACCTTCGCCCAGGGGAACGATAAGGCACACGCTCTGCTTGTTGGTCGGCAGGTTCCGTACTGCCAGGCTGGTGTTGAACTCCATGTAAACGCCAGGCTTACGGATAGACGCCGGGATCGTGTCGAATTCGATGCTCATTCAGTGGATTCCTGTGCGGGTTGTTTGGCACTGGCGCGCGGTTTCTTCACGGTCAGCAGCTCCTGCGCCGCCACACGGCGCCGGTAGTAAGAGGTATCCGGCACGTCGACTGCCTCGGCCCCTTCGATGTACGTATACGGATCGTTTTCCGTGGGCACCCGATGACCAGGTGCAGCTTTAACGTGCATTACTCGTCCCTCAATTCGATGTTGTCGGTTGCCACCGGATGGGGGTTATCCGATGGGGTGTGGTAATCCATGGTGATGCCCAGGAAATCGGGCAATGCCTCTATAGGTTTTTCCCAATCCAGTTCGATGTTGAATGACTGCCCCAGGACAGAAAGGTGGTCACTGGAGAACTTGCCGTTGACCAGGTTGGAAAGCTCCGTTGGTTTGATCGGCGCACGTTCCGCCCAGGGTTGCCAATCGACAAGCTGGTGCATACAGGCTTCCCAGAGCGCATAGGTTCCGATGTCCTTATCCGAAGTCCCGCGCCGAGTAGCCTTTTCACCTCGTGGATGACGGGCTGCGATGATCAGGCGGAAGGTGATCGACACCACGTAACGGTTGTTGGATCTACGGTTGAATACGGCCTTTGGCACCATCACCAAAATTGCCGGGCAGCGCCTGAGCAAGCCCGGCAACAGATCCGGGTCGCTCAATTCGCCGCCGTAGCTTTCCACCACCAGACGCGGCAGGCGGGTTTGCAACTCGCTGAGCCGCGCCTCGATCAGGTCCTCCAGTTCGCCCACCATTACAAGTCCCTCAAGGTGCTACGGCTCATCAGACGAGGCTGGTGGCTGATCTGAAAACCAGACTGCCCGCCGTCCGATGCACCACGCTCCTTATCTTCCTTGGCAAGCGTCTCCAGGCGCTTGATCACGTCCTTGTAAAGCACCCGCACGGTCGACTCTTCCTTGCCCGCGTCGTCGTACAGGTGATAACGGGCGATCTCGGCCAGGTCATCCGTAACCCATGCAGGCGCATCCTCGCCTGCCGCCCGAAACCGAAGGTAAAACGAGACCTCACTACGCGCCCGTTTGACGGCGTCGGTGATCCTGACCAGCGTCGCAACGGCAATGGTGATGTCCTCGGGCGGCCATTCGTCCAGGGGCGAACCATCGGCAGCCGCCAAGACCAGTGCAGGATCGATAACACGCTCGGTGTCCGGGACGGCCACTTCGGTGATATCGCGGGCGCCGAATCGGATCAGGAGCTGGCTTGCGGACGGCAGTGAGAGGTTCATTTACCGGCGTCCTTTGCCTTGCTGGTGCGGGTTTTCGCAGGCTTTTCTACGGGATCGGGAGTCGGCGTTGCAGGCGGCACGGTGTTGTCCTGGTCGTTCACGGGGCCGACACCGCTATCGGAAAGATCCAGGGTTGGTCCCACGAAGTCAGGTCCAGGCCCGCTGTTGTTCTGGTCGGTGGAATCGACGTCGACCACAGGAGCAACCACTGGCGTAATGACTGTTTCAGGCGCTTGCGGCTGGGCGCCCGGAATGGCGTCGGGCGTTTCCGGTGGCGCGGTTTGCGAATGGGTGTCATCAAGCACGTCCTTTACCTGGTCGAATGCTTCTCCCGCATAGGCGAGGATCAATTGAGGCTCTTTCTCAAGCGCCTCAAGTTGTTCATCCGTAAAGAAGTCGTCCGGGTAAAAAGTCGGCTTGCCGGGGTGGGCAATCCCGCAACGGCGGAAGCCGTCGCGTTTTGAGGTGATAACGATGGTCATAACGCTCCCTTATCCCAGCCAGCTCGGCGCCAGAATTTCGGCGGTGCCTGCCCATTCGTTGCCGCTATTGGCATCCTTGACCAGGAGCTTGCGCGCAGCACCTTCCAGCGGGGATGGCACCACCAACAGACCAGGGTTTACGCCGAGTGGGCGACCGCCATCAGCATGGAAACCCTTCATGGCTGCACGCGCTGCGGCATAGTTTTCGGCGTTAAGGGGGGCTTTCGAGCAGAACGCAAACTGCCAGAAACCGAAACCGACGTTCGCACGGGCATCGACGCCATAGCGGTATTCGTCGCGCATGAAGACGTTTTCGTCGTCCATACTGGTCATCGCTTTGAGGTCGTACTTGCGGCGCAGTTGGAAGATGATCGGTTTGATCGCCCGGCTGACATCGAGCAGATACCAGGCTGGGCCTTCACCGTCCTGATAGTTGCTGACGGAGATTGCCGTGCCAGTGCCGTCGGTGTTCGGGTAGACCGGGTGGTCGGTGTCGAAAAAGTTCTGGCCGTCATAGCACAGCGTGGTCAAGCCAGCTTTCAACAGACTGAACACCAACTCGTCAGGGTGCGCAGTGGACGCGCGGCCCATCTCGGCAAACAACGGCTTATAGACGCCGATCTGGTCATCTTCGATGGCGTCACGCGGCACACCCACGGACGACTCGTACTTCTTGTTGGTGATTGAGTAGCTGTGCGCCGCCATGTTCTTGAGAACACGGTCGCCGATCCACTCGCGGAAGTTTGGGAACTGCCCCAACCAACCATAGGTGTTGCTGGCAGACGTGGACGGTACGGTCGTGGCAATACGCGCCCAGTCGGTCGGCGTAGCTGCCTGGGCATTTTGGAACTCGGCCCGGTACGCGGTGAACAACGCGGTCAAGGTGCCAGAAGTAATGATCATGAATCGCTTCCTTTATATAGAGGGAATTACGCCTTGCCCTTGATGAAGTCCGCTTCGCTCATGTCCAGCAGCTTGGCGACGTGTTGCTCTTCGGCGTTGAGTGCGGTGGCGGTTTTGTCGGGCTTGCGCTCGTCCAGGTTAGAAGGCGCAGCAACGACCGGCGCCGCATCGACGAATGCCTTGAAGCGCGCCAAGCCGGTTTCGTCCTGGCAAGCTGCGCGGTGATAGTCGACTGTTGCCGGGGTGATTTTCCCGGCCTGAGTGGCTGAGGTGATCAGCGCGTCGACTTGTTTGGTGTGTTCGGTTTTCTTCTGCTCGGCCAGGGCTTGCTCGGCATTGGTGGCACGTTGCAAAACGCTGTCGTAGTCAGCCCGAGGCATGAATTGCTCAAGGTTGGGCTTCTCGGTGTTCACCGCTTGCGCAGTTGCTTTGAGTTGAGTAGTGGCCGCGATGGCCTGTTCTTCGGTTGCCGTTGCAGGCAGGCCGAGTGCAGTCAGAAGCGCAGGTGAAAGCGTCACAGGCGTGACCTCCGTGTTTTCTTGATTGAGGGCGGTCAGCAGGAAGTTGGGTTTATTCGTCAGGCCCGCGCTGACCAGGCGAGCAATACGGGTGGTCTCTGGGTCGAAGTCGAAGACAGGCGAAAGGAAACGGTATTCGCGGTTGATGACCTGCTCGGAGGCCCGTGGGGTCCAGTCAACCAGGCCCCATAGCGCGCCGTTGCGCAGTTCCAATTGCTTGATCCAGCCCGCAGCCGGAGCGGATTCGCCCTTGCTGGCGCGGTGCTGGGTGGCATGTTCCCAATCAATGGGCAGGTCTATGGCTCGGCCGAGGAAGCTGGACTGGACCAGCGTCCCGGCTTGCTCATCGAACAGCCATTGCCGACCATCGCGGCCGGTGACGTTGGGACCAGGGGGGATTAGTTCGACCCACTCCGGGGCCTTGCCGTCAGAGACGGTGGCGGAAAGGTCGGTGTTGAGTGCGAGTTGGGTTTTCATGCCGCCAGTGTGGGAGGACTGGCGGAATCAGTGAGTATCAGCGGGGTTTAAGGTTTAGCGAATAGTAGGGAACTCCGTTTTAGACCAGATCGTCGTATTTTCGAATGGCACGTAGCTTGGTCATCACCGTATCGCCGTAAGGAGTTAGCGTCCAATAAGTTGCAGTGTCTTTGACGCTCCGGCTCTTTGTGCTCTTGGCAATATACCCGAGCGCGCGCAACTGTATCTTAATAGTCTGATAGTCCGCATCTGACACTTCAAAGTTCATAATTCTTTGCGGGCGGTCATTCGGGGCCATGCTTGTTATCATGTTGCTCTCAATAGCTTCACTCAGCGTAAATTTTAGAGATGTGTCCGACGCCTCATCAATCATAAGTGGAGACAAAACTGCAAATATATAACTCCAGCGAAACTCAACTTCGCCATACTCGTTTTTCGACGTTCCATGACGAGCTACGGAATAATAAGTATACCTGATTCGATATTTATCATTTCCTTGGGCTAAGTCATCAGCTCCTTCTGGCTCAGAGCTTTTAATCGTTTGATTCTCCAGCTCTAACTCATCTACACGTCGACGCAAGCTTAAAATCTCTTCCATTGCACTTTCGTCTGGCACTAAATTGCCGCGAACCCAACCAACAGCCGGATGGCTTTTTGTAAGTTTGATCAGGCTTCGACTTACATGTCCGCCAAGTTCTGCTGGGGTCTCCCAGAGTTTACACAGCTTCTGCTTTACCAATTCATAGAAGTCTGCGAGCTTTTCTTTATTCTCAGTGCTGGTTTCGCTGAACTTGGCAGGCAGATCACCAATATTACGATGAATAAAGCCTAAAATGGGTTTGCCTGTCTCTAAGGCATAACGATATTCCATCTCGGTGTAGCTCTGGCCTGACGGTCCTACGGAACCATACCTGCCTGCCAGCACTACGATGTAGTAGTCGCTGTCATCAATCACCTTTTTGATAAGGCTCCATTGATCGTCATTTGTCGCAGGAAACAGCTCCATACCCGATGGCATGCAATCTTGCTCAAGCAGCGCCTGCATTACCTCTTGCCTTGCGTCCTCCAAGTCCCAGAACGTAGAGCTGACAAATACCTGATAACGTTTTTCCATTTCTTGAGGCTCCTTATTTTTCTGCTCACCCGCCAAGTCGGGACAGTCCGAGCGACTGAAGCCAATCTAACGCAGGTCTAACGCCTCTTCGTAACATTATTTGCGCCGATGTACTGCGCTCTGAAACCGGAGCCTACAGCGAGCTTGCAGCCGTCAACGTACCAATGGCTCGTTAAGGTAGTCGTGGATGATGAAGAGCACCTCTGTTTCATCCTCGGAGGAGAGCCCCAGGTACTCCCTCGCAGGGATATCACCCCACGGAATAAAGCTACCCTTACCCGTTTTGCCGGACGCGCCTTTCTTCTGCCCGAACTGGTGGGCTGCGCCATATGGCCGATCCGTACCGAACGCCAGTTCCGTACTGGTGACTTGCTTGCGCAGGGTGTCTTGTAGCGTACCTTTCTCCCGCAGGATGCCTGTGCCTTTTTTTCTGATTAGGGTCACAGGCGAGAGCGGAGCCCAAGGCGAGCCGTCAGGCGCGACCTTGCGGCGGAAGCGCTCGTCGGTGGACTGGTGAAGGTATTCACCGATGTCATTAAGCGGTGTGGTGAAGTCGTCCAGGCGGCGGCCCAACTCTTCCAGGGCTTTGCCAACCTGGCTGCTATCAATGACGACATCAAGCATTGCACCGGCCATGGGGACCTCCTATTCAGGGTGGCTATATAGCAGCACGCCAAGGCGAAGCTGCTCCAGGTACTCTGTGCTGTCTGCCTCTGGCACAAAGGAACTGACTCCGGCCCAGCCGTCATCGCCGACTTCGAACACTGCTAGGGCTGGTATCGGCTGACCTTCGACCTTGAAGCGGCGAAGGTAGCATCGACGCACTACGGCCTTGCTCTGGCCTTCCAGCCACTCCAGGCGCACCCATACTTCATCGGGGGCTTTCAATGTGTCGGCCAGGAGAGGCAGCTCCCGCGCAACGCCGGAACGCTTGATGAGCAACGGCCCCGTGGGCGTGTTGCTGAACATCCCCCGGCCGATCACCACGGCATCGCCAACCACGTCTTTGAACACTGCGGGGGCTGACTCTGTTGCGCCGAACTCGCCGAGGAATTCATCCAGGTACTGCTGATCAGTTAGCCCTGCGGGTAGCACACGGTTTGCCCGGACTGTGCGGGGCGTCGGCATGGCGTCTGGTAGTCGGTGGTTTGGGAGGCCCGCTGTTGTGGCGCTGTATTTGGCACCTGGTACGGGCTGGGGCAATGGGTCGTAGGCCCGCAACGGTGGTACGGCTGGAGCCAGACGCGACTGACCTGGTGCGTATTCAAATCCGGGGTCAATGCCCTTGGGCACCCGCACTGTGCGCGGACCATTGGGACTGTTCTTACCGATTACCCGGTCTTCCCACTCAATAGCGGGCGCGGGGCCAATCGCCAGGCCCTGGCGCTCAATGTCCCTGGCCGAGGCCATGAACTTCTTGCACTTGCAGCCCCAACCATTTTGCGGCGTGTGCGTCGCCCACCATGGATCATCCAAAGGCAGAGTGGTGCCGTTCCAGGCCAAGTGCATTGGGCGCGGGTGTGCGCTGTCGCCGTGGCGGTAGATACCGTAGGGACGGCGTTTGCGTAGTTCCGGGTCCGCCATCTGCGCTTCACGACCGGCATTATAGGACTGGCGCAGGTTGGTTTCCCAAATGACATTGGTGCGCCAACCGCGCTCGCCCTGGTACTGCCAGCCATGTTTGCCGACGACCTGGTCAAAGTCTATTCGGAATTGTTCGAGGGTAATTCCGTTAGCGATGGACTTCTCAACGGTTCCTCGCAAGTCAGCGAGCAGGTCACGTTTTACTGCTCCAGCGATAACGAATGCACAGTCGTGTTCCGCAGCGTACAAGTCCGCCCATGAAAGGGTGGGAAGGTTGACTTTGCCATGGAAGTATTCGATCTGCTCGCTGAAAGTAAGGGAACCATGCGAAACACTCATAGCGGGTGCTCCTTTATTTTCGAACACAACCAATCTGACAGGGTAGAATGCCGCGCCACCACAAATAATGGCACCATGACATAACAGGAGTTTTCATGATTTCTATACAAGAGTTCGAAGAAAAGGTTTGGGAGATTGAAGGTATTCGCTTGATCGTTCGGGGCCATGAACGAGGGCAAGTCGAAGATTACGAATTCCAGAACGCTGCCCAAGGCGGTTGGAGCATCACCAAATGGATAACCTCCCGCATCGCGCCACGGTTGAATGACTATGAAGCCATCGTCATCATGGGGAATGGTGAGGAACCGAACGGACGGACATTGATGCGTAACGTCAAAGCGTCTTATCACGTTCAACTATAACCCCCTTAAGATATCGTCACGTCCAGCCAGGCTCGCTGCTGTCAATCCATCAGCAATAGCGTCAGCCAACTGGCTGGTCGTCATCGCCGGATAGGCTTCAATCAACCGATCCCGAAACTCTTCCAGGCTATGAACAGTGTCGAGCAGTTCCTTGATCTGCTCGACCATGTCATCCAGGTACACCCCCACAGTTCGCTCCATCGTCCGCACCTGGTTATCCACGATATCCGGCACCACAACAGGTTTCGCGGGCGCTTGCTCTCTGTTGGCCGCTTGTGCCAACACCGGAGTAACAACGGGCGCAGCAATGCCCAGCAGCTTGGCGCCAGCGGCCGGAGCTGGGATATTGAGCTTGTCGCGGACAACCGATTGCTCCACCTCCAGCCCAAGCGGCACCAGCTTTTCCAAGGCTTCGATCAGGATCTTGGCGTTTTCGGGCTTGGGGACGTCGAGGATCAGTCGCGGATATGGACGACCAGGTGCAAAGTTCAGATCGCACCAGGGGCGTACAAAATAGCGGTTCAGCGTATTGGATTCGGCCTTGGCATCGGCTTGCAGCAGATCCAGGCGCACCTCGTTATGGATCGTCGCCTGGGCCTGGCTAGAGCCGTCGTCAGTGGACATGGTCTGACCGACCACCGCTTTACTGACTTGTTTGTCCCACCACTCGGCCAAGCCCTTGAAGAAGTCCCCGGCGCCGGTCACGTTGGCCGCCTGGGTGAAGTCGATGCGCATACTGTCCGGGATCACCGCTGCTGCATCGCTGCCCAGGTTGGCAACCGCTGACATGAGCGTAGCGATATCGTCCTTACTGGCACCAGGTCCGTAGCGACCTACACGCATGGGCATACCGAAGATGTCGGCGAAGCCCATCCAGTCCTTCCAGGTCCAGGCTTTGCACATGTAACCCACGGCAGCTAGACGCGCCAGGCCACCGCGAATAGGCAGACCTGAACGAATGCGCGGCAAATGAACGATGAACTTGTACGGTGCCAAAGGAACGCCATCGACCATGTCGGCTTCATCCAGGAGCCGCAGCTCACGGCCGGTGTCGCGGTCGAACTGGAAGAAACGCTGATCGCGTGGCTCAAAGCGCGAAGGGTTCCAAGTCTTGCCACTGCGGTCCCACATGATTTCGGAGACGGCATAGCCTTTGCCCATGGCGTCGGTCAGGTCAGCTTGCAGCTCGCCGAACTCGGGAGAGTCGACTATTTCCTTGAGCTGGTCGGCCCGTCGCACGTCTTCGGCATCGTCGCTGGCAGCTTCAATACGAATGGCTAAGCCGGACACTGCCAGCTTGCGAGTACCTAACACCGAGGCGTAATGCAGATCTCGTTCTTCCATTTCCTCGGCAAGGGTCAGGTAGTCATGGGCGTTGCCCTCGGCAGCCGCCTGCAGGATGGCGGCAAGTCGACCAGGCGTCAGGCCACTCGCGACCGACTGGTGCCAAACCTGGCGTATGCCGGTGGTGCGCGCTGCGGCCAACTCTTCGGTGAGTTTGTCGTACTGGATCGGACGACCGTACTGGTCGACGATTTTGGATTCAGCCATTACCAAATGCCTTTTGTGGAGCGCCAACCGGCGCCGATCTGGATCTCGCGATCATGCTGGGACGCGGGCTGGACTCGGTGATACTCGATGATTTCCACTTCCTGGCGGGACGCGTAGTCGGCCAGCACGGCGGCGATACCGGCGTCGCCGTGGCGCTTGGGGCCGGACTTTTCGCCTTTCTCGTTGGTGCGCTTTTCCGGGATACGGGCCACGCCCTTGATCATTCGGAAGGCGCGCACGTCGCTAACCACGTCCTTGTCGGCCGGGATGTCGTAGAAGGTGTTGTCTTCCAGGGCAGCCTTGAACGGTGGCATGTTGTCGCGATACCAGCCTTCGGTGAGCATCACCCGTTCAATGCGGTTGAAACCGAACTCGATGGCGGTGGCCTCCGATAATTGCGAGCCGTTGCCCCTGGCGTCGTCGGCGCCTTTGAGCAAGTTAGGCAGGCGCCGAAGAATGTAGAACTTGATCTGCTCCTGTTGCTTGAACGGGACGTTACGCAGTTCAACCACAAAGGGTGTGCGCTTGCGCAGGTTCTGTTCCTTGAGCAGCGGCCATATGACCGAGAGGTCGCCAGTTCGCCCGAAGTCCATGCCATAGAAGCTCTGAACGTCCAATGGGATGGCCGACAGCAATGGGAGCAAATGCTCTTCGCACCACTCCAGGGACTCGGCCAGACGCAGGTGTTCGGCGATGGTTTCGTAGCCCTGCGGGTAGGCCAGTCGCAGCACCGGCACATCGCGATTACTACGCTGCTCGACCAGGGCCATGCTCAGGAAGGCACCGCCGCCCTGGGAAGGTACGCAATCAAGCTCTTCATCGGCGGCGTCACCGTAGAAGCCATACACGTCCTGCACCCAGGCGACTTCTTCTTCAAGCTTGTACTCAATGCCTTTACGCAAGCAGACACGCTTGTACAGACCATCGGCCACGGCTTCGCCAAAGGTGCAGCGGAACACTTCACCATTGCGCTTGCCCGCCCGGATCTCGTTGACCAGGTCGTTGAACGGGTTTTCCGTGCCGTCGTGGGTGCTGATCACATGGACCTCGCCGCCCCAAATCAACAGCGCCATGGCTGCTTTCAGCAGTTCAGCCAAGTCGGCATGGAATGCTGCTTCGTCGATCACGACAACACCCTGACGGCCACGCAGGTTGGATGGTCGGCTGGTCAGCGCGACAATGCGATGGCCGCTAGGGAAGGCTATGGTGTAGGTCTTGATATGTTTGTCAGGGTCGCTGTCGGGCCAGATGCCTTCTTCAATTTCACCCGCTGCATAGTTAAATGCACGCGCCCACATGGCGCAGGCCTGGATGTACTCAACTGTCATGTCCTGGTTGTAGCCCAGGTAATAGACTGTCTGGCCGCTCGCCGACTTTTCGGCGGCAGCCACCAGAACGTTATCCGCAGCCTCTGCCCACGTGAGGCCGATACGGCGAGACTTTTCTCCGACCTTAAGTGGTGCTCGGATTCCAATCCATTCTTTTTGATAGTCCAGCAGCACGGTAGGAATATTAAGGTCAGCGGTGTTGTTAAGCCTTATCGGAACTGTGCTATCCGCTAAATGCCGTTGTCCGCTAGTATTGTTGCTCATACACGGATACCAGGTAGAGGAATGCGAGCATGATGGACTGGGTTATGGGCGCCTATAGCGGTATCAAGGCAGCAACTGATATCACTCAAAGTATGCTCACGCTGAAAACTGACGCAGCAGTCACCAGTAAAGTGATCGAGCTGAATGGGGTCTTGCTGGGATTGCAAGGACAGCTGAACAGTGCGCATACCGAGCATACGGTTCTCGGGAACCGTATTCGTGAGCTTGAGGCCGAGATAGCGAAGTTCGCAAGCTGGGAGCATGAAAAGACGCGATACGATCTTCATCAGTTTGAAACTGGCACCTTCGCCTACCAAGTGAAAGCAGAGCTGAATGGTGCAAGCCCTCAATACTGCATATGCGCTAATTGCTATGAAAAGGGCATCAAAGCCATGTTGCAGGCGTGCAGGGATGGTTATTACAACGCGTTGAAGTGTCATAGCTGTGACTCCTTAATCCGTACTGACCTTCCACCGAGGTCTGGTTATAGGGTGGTTAAACGTCCGGACTCTTATCCCGGCTATTAACGCCAACATGAATTACCTATCAACCCGCTACGCCGAGGATTTCTCGGCGAATTTCCGCAACAGTTTCTGCGGTTAACCCACCTTTTTTCGCTATCTTTTCCACCCGTGCTGCCGCTGCTGTGGTTCTTTCTTTAACCTCGGTTTGCCATTTTTTCTGTACAACCGATGCCTTGCCGAGTTCAGCTACTGCTCTGGCTACCTTCGGCAAGTCCATCTGGTCACCGTCGGTCATCAGCAGCTTGAACAGGTGTTCCTGCACCAGGCGCATCAACGCTTCGTTGACCGCGCCTTCTTCATCCGGAGCAGCCGCCACTACGGCACGCGCCTGCTCGCTCGCCATCTTCAACGCCGATAGCTTTGACTCAAAGTCCTGACCATAGCGATGCAACGCGGACTTGCTGATCGAAAAACCACGGCTCGCCAGTTCTTCGGCGAGGGCTTCATAGTCACTAAAATTGTTTTCGACCAGTGCCTTGTCGAACCATGTTTTTACCGACTTAGGCAGACTGGCGACTTTGCTACGCGGGGGCATAGGGTCAGCTCCAGTATTTTTCTGGTCGTGCGATGCCTGGATTACAAGGAATGGTGTACTCGGCAATGTCAACGCCGTAGTGGGTCAAGCCGCAGATCCATACACCGATTGGTTGCTTGTTCAGCGTGACCAGGCTACGGTCGGCCAAGTAATCCAGTTCGCGCCTTAGCTCCAGGCTTGTGGCGTCTGGAAAGATGCCTTGGATGGTCGACAACACCACTGCTTCATGGGGATCAACGGGGCGCGACGTATTGAGTGTGAGAATGATGTACCAACGCAGGGATTCCCGGCGCACCTTGGCTGGATCGATGTTCATGGGCGTAGTCCTTTGAGCTGAACGTTTTCTAACTTGAGCGCCAGGCCGTCGAGCTTGGCTTCGATAATGGATTGATTGCGTGCCCAGTCTTCGCGGCGGACGTAGTGCAAAGGCATCTCACCGCGCAGGCGCTCCATGCCAATTTCCATCTCGCGCAGGCGCTCACTGTCCTTATCCACCACGGCAAAGCGTTGATCCAGGCGCCGTTCCATTTGCACCAGGAGCATTTTCATTACACCGACGAAGGCTCCCAGGATGGTTACGGCAATGCTGATCATCTGCCACACCGGCATTTCGAATGTCGCCATCAATGCGTTCTCCTTTCGCGATGGTTTTGGCACTGCGCGCAACGTTGCACGCCGGGGATGGCCTGGCGCCGATCTTCCGGGATCGGCAGGTCACAGTCAGGCACCTGACAGAACTCGGCCGAAGGGCCGGTCAACAGTTCAACTTGTGCCAAATGAGTCGCTAAAGCGCTTTCGTTGTGCAGGGCTTCCAGCACGCTGGCGTAGTCACTTGCTTTCATTGCGGGTCCAATTGATCAGGTCTTTGAGCTGTGCCCGGCAGACTCCATGCAGCTCGCCATTGCGTACCTGGTTGGTCAGGAGTTGTTCTTGGGTGACGCCTGAGTCGAGGTCGTCAGCGGTTCCGGTTCCGCTGGCAGGCGCAGGAGTTCGGCCGGAGCCGTTCGTGGTTGGCATTGCGGGATTGGGGGCGATACCGTTGGCGGTGTTCCACACGCGGACAAAGCCATTAGTGAACACAGCAACAGGCAACGGCTCTGGCTTCGCATCCAGGGCGCGGCGATAGAGTGTGGTAACACGGGCGATTTCTCCGGAGAGTCGGTCGGTGGTTTGGCGTAGGGTTTCCTTGGCGTCGGCAAGCTGGGTCGCCAGTTCGTTGCCCTTGTCTTGCTCGGTTCGCAACTGCGCCAGAGCGGTGTCAGAGGTGCGTTTCTTTTCCAGGGCGTACTCTTGGCGAAGGACGGCAACGGCGGTTTCTCCCTCAGACTTGCCCAGTCTGTAGCCTTCGTCTTTACCGTCCTCACGGTTCAAGTGGATGCCGTACACCACGGCACCGATAACGGCCACGTACCAAAGCAGCGGTTTGACCAGGTCAAAAAGGCCCTTCATTGGCAGACTCCCTGGCCCCAGCCATCAGCGACGTACAGAGCTTCCCAGCGCAAAAGAATCAGGCGCGGGTATTGGCGGTTTTCCTTGAAGGCGGCGGCGGAGCGGCCGTTGTTGAACCGCTCGACGGAATTGAACCAGGTCAGCGGGTCGGCCCCTTTGGCCGATGCCAACTTGCGGTCTTTGATCACCCAGCCCAGGCCGCCGTTGTAGGCAGAAAGGATCAGCGCCGCCTGTTCGCAGGGACTACGCGCTCGGATGCGGTTCGCCAGCCAGCGGTCATAGCTGACAAGGGCCTGCATGGACCAAACTGGGTTATACGGTTCGACCTTGCCGAGCGCCTTGGGGAACAGCTCTGCAAGCCAAGTGGCGGTCGAGGGCATCACCTGGCCCAAGCCTTGCGCACCGACGGGCGACTTCGCGTTGAAGTTCCAGCGGCTTTCCTGATGGATCTGTGCGGCGAAGGTGGACACCGGGGCATCAAGGCCCCATTCAGCCTGGGCAATGCGTGTCAGGTCGCGGCGGTAGCGGTCGGCCTGGTCCGGTATCTCGGCCTTGGCTGGTGGGCAGGCAGCCAGCGCCACGAGCAAGCCCATGCAAGCCGCCGCTATATATAGAAGGGGGCGAGAGCGCTGCATATCAGAGCCCCAACGTCAGGCCGAGGACG
The DNA here is from genome assembly GCF_058797315.1 of Pseudomonas sp. GW823-FHT02F05. Classification (NCBI taxonomy): domain Bacteria; kingdom Pseudomonadati; phylum Pseudomonadota; class Gammaproteobacteria; order Pseudomonadales; family Pseudomonadaceae; genus Pseudomonas; species Pseudomonas sp. GW823-FHT02F05. The sequence continues at coordinate 170,108 of NZ_JBXAJM010000013.1, forward strand.
CAGCCCAGCACGACCAGAGCGCGGCGTATGCCTGCCATGGAGCGCTCGCAACTGGGCACCATGTCCGGACGGGCATAAGGGAACAGCGCCCGATCCAGCCAGTAACCCAGCACACAGCCCAGCGTCACCAGGCCACATTTATAGAGGACAACAGGCAGTTTGGTTGGAGCGACAATAGCCAGGCTGAACAGCAAGGCCAATGTGATCAATGCCCAAAAGGTCATACGAGGCGTGCGGGGATGCCGCTTCGGTGCGGTAGAAGTCATGGGGATACTCGCGGTGAGTGAAGAGTGGAACGCAGTGCGGCCAGGTGATTTGCGGCCACCACGGCGTTGCCGGGGAGATGGACGGGTGCCCGGTACTCGGCGAAAGTTGGTGTGATGGTTCTTACAGCGGGGCGTAACTTCTCCTGTTCACGAACGTGCTGTTCTGTGCGGGCTTCGGCTTGCGAGATATGCGACTGCACCAACTCCCGCCAGTCGGCCGGAACCTTGGCCCATAGCACCGCACGCGCAGCATCATCCCCGGCAGCTTGAATGAGCTGGGCGAACTGGCGCGGCCGCTGGGGCCGAGAGACTTTTGGGGAAGCGGGAGCGGAATGCATGATGCGAACCTGCCGTTAGGGGAACGGTGCCAGCTTCGCGTATAGGGGGGAGTGGTTGAGTATCAGCGGGGTTTAAGAAAAAGCCCCGCTCGGTGGCGGGGCTAGATGTTCGCTGAACAGGGTTTAAGTCGGGCCCAATAAGCCGTTGTCACGACCGGACTGAATGGTCTTGTACGCACCGATATGGGTAAGTCCACTCTCGCTTTTGGTTGGAACTCTCAACGTCATATACATTGCAAGCACACTCCCGCAATTCCAGTCAGACTTACCATCTCCAAGCGCACTATAAACAACGTCAAGTAACTCATAATGGGTGATCGGGATCTGTGCAGCGTCCAGCTTTTGGCGAGTCACGATAATCATGTTACCGATGTTTTCTGCTTCCTGACCTTTGGCAAGGTTGTTGTGGCATTGCTGAGCTGCGCGCTGAGTCATTTCAAGCAACTGCTCTTTTCTTTCTACGGTTGCTGTTACTCCGCGCTCCTGGTCCTTTTCCGCAAAGATGGTAGCGATAGAGGAAGTGGTATACGTCTGTGCGAACGCATTTGAACCAAGTGCCAGCAGGACAGCTAATGCCACTACGTTCCTTTTCATCAGTGCAAAGTCCCTTCGTCAAACCCAAAAAGATCAGGCTCGCTCTTGCGATGCAGCGCCCGTTGTCGGCGAATGATGTCATAAATGGTCTGGTTCGCAAGGTCGTACTTGCTGACCAGGTCCGGGATCTTAATGACGTTATCCTTCCAGTCCCGATAAATCATGGCATCGCGTAGCGCTCGTTTTAGTGCATCCCCGCGTGGCAAGTACACCACTCGACCACCCATCACAGAACAAATCGCAAAGACAACATGCCGGGCCAGTTCGGCGGCTTCCACACCCGGCTTGATTTCGACCAGGAGCTTGGCCTCGGCGATTTCTACCATTTCTCGTAATGAGCCCTCCCAGCGGGATATAACCGTAGGGTCTTGCATGTTTGCCAACACCTTCTTGGCGTCCAGTTGATCAATGTCATCCGGGAACAGTTCTTCGTTCATCGCTCCGGTCTCCCATGTCGGCGGGCATCGTAAGTCAATGCCGCAACCATTTTTTGCAGTTGCCCAGGGTCGAGCCATTCCACCCGCTCAACCTTGAACATGCGTAAGGCCATGCCATCGGCATACGCCCAGGAGCGTTTGGCCTCGGCGAGAAACGCCTCTATCTTGCTCACCAGCTTTGCCCGGTCTGGCGCCGCTTTCGGTGCTTTTCGGCTCTGCTTTTTAACCTGTGTAGGCTCCCAACCCAGCCGGGCGAATTCGGCCAGTACGGCGCCGGTCTGTCGTGGCGTCAGGTCTTTGGCCGAACGCACACCTGCCACGCGAACCAGCAAGGCGCGGTAGGTTTCGTCATCGAGACCGAGGTCTTTCTTGGCGATATGGATTTTGCTCAATTGCAGATTTCGTGTGCTCATTGTCTCCCTCCTTTGATCAATACCTGGAACGCAGCCGGGTCGGTTCGGGACAATGCAGCGACACCATGAATGGTCATGGTGAGCGCATGTTCTGCTTCGTCGAACTGCCCCGCAGTGCGGATCTGTTCCAGCTCGTTTTGGGTGCCGCTGTAGATTTCCATCTTGAGCTTGCTGGCCCCCATAGCCAGGCGCTTGTCACTCTCACGCTTGCGCTGGGCGCGTTTACGCTCGCGTGCAAGGCGGGTTTTACGTTGTCGGGGTGTTTCGTCTGTCATGGGTGGCTGCTCATCAGTACCAGGCAACCACGCCTGGCAGACCGCCCCGGTAGACCGGGGTGGTTTCGCTCAATGAAGGGTTGTAGTGGTGGGTTGCCAACGGCACGCAGGGACAGTGCCAAGCATCTTTTCGCTGGCGACCAGGTCGAACACCTTGTTGAAAATGCGTACGGCTTCCGACGGTTTGGGCGCGCCCAGCGGGTTGGTCGGGACGCCCGTCATATCAATGGCTACAGAGGGCCTGCCGTTGTCTTCGCGGCGGTCTTCAAGGGTGAGAGTGATCTTGGCCATGTGGGCTCCTAGCGTTGCTTGTGGAAGGTGATGTGGTAGTCACGGGCGACCTGGCGAACGTACTTTTCGGTCATGTGGTGTTTGCGAGCGATCCATTTAGGGGAATTACCCATGGCGGCGTCCGCCATGATCAATGCCGCGTGCTTGCCGACATCCGACGGACAGACGTCTGCTTCGGGAGCTTCCATAGGGGCCACGGGCGCAAACAGGTGGGCATAAACCGGCGACCGCTCCGGGTTAATGGTGAACGTCGCCGGGGCGTTACTCATCTGATGACCGATTTGCTGGACTGCGCCACCGCGCTTGAGGAATTCCGCAGTCAATCGGTCGAGGTTGGCACGCTCGATGTCGTGTTGCGGTGAATGCATAGGCAGGGGATCGCTGCGGGTATCGTGATAGCGCTGCATAGTCAGGCCCCCAAAGCTCGAAAGCCGGGCTGATTACTCTTGGCAATCCACTGTATGAAGCGCGCAACAGCGACGATGCCTTCGCGCTGGTTAGCAGCCTCTGGAACGCCAGGAACAAACAGCGTTTCGTTGTCATATCGGGACAGACGCGCACTCACGCTGATGATGTCGCGAACTATTGTTTCCTCACCTGTAGCCAGGGCGATGGCTCCCTCGGGAAGGATGGCGCCGAAGTCGATATGGCCGGAGGCGAAGCAATAGGCTGTGATAGTTTTTTTCATTTCATACTCCAGCAATATCAAGGCTGATGGCCTCGTATTGGTCGGTGTCCCCGACACGTTGGTAGACGCGGATGTAGGACTTGGAGCCAACTACCTGACAGGCATCACCAATGGCTTGCATGGCGCGCTGCCAGCGTTCATCGGTAATTTCCATCCGGCGCAATGCCAAGACGCGGGCTGTGCGGATGTCACCTTTCTGGTCAGTGCGGAAGGCGTCATTGACCAGCGTGACCACTTCGGGACGTGCCCCGGTGGTCCAGTCGCGTAAGCATTCGTCAATCAATGCCCGCGCAGCCTGGAGGCGTTCGTCGAAGGCGATGCTTTCCTGGACGGCGCGCATGATCTTGTAACGACCATCAAAGCTAATCAGGCTGACATTGCCTTTCTTGCCGCCGATCTGAGCGCCATATTGCTCGGCGCTGAGTTCTACGAATGCTTCGATGTCGCCAAATGCTGCCGCTTTGAATTGCGCCAGTACGGCGCTAGCGGCTCTGGCTCGCTCAACAAGGGCAAGTACCAGGGCGTCACGCTCCAGGTCGATAGGCTTGATCATGCTCTCGTGGATCAGGCGTTTTTGCGCGTCCATCCGGTAGCCTTCGTGGGTGGTCTGTTGTTGTAGGGTCATTGCAAGGTTCCTCAGTGGAGAGTCGGACGCGACCAGTCGGCAGGACGGGTAGCGCTGATGGGTTCGCGCCATTCCAGGGTTACGCCCTGGAACTGCACGTTGTAGCGGGTGCTACCTGCCGAAACGTGGCGCATGTAGCCTTCGCGGTCGGCTTGGCCGAGAAGGCGGTTGCCGTCTTCTGGGCCGATGACTAAAAGGTTGTGGGCCGGGCAAAACCCCAATATGCGGATGCCATGCGCCTGCAACTTGCGTGCAGCGGCGTTGAACACGCGCAGACGGTCGGCCAGGGTCGGGGTCAGGACTTTCAACGAGGTGCGGTTAGTGGAGGCGAGCATGGGCGTTCTCCTGGTTGCAGCAGTCGGGATTGATTGGGCAGTGTTGGCAGGCGCGCCAGTGCTGCATTGCCTGCGGGTTATGAGTAGGCGCCGGTTTTTCGCGGTAGCTTTGGCACTGATCGCTAGTGACGGTCTCGTCCAGGGCGACACATTCAATACGGCCTAGGGTTTCCATCACCCGCCGCTCGACACCAGCTGTACTGGGCGATGCATAGCGGTTGGAAAGGATCAGGCTGACGGCCGTGCGGCTCATGCCAATGCGCTGGCTGGCCTTGGTTTTATTGCTGGCGGCAACTTCGGCAGCGAGCAGGCGCACGAACAACGGCACCTCATTGCCCCAGGCGGAAAGGTTGACCTGGTTCATTGGGTCACCTCCTGGTCAGCCTTGCGCCACACCACCTGATCCAAGTTCGGGTCGTAGATCTGGTCGAAGTCACGCTGGTAGATGGGGTGTTTAGGCCCGGTATAACGCGACGGCACCAGGCGAAAGCGGGTTTTAAAGCCTGCTGTTCCGCCTCTGCGGGTCACGTAGCCAGCCTTTGCCAGGCCCGACAAGTAAACCTGAGCGCCGACCTCACTTATGGACACGCCGTTAACGCAGGCGGTGGCTGCGGCCTCGGCGGCGGTGAATTCACCGAGGATGCGCAATGCCCGCCAAATATTTTCCACACCGCCAGCATGGGTCGTTCGCTTACCGTGATGGTTAACCCGTGGGGCTTCGACACCCTCGTCCTTGAGTAACGTCCATTCGGAATCGCGGCGGCCGATGTTGCGGACTTTGCTCACAATCCCGGCCTTTTCCATATCTCGGAAATAGGCACGTACCGCTTGATCGTCCTGGTTCGATTTGCGTGCAACAGCGTAGGTTGTCAGTGCTTTAGGCCCGGCGTTGACAGCGCGGATAGCTTCCCAAATGTATTGGCGTGGGGACTTGCCGCCCACCATCACCAAATCGGCTCTGATTCTTGGCATCCCTCAAGCCCTCCGCGACGGTGCTTCGCCGGTGAACCAGCTATCAGAGCCCCAACCAGCGAGGTCGATACTGTCAAGGCAGCGGGCGCGGGCTTCGCCGTAGACCTTGTACAGGTTGACCGCTACACGACGCAGGCAACCGTCGACCTTCTTGCGCAAGTCCTCCAGCAAGTCATCGGCGAAGTGCAATTCGGGGTAGCTGGATTCGGCCAGTGCCCGCAGATCGTCGAGCGTGGCGCGTTGGGCAGGCACCCACTCAAGCACTCGGTTATGCAGGCGCTCAAGCTTTGCCAAGCTACTGGGCACACGTTCTTCGCCGATCAGAATGATGGTCCCTTCGCTGGCGTTGTAAATATCGGTCAGGACGTTGGCTACGGCCTTTTCGAGTAGGTATTGCACGTCGTCAATCAACAGCGGGCGACCGCTCTTGGAAAGCTGTTCGGCGACTTGGTCGACCATTACCGACATGGTCGAGGCTGGTTGGATGCTCATCTCGCGGAGGATGGCGTGAAGGAAAGCTTTTTTGCTCCAGGTGTCGCGACACTCCACGTAGTAAGCACGATGCTGGTTTGCGGCGAAGGCAGCACCGACACTTTTACCCAGTCCACTTGCTCCGTACATCACCACCACGCCAGGCAACCCTTGTGGACGGCTGTTAGTTCGTGCGATAGCGGCAGACAAGAGGCCGACGTTGGTCAGGGGGACAATCTTGGGAACACTCATAATTCGACTCCTAAAGGTCTTGTGTTAAGCGCGGGCCTGCTCGGCGAACGCGAACATTTGCTGTATCGAGGTGAAGTCCGGGTGCTGCGGGTAGCGGGAATGCCATTGGGTTTCTTCTGGTGACAGCGACTCGCCGCTGGTGAGGCGGGCGTCGAGCTGGTTCCAGAGTCGATAGCGGGCGGTTGGGTCGGTGGGTAAGTCGAAAGCTTTTGGTTTCGGCGCCGACAGTTCGGCGAACTGGCGAGCTTCGGCCATCTGCTCAAGACTGAGCTGCGCCGATGGCGCGGTGGACGGCGCGATCATTTCCACGCGCTTGCCGGTCAAGGTTTCAAGCTTGTCTACGGCACGCTTCATCTGACCGCTTTCGCGCTTGTCGTAAGCCTTTTCGATCATCGCCTTCGGCATGTAATCGCTGGCGTTACCATCCACCAAGGCTTCGCCGATCAGTTCGCCGTCCAGGGTACGAACCCACACACGGGACGCGTCACGTACGTCGTACGCCAGGCGGATGTCATCGCCATGAAAGCTACGCAACGCATCAAGGAAGTAGGTTTCGCCTGCCCAGGTTACTTCGCCACGACGTGTCGGCCGGACGACTTGCGGGCGCGACAGGTCGTTGAGCAGTTCGGCCGGAGCGATAATTGGCTCCCAGCCTTGGGCGCGTGCGGCTTCCCACGCTTCGTTCGGGCTCATGTGGCGCAGCTTGCCGGTCAGCGGGTCGCGGAATTTGGCGAGCCCCCTGTGCGGGCTGTTGTTGTAGGTTTCAATCTCGTATTCGACACCGGCCATGAACTCGGCGAAGGTCGGAATCAAGCGGGTACGGCCGGTTTCGCGCAGCTCTTTGCGACCAATTCGATGCACTTTCGTGCCTGCATGTTTGTCCATGTCGGCGCCGATATAGCTGGTCAGCTTCTTGGCGGCATTAACCCAAATAGTCTGGTGGGAACGCTCGATAAGACCTCGTGCCTGGCTGTTGTAAGGCAGCGCATGGGTCATGGTGCCGCCAAGCCGGTCAACTACTTCGCGGACGGTGTCGTTGGCAAAGCCTGAGCCGTTGTCGACGTAGAACATTGCGAACATGCCGTGCTGCATGGCGTCACGTAGCGCGTCCATCACACCGATGGTGGACTCTGCCTCACCAATCGAAATGCCAATAGCCTTCCGTGTTGCGACATCAAGAACGGTGGTTGCTTCCGGACGGTATGGCTTGCCGGTACGTGGGTTCAGCACCTCCGCGTCAAACTTGTGACCGTCGGCGGTGAATACGTCGCAGGGGTACATGCTTTTAGTGGAGCGGCGCTTGAACGGTTGCAGGGCTTTGAGTTCCTGCGGTGTACGACGGCCACGCTCGCGGGCTTCGGCACTGAGCTTATTAAGGAAGCGGCGCACGACATGGATGCTGGGCCGTTCAGCCGGGTTCTTGAGGGCAAACTCGGCATAGGCCGATTCGACGCTTGGCTTGGTTGGGCGCTGGTAACAGGCAAGGAATGACGCTGCCCATGCAGGCAAACTCATGTCCTTTTGACGGCGAGCAGGTGCGAGGCCGGTTTCACCCTCTTTGCGGTAGTCGGCCAGCCAGCGCTTGAGCGTACGCTCGCTCAAAGAGCGGTCGCCGGTCTTGCGGTCGTTGGCGCGCTGCACCAATCCATTTAAATAGGGGGTGAGCTGTTCTGCTTTTGCCAGGGAAACCAAGGTATCAATGGCGCGTTGCTGGCTGATGGTCTGGCTCATGCGTTCGATTTCACGCACGAAGGCCAGGCGAGCGGTCATCACAGAGCGTTGATCTTCGCTCAAGCGTGACGCAGAAACAGCGTCACGCTGAACAGATATTGAATCTGTAAGCGGCGTGCATTCAGGTTCAACCTCGGACACGGAGGCGGCAATTAATGCGGCCTGAGTTTCTGGCGGCAGTGCTGCAAAGCGATACTCGACAGCCTTACTGCCAAGACGGCCCTGGCCTTCCCATCGTTCGCGTTTAGCACGTATCTGAATTGCCCGCTCTGTTCCAGGCATCCCAGGCAGCCCAGCCAGCTCGCGGGCGGAGTACCAATTATGCATGGCCGTCACCCAGCATTTTTTTAAGCTCGCGTGCTTGCCTGGTCGCGTCAGCGGCGACACGCGCTAGGCGGCCCAGTTCAGCATTGAGAGCATCACGACCGTAAGCCACGCGGCCACCGCGCTGCTCAACGAGCCAGTCCGTTAAAACGTGACTGCTACATACCTCTTCAAGCAGGGGGGCCCTATAGAACGGCAGGTTATGGTCTGTTCGGGCTGGGCTCGACCACGCGTCAAGCATGTGCTTGCTGACGTCATCGCCGGACAGGCGAGACATGCGTGCACCAATTTCATACCGGTCCATATCTGAACCTTTCAGAATCTCGCTGATCAGTTCACTGACCTGTGCGGCATTGTTGCCATTCCCTGGGATAGCCAGAACTGGCTGGGGTACAGAGAAGATGTCTAACGTACGATCGTCCTTTACACGGCGCATGTTTATCCCTCCGTGCCGGTTTTACGGTGTCGAAGGGCATAAGCTGGGTTATGCTCTTGGCTATAAGTTGCGTTGTGTTCTGCACGCTGTACCCGAATACGGTGAGGAGTGCCGTTTGCGTTCCATCGTTCAGGCCACAGGTCGATTGGCTTGAGGCCGAGCGCACGTGCAATGGCTCGCTCCATCCGCGGATATGCGGTGCGCTTGGCGTTTTTGACGGCAGCGTCTGTAACGTCAAGCTCACGCGCCAATGTGGCGAGTGACGTACCTCTGGTACGAAGTTGGTATTTGATCCATTCCCATCGCTGGGCTGGGTCAAGCGGGATTTCGGTTTTGTTCATGCCTAGCGTCCATTCATAAACACCGGCAAGGGTGTTTTTTTGGGATGTCTAACGTTACCTAGGGCATAAACATAGCCAAATATAACTACGTGGTAAAGCGAAAAATGGCTTTTCGTTTTCCATCTTTGGCTAGGTGGTGGTTAATTTTGTCTATCTCTTTGATCTATAAGGCTTTATCGAGAAAGCGAAATTTCGCTTTGTGCAGGGATGCCGTTTCGGATAGCTCAAGGGAGAAAGCGAAATGAGTGAAGGGCTTGCGGAGCGTATTCGGCAATGCGCCGAGATAGCGGGAAGTGGCGATGAGCTGGCGCGACTTACCGCTATCCCCCGACGTACTCTTGAGTATTACCTCACCGGGCAGAGTGAACCCAAGGTGGCGAGGTGTGTAGACATCGCTAAGGCGGTCGGCGTCGACATTGGTTGGCTGGCTTCTGGTGAGGGGGAGAAGTTGAAAGGAGCCGCGCCCCAATCTATTGCGGACGACAAGTACGCCTACGTGCCCCTGTACGATGCGCACTGTAGTGCGGGTCACGGCGCCTGGAGCGAAGGAGCTACTGTCCTAACCCAGCTTGCGTTCACGGCGTACTCGCTTCGCAAGCAAGGCCTGGACGCAGCGCGCCTGTCCGCAATCCGAGTGGACGGGGATTCGATGGAGGGCCTGCTAAACGATGGCGATACTGTGATGATTGACCACAGCCGCAGTACGCTTGAGGGAGAGGCTGTCTATGTCATCCGGCTGGATGACCATCTCTATGCGAAGAGGCTCCAGCGGCAGTTTGACGGGTCTATTCACATCATCAGTGAGAACAAGGCCTACCGCGATATGGTCGTCCCCAGGGAGCAGTTGAACGATCTGGAGATAATTGGGCGCGTGGTGTGGGCTGGCGGCTGGATTTGACTCGCAAGGTATAATATCAACCTACAGAGGCGGCGTTGACGCCCGGTGCCAAAGGTTTCGCTAAACTGGCACTAGGCTAACGCCTCAACTCAATTTGATCTGTTTATTGCTTGGCGACGCTTTGGCATTGGTTTGAGTAACAGCGCGTTCCTCAACCCCTTGCCCCGTCTGGCCTGTCGCACTATCTCCCGCCATATCCCGGTTCATCCCACTGACTTCCTACCAGTGCCATATCTAGAACCTCCCCACACTTCGCATCGTGGTTACCGTTGGCTGCTACAACCTACAAAATTGTGTAGAAGCTGCGACGGCGGTGTGTCAGAGGCCAATGTGCTGACTGAACCAGCGCTATCGCAGGCAAGCCAGCTCCCATAGTTGTAGGTATTTCAGGTCGGGATTTTCGGTGTGTGCAAGTGCGCTGTGGGGAATGCCTGTGCATACGCGTGACACACCCTAAGTACCTGCTCATCGGCAAACCGCGCGCCCACCACATGCAAGCCCACCGGCAAGCCATTTGCCGCCAACTCACAGGGCACTGACGCCGCCGGTTGTTGGGTAAGGTTGAACGGGTAGGTGAACGGCGTCCATTCCATCCACTCAGTCATTCCCGAACCCGGTGGTACGTTATGCCCCGCCTCGAACGCGGTGATCGGCATCATCGGTGACACCAACACATCGTAATGCTCATGGAAAGCCGCCATCCGTGCGACCAGCGCCGCCCGGGCTTCCAGAGCTGCGTTGAAATCGCCCAGGTTCAAGCGCTCGCCCCGTTGCGCAATGCGTAGCAGCCCAGGGTCCAGCAGTTGCCTTTGCGCCTCGCTCATCGTGCCGGTCAGGCGAGCGGCACCGGCGGCCCACAAGGTGCTGAAGACGTCCAACGGGTCGCTGAAACCGGGGTCGATCTGTTCGACATGGGCGCCCAGTTGCACCAGGCCCTGCACAGCCTGATCCACCACCTGGGCGACTTGCGGGTCGACTTTCACATAGCCGAACGTGGGGCTATAGGCGATACGCAACCCTTTCAAGTCCCTCCCCGGAACGAGCCAGGGCGTGGTTCGCGGCGCGCCGATCAAGCCGTCCCGTGCATCCGGTCGCGCCACGGCTTGCAGCATCAGCACACTGTCTTCCACGGTGCGTGTCATCGGCCCCAGGTGCGACAGGATCGTCATGGAGCTGGCCGGCCATTGCGGCACATAGCCGAAGGTCGGCTTGATCCCGAAGGTGCCGGTAAACGCACAGGGAATACGGATCGAGCCGCCGGCGTCGCTGCCCTGGTGCAGCACGCCCAGGTTCAACGCCGCTGCCGCACCGGCGCCCCCGGACGAGCCACCGGCGGTGGTGCGCGTGTCCCACGGGTTGCGGGTGATGCCGTACAGCGGGTTGTCGGTGACGCCTTTCCAGCCGAATTCCGGAGTGGTGGTCTTGCCCAGCAGCACCGCGCCGGCCTTGCGCATGAAGGCCGAGAAGGGCGCGTCCACGTCCCACGGGCCCTCGGCACTGGAGGTGCGTGAGCCTTTGCGCGTGGGCATACCGACTGTCAGCGTGAGGTCCTTGATCGACGCCGGCACGCCATCCAGGGCGCCGCAAGGTTCGCCCTTGAACCAGCGTTGTTCCGACGCCCGCGCAGCGTCCAGGGCGCCTTGCGGGTCGACATGGCAGTAAGCATTCACCACCGGGTTGTAGCGCTCGATGCGCAGCAACGCGTCTTCGGTGACCTCCACGGGCGACAAGGTCTTGTCACGAAAGTGTTGCAGCAGTTGCACCGCCGTCAATTGGCCGATCTCACTCATGCTTGAACTCCCTGCGCCGCGTTGACCATGGCGCGCAGCAACACCGCGCAGCCTGCGGCCAGATCATCCGGCGCGGCGTTTTCGATTTCGTTATGGCTGATGCCGCCTTCGCACGGCACAAAGATCATCCCGGCCGGGCCCAGTTCAGCGACGAAGATCGCGTCATGCCCGGCGCCGCTGACAATGTCCATATGGCTCAAGCCCAATGCCTGGGCAGCCTCGCGCACGGCGTTGACGCAGGTCGGGTGAAAGTCCAGCGGCGGGAAGTCGGCGGTGGGCGTCAGTTCAAACGTCAAGCCGTGGCGGGCGGCCGCGTCTTCGATCACTGCGCGCACTTCATCGACCATGGCTTGTAGCTTGTCGGCGTGCAGGTGACGCAGGTCGATGGTCATGTGCACCTGGCCGGGGATCACGTTGCGCGAGCCAGGGTGCAGGTTAAGGCAGCCGACGGTGCCGCAGGCGTGAGGCTGATGCTGATGGGCGATACGGTTGACCGCGCTGACCACCTCGGCAGCACCCACCAGGGCATCCTTGCGCAGGTGCATGGGTGTAGGGCCCGCATGCGCCTCTACGCCGGTGAGGGTCAGGTCGAACCACTTCTGGCCCAGGCAGCCCATCACAACCCCCAGGGTAATCGCCTGGTCCTCCAGCACCGGGCCTTGCTCGATATGCGCTTCGAAATAAGCGCCCACCGGATGGCCCAGCACCGCACGCGAACCGGCATAGCCGATGCGCTGCAATTCGCTGCCTACCGACAGGCCCTGGTCGTCGCGCTTGTCGAGGGTGTCCTGCAGGTCGAACTTCCCGGCAAATACCCCGGAGCCCATCATGCACGGCGGGAAGCGCGAGCCTTCTTCGTTGGTCCACACCACCACTTCGATGGGCGCCTGGGTTTCGATCTGCAAGTCATTGAGCGTGCGGATCACTTCCAGCCCGGCCATTACCCCGTAGCAACCGTCGAACTTGCCGCCGGTGGGCTGGGTGTCGATGTGGCTGCCGGTCATGACCGGGGGCAGGGCGGGGTTGCGGCCAGGACGGCGAGCGAAGATATTGCCGATGGCATCCACACTGACGCTGCACCCGGCGGCTTCGCACCACTGCACAAACAGGTCGCGGGCCTGGCGGTCCAGGTCGGTGAGGGCCAGGCGACACACGCCGCCCTTGGCCGTGGCGCCGAGCCGGGCCAGGTCCATCAGTGACTGCCACAAGCGGTCGCGGTTGATCAGCGGGGCATTGCTCTGGAGCGGTTGCGCAAGACTGTTCATCAGGAATCTCCACTCAGGCACTCAAGGCCAGGTATCGGTTTTTGATCGTCGGATCGGCGCGGAAGTCAGCGGCGCTACCCTCGTACACCACGCGGCCCTGTTCGAGCACGTAATGACGGCCGGCGAGCTTGTCGCAGACCATCAGGTTCTGTTCCACCAGCAACACCGGCAGGCCCTCGTCCTTGACCTTGCGCAGGATCTTCACCAGCTCGTCAACGATCACCGGGGCCAGGCCTTCAGTGGGTTCGTCGAGGATCAGCAGCTTGGGGTCGTTCAGCAGGGCGCGGGCGATGGCGAGCATCTGCTGTTCGCCGCCGGACAACGCATGGCCGGCGTTTTTGCGCCGCTCCTTGAGGCGCGGGAACATGGCGTATACGTCTTCCAGTTGCCAGCGGCTGTGCTTGCGGGCAGCGATGCGCAAGTTTTCCTCCACCGTCAGCAGGCGGAAAATCCCGCGGTTTTCCGGCACCAGCGCCAAGCCCTGGCGCGCAATTTCAAAGATCTTTTGCCCTACCAACGCCTGGCCGTTGAAGTGGATCTGACCCTGGCGCGGGCAGATGATGCCGAGGATGCTGCGCAGGGTGGTGGTCTTGCCGGCACCGTTACGGCCGAGCAGGGTCACCAGTTCGCCAGGGTTGACGCTCAGCGACACGCCTTCAAGCACATGGCTTTTGTCGTAGTAGGAATGGATATTCTCGACGATCAGCATCAGGCAGCCTCCCCAAGATAGGCAGTACGCACACGTTCATCGGCGCGCACGAACTCCGGCGTGCCTTCCACCAGGATCTGCCCATGGCTCATCACCGTGATGCGCTGGCTGATGGACATGACGATGCTCATGTTGTGTTCGATCAACAGCACCGTATGGTCGCGCCCAAGGTCGCTGATCAGTTGGGTCATGATCGGAATATCGTCGATGCCCATGCCCGAGGTGGGCTCGTCGAGCATCAACAGTTTGGGTTTGGAGCAGATCGACATGCCCACCTCCAGCACCCGTTGCTGGCCGTGGGACAACTCACCGGCCAGGGTGTCGGCGCGTGCCGTGAGTTGCAGGCGTTCCAGCACCTGGTCGGCCATCTCCAGGTGTTCGCGCTGGCTGTCCACCCGACGCCAGAAGTTCAAGGCACGCGAGCCATCGCGGCCTTGGGCGGCCAGGCGCAGGTTTTCGCGCACGCTGAGGTTCTGGAACAGGCTGGTGAGTTGGAACGAGCGCGCCATGCCCAGGCCGACGCGGCCGTGGGCGGGCTTGCGCATAAGGTTCTTGCCGTCGAAATGGATCGCCCCGGCGGTGGCCTGGCGTTCACCTGTCAGGCAGTGGAACAGGCTGGTCTTGCCCGCGCCGTTGGGGCCGATGATGGTGTGGATGGTGCCGGCTTCAACCTTGAGGTTGACGCCATTGACCGCGTGGAACGCGCCGTAGGCCAGCTCCAGGTTTTGGGTTTCCAGCAAGACACTCATAGCCCGTCCTCCTTGGCGACGACCGCGGGTTTGCGCGCGCCGCGCACCTTCTCGAATAGCGACGCGAGGCCGCCCCACAAACCGCCGCGCATGAAGATCACCACCAGGATCAGGATTACCCCCAGCAGCATCAGCCAGCGCGGCCACAGGTCGGAGAGAAAGTCGCCCAGCAGCACGATGGATCCGGCGCCCAGCAGCGAGCCGAACAGCGAGCCGGTGCCGCCGACGATGGTCATGATCAGGATGTTCTCGGACATTGCCAGATCGATATTCGACAGCGGCACAAAGTGCAGCAGCATGGCGTACAGCGCCCCGGCAATCCCGGTGACCGCACCGGACAGCACGAACACCAGGATCTTGAAGTGGCGCGTGTCGTAGCCGATGGCCGAGGCGCGGGTTTCGTTCTCGCGGATCGCCATCAGCGTGCTGCCAAACGGCGAAGCGATGACCCGGCGTGCGCCGATGAAGATCAGCAGGAACAGCACCGCGACAAAACCATAGAAGGCACGGGCGTCGGCCAGGGACAGCAGCACGGTGTCGCCCACACGAATTTCCGGGCGCGGCACGCTGAGCAGGCCGTTGTCGCCGCCGGTCCAGTCGCTCAGGGTGTAGGCGACGAAGTACGCCATCTGGCTGAACGCCAACGTGAGCATCACGAAGTAAATGCCCGTGCGCCGAATCGCCAGGGCGCCCACCAGCAGCGCCAGGAAACCACCGGCAATCGCCGCGCCGAGCAACGCGGTGAACAGGCCCAGTTGCAGGTGGATCATCAACAGCGCCGCACAATAAGCACCGGCACCAAAGAAGATGCCTTGGCCGAAGGACAGCAGCCCGGTATAGCCCAGCAGCAGGTTGCAGGCGAGGGCGGCCATGGCAAAGATGAGGATCTCGGTGGCCAGGGTCGCCGAGGGCAACACCAACGGCAGGCCGATCAGCACGGCCAACACCCACAGCAACATGGCTCTGGATTGGGTCTTGGCAAACGGCAGCGGGTTTTTATCGCTCATGTCAGGCTCTCCCGAACAGGCCATAAGGGCGTACCAGAATCACCACGGCCATGGCGCCGTAGATCATCAGGCTCGCACCCTGGGGCCAGAGTGTGGTCATCAGGCTTTGCACCACGCCCACCAGCAAACCGCCGACCAGCGCACCGCTGAACGAGCCCATGCCGCCGATCACCACCACCACGAAGGCGATGCCCAGAATCTCCGGGCCGACAAAGGGCTGGGCGCCGCGCAAGGGCGCAAACAACACCCCAGCGACACCGGCCAGGGCGACGCCGAGGGCGAAGGTCATGGAGAACAGGCGGAAAATATTGGTGCCCAGTAGTGACACGGTTTCGGTGCTTTCACTGCCAGCGCGCACCAGAGCACCGAAGCGCGTACGCTCCAGCAGCAGCCACAGGCCCAGGCCCACCAGCCCGGAAAACACGATAAGGAACAGGCGGTAGTAGGGGTAGACGAAATCACCTACCACCAGCACGCCGCGCAACAGTTCCGGCACGGCGACGCTTTTGCCCACCGGCCCCCAGATCATCACGCTGGCTTCCTGGATGATCAGGGCGATCCCCAGGGTCACCAGAATCTGGAACATGTGTGGCAAGTGGTAGATGCGCTGGATGAGCAAGCGCTCGATCACCCAGGCCAGCGCGGCCACCACCAGCGGCGCGATCAGCAGCGCCAGCCAGAAGTTGCCGGTGAGGCTCACCGCGGTGTAGCAGATGTAGGCGCCGAGCAGGAAGAACGCGCCGTGGGCGAAGTTGACGAAGTTGAGCAGGCCGAAAATGATCGTCAGCCCTACCGCGATCAGGAAGTAGATCATCCCCAGCCCAAGGCCGTTGAGAATCTGGAACAGGTACAAATTAAGCATGCAGGCACCCTCCGCAGACGGCCGCTTGCACGGCCCTGCGCGACAAAAGTTAAGCGGTCAGCCGAGCGCGCAGCCCGTCGCCTCGACTGCAGGGAACGATTGGCCAGCGCTGAGCACTTTGGCCAGGTCGTCCTTGTCAGCCATGTCGCCGCTGGCCTTGCCGATCAGCAGGTAGTAGTCCTTGATCACCTGGTGGTCGCCGGCGCGGATCGACTCCTTGCCGGTCGGGCCTTCGTAGCTCAAGCCTTGCAGAGCCTTGGCCACGGTCGGGCCATCGAAGCTGCCGGTGGCAATGATGGTGTCGAGCATGACTTTGGTGCTGATGTAGTCGGCGGCCAGCGGGTAGGTGGGGTTGATGCCGTACTCGGCTTGGGTCAGCTTCACCAGTTCACGGTTGAGCGGGGTGTCGACCTGGTGCCAGTACTGTGCGCCGAGGTACACGCCCTCGAGCACATCGCTGCCCAGTTCTTGGAACTGATCCAGGCCGGCAGACCACACCAGCAGCACCTTCATGCGCTCCTTGATGCCGAAGTTCACGGCCTGGCGCAGCGTGTTGGACGATTGGCTGCCAAAGTTGAGCAGCACCAGCACATCGGGCTTGGTGGAAATGGCGTTGGTCAGGTAGCCGGAGAATTCCTGTTCCTGCAACGAGTGGTAGCTGTTGCCCACGTGTTCCAGACCATGCTCCTTGAGCACGTTTCTGGCGCCTTCGAGCAAGGCTTCGCCGAATACGTATTGCGGGGTGATGGTGTACCAGCGCTTGGCGTCCGGCAGCAGCTTGATCAGCGGCACCATGGTTTCGCGTATCGCGCCGTAGGTGGGCACCGACCAGCGGAAGGTCGCCTTGTTGCAGTCCTTGCCTGTCACTTCATCGGCGCCCACCGGGGTCATGAACACGCCGCCGACCTTGTCCACTTCCTTGGCCACTGCCAGCGCGGAAGATGACAGCGTGCATCCCTGGAAGAACCGTGCGCCGTCCTGCGCGATGGCCTCCTGCACCTTGCGCACTGCCTTGCCGGCGTTGCCTTCGGTGTCGATGACCTTGTAGTTCAGTGGGCGGCCGAGCAATTGGGCGTGTTGCTGCACCGCCAGGCGCGAACCCATGTCGGCAAATTTGCCATAGCTGGCAAAGGCGCCAGACATGGACTTGAGGCCGTAAAAGGTAAAGGGCTCGGCGGCGAATGCCGAACGCACGCTCAGCGGAAGGCTGAGGACGGCGGCGGCGGTGAGGCTGGCTTTCAATAACGTACGACGCTGCATGGGGTGACTCCCTGGTTTAGTTATTGGCAGGAGCGGCAAGGGCGATACGGTGGAGCAAGGGCCTGTGGGCAGGCTTGTTATTGGATAACTCGATTTCGCGGGTGAACGGGGTCAACTGTGGGAGCTGGCTTGCCTGCGATGGCATCGACTCGGTCCCCTGTAACACCGAGGCGCCCGCATCGCAGGCAAGCCAGCTCCCACATTGATCGGGTTCCCACATTGGATTGTTGGCGTGTTTAAGGGTGGTCGAACTCCAGTAGGAAATGCGGGCTCACTTGGCCTTCCAGCGCGGTCATATGGTGTTCGGCATCGCACATGTGTTCATGCATCAAGCTGCGCACCGCGCTTTCGTCCCCGGCGCGAAAGGCGACCAGCAGTTGCTTGTGATAGTCGAGGTTGGCCGCGTCGAACTGCTTGCGTTTGGGCTTGTAGGCCTTTTTCAGCACCACCAGGTCGCGCAGCAAGTCATTGAGAAACTGCGCCATGAAACTCAGCAGCGGGTTGGGGCAGGCCCGGGCCAGCAGGTTGTGGAACTCCAGTTCCGCCAGGCGTTGTTCGCGCTGGCCGGCTTCGCTGTCTTCGGGGGCGCTGCAAAAATCCACATTGGCTTGCAGGGCGGTGTAATCGTTTTCGCTCAAACGCCCGAGCACCGACACCGCCAATTCCACTTCGATGACCTTGCGCAGTTGGTAGACCTGCTCGCCGTCCAGGTGCTGGAAGTGCAAGTAATTGCGCAAGGCGCGGCTGGCCGGCTCGGTGCCGGCCTGGTTCAAGTAAGCCCCGCCGCTGGGGCCGGTGCGCGTGCTCACCAAGCCCTCCACTTCCAACGCCTTGAGCGCTTCGCGTGCCGAACCCTTGGAACACTGGAAGCTTTCCATCAGCTCGCGTTCGGTGGGCAGGCGGTCGCCGGGCTTCAAGGCGTCGGTGACGATCGAGCGCTTGACCGACTCGACAATCACATCGGACAGCTTCTGGCGTTTGCGGCGTAGCGGGCGAGTCAACATGGCGGTGATTTATCGTATTAATGCGGATAAATAGCACTTAATAACGATTGGGGAAGTGCGTCAACGCAGGCTGTCGTTTTTGGTGGCAAGAGGTCGTAAATGCGTGGGCTACTTACTCCCAGGCGCTGAGGTCGAGACAGCGCGTGGACGCCGGCGGTTGTCTACCATAAGCGAGAAAATCCCCCAGCCAGCGGTTGACGCAGCCGTCGGCGCCTGCGCGCGCCGACTCCTTGAGCAAGAGTTGCTCTACACCGGTGGCGACTGCTTCGCCAGGCTCGGCATTGATCAGCACCATGCGCCCGACACGCTCGGGAAACAGCGTACCGTAGAGGCTGCCGAGGCGGGTGGCAGCGGCGTTGCCCAGGTAGTTGAGGCGCGCCTCGTCAAGTTGCCCGCGCACGAACTCCATGTCCCGCGCGGCCTGTTCCACGGCATTGCCCTCGCGCAGGTCGCGGGCGCTCAGCTCGATGACGTCATAACGGTCGACCAGGGTGCGATAGGCCTGGGTGGCAAGCGACTCCCAGCGGCTGGCGAGGTGAAGAACGAAAGGCGCGTCCTTGGCCTGGAGGGGTTCGCCGGCCTGGATGAACACGACACCTTCACGGTTGAGCGGTTGCCGTGCGCCTACCCGTGTCACGCTCAAGCTTAGGCGGCCGCGCTGGGGGGCGGCATGGTCGCGGGGGACGTTGACCAGGCCGCATTGGGTGCGGCCAACCACTTGCGGGTTCAAGTGCGCCGTCGTGGTGAGGGGGCAGTCCAGCAGCCAGTCGATTGCGGTGGGGGCGATCAAGGGTTTGGCCAGCGCCAGGTTCGGTATCAACCAGCAGCCAATGCAGGCCAGGCCTTTTACAACAACGCTGGGTTTCATCATGAGGTCCCGGGCTTCCGTGTGATAACGGCTTTTTTACCAAGGACCTTGAGGTGGAGAATGTAGGGTGAAGAAACAACTCGTGTATGAAATATGAGTTTCGTTTATCAGATGTTGGTTTTCCAGCCACCGCCTAATGCCTTGTACAGGGCGATGCTGGCTTGTAGGCGCGACAGGCGCAGTAGCACGTTCTGGTCCTGGGCGCTGTACAAAGTGCGCTGGGTTTCCAGCACCGTGAGCAGGTCTTCGGCACCGGCTTCGTAGCGGCTCTGGGCAATCTGAAACGCGGCCTGCGCCTGTTGCAGCTCCTCGCTTTGCCACTGGCGTTGCTGGTCAAGGCGGGTGATGCTGCTGAGGGCTTTTTCCACATCGGCAAAGCCATTGATGATTGCCCCGCGGTAGCTTTGCAGCAGTTCATCCTGGCGTGCCCGAGCCTTGTCGCGCTCGGCGCTCAGCCGGCCATTGTTGAAGATTGGCGCCATCAGGCCCGAGGTCAGGGTGTAGAAGGGGCTGCGCAAGACCTCTTGGGCCTTGTATGCGCCAGAGCCGAGGGTCGCGCCCAATGTCACTGAAGGCAGCATCGCTGCACGGGCCACCGTGACGTCGGCACGGGCCGCTGCCAACTGGGCCTCGGCCTGGGCGAGGTCGGGGCGCCGGCTCAATAACTGGCTCGGTACACCGGGCCCGATACTCGGCCAGGTCAATGCCTGGAAGGGTTCAGCGCCCAGTTCCAGGGCCTGTACGGGTTGACCAAGCAAGGCGGCCAAAGTGATTTGCGACTCTTCGACCGATTGCTGGATCAGCGGCAATTGCCGTTGCTGGCTGGCCACCAGGCTCTTCTGTTGAGCCAGTTCCAGGGCCGTGGCGGAACCGGCGTCGTGGCGGGTCTGTACCAGGTTCAGCACATTGCGCGCATTCGCCAGGTTGAGCTCGGCAATCTGCAGGCGCTGGCGTGCGGCCAGGGTTTGCGCGTAGCGGTCGGCGACATTGCTGAGCAGGGTCAGCTCCACGTTGGCCTGAGCGAACTCACTGGCGTGCAGGCTCTGCACGGCGCTGTCGCGCGCAGCGGCGCGGCCCCCCCAGAAGTCGATTTCATAGCTGGCGGTGAGGCTGGCGTCATAGCTGTTGACGGTCCGATTGCTTTCGGTGGCGTCCAGGTCCGAGTTGCCGCTGCCGCGCAACAGCCTTTGCCGGCTGGCGGTGAGGTTGAACTTCAGTTCCGGCAGCAGCGGTGCGCCGGCAATCACCGCCGTGGCCTGGGCCTGACGGACCCGCGCCATGGCGGCTGCTACGTCGAAACTGTCACGACGGGCCTGGTCGATCAGGCGGTTCAACGCCGGGCTGCCAAACTGCGTCCACCAGCGCTGGTTGATGGCTTGGGTCGCTTCGCGTTCTGCATAGTGCCAGGCGGCGGGCGTGGCGAGGCCGCTGTCGATGGCCGGCGGGTTAGCGCCACAGGCCGTGAGCAACAGGCACACACTGAACGCTGACAGTCGTGGAGTGAGAGATCGTTTATTCACTGGTCAACGCCTTAACCGGATCGAGCCGGGCAGCTTTACGGGCCGGCATGAAGCCGAATACGACGCCGGTAACCAGCGCACAGCCAAACGCGCCGAGCACCGCCACCAGGGAAAACTGCACCGCCACTTCAGCCAGCACCAGCACGCCGCCCACCAGCAATGCCAGGGCAATACCGAACAGGCCGCCGACCACCGAGAGCATCACCGCCTCGGTGAGGAACTGGCGCAGGATGTCGCGCTGGCGCGCCCCGGTCGCCATGCGGATGCCGATTTCACGGGTGCGTTCGCGCACGGTCATCAACATGATATTCATCACGCCGATGCCGCCCACCAGCAGGGAGATCGCCGCAATCGAGCCGAGCATCAGCGACAGGGTGTTCTGGGTGCGGGCTTCGGCCTGAATCATCGCGGCATTGTTGGTCAGCTCGTAGTCGCGCTTGCCGTTGTGCAGCTTCAGCATCAACTGGTCGATGGCGCGTTCGGCTTCATGCACCTTGCGTGCATCGGTGGTGGCAATCGCCACGTATTCGGGGTTGTAGCTGCCGAACAGGCGGACACTGGCGGCGCTGTAGGGAATGGCGACACGGTCGTCACTGTCCTTGTTGCCGGAGCTTGAGCCTTTTTCCGCGAGCACGCCGACCACCTGGAAGGGTACGTTTTCGATCAGGATGTACTGGCCGATAGGGTTGGCCACGTCCTTGAACAATTTTTGGCGGATGCGCGCGCCGATCACGGCGACCGTGGCGGCGGCGCGTTCGTCGGCCTCGGTGAAGTAGCTGCCCTCGACCACCGGCCAGTTGAAGATCTCCGGGAAGTTGGTGTCGTTGCCCCCCACGTAAGCCATGTAGTCGACGTTGCCGAAGCGCACTCCCGCGTCGGTGCCGTTGACCGGCATGATGCGCTTGACCTGAGGCAGCGTCGCCAGGGCCGCGACATCGTTGAGGGACACGATACCCAGCGGCGTACGCGGGTTGGGCGAAGATCCGCTGAGGTAGATGATATTGGAGCCGAATGCGCCCATCTGCGCCATGACCTGGCGCTTGCTGCCTTCGCCCACTGCCAGCATCACCACCACCGACGCGACGCCGATGATGATGCCCAACAGCGTCAGCGCCGTGCGAAAACGGTTGATCCACATCACCCGCCAGGCGGCCTGCACGGCATCCAGCAATTCGGCTTTCCAGGCACCATTGTGCTCGGCGCCGTCGACCAGGCGTTGGCGCAGGTCCACGGCGTGCAAGGCGCCGGCCGCCACGCTGGGTGTGGCCGCGCGGGTGTCAGCCGAATCGCTGATGATCTGGCCGTCGCGAATCTCGATGATGCGGTTGGCTCGCGCCGCCACTTCACGGTCGTGGGTAATCAGAATGACCACATGGCCCTGGCTCGCCAGTTCGTCGAGCAAGGCCATGACCTCGGCGCCGCTATGGCTGTCGAGGGCGCCGGTGGGTTCGTCGGCGAGGATGATATGGCCGCCGTTCATCAGGGCGCGGGCGATGGACACCCGTTGCTGTTGCCCACCCGACAGCTGGTGCGGCCGATTGCCGGTGCGCTCGGCCAGGCCCAGGCGGGTGAGCAGGGCGCTGGCGCGGGCATGGCGTTCGGCGGCGCTGATGCCGGCATAGATCGCCGGCATCTCGACGTTTTCCTGGGCGGAGCCTGAGGGAATCAAGTGGTAGCCCTGAAACACAAAACCGAAGGCTTCGCGGCGTAGCCAGGCCAGTTCGTCGCTGCCCAGGTGGGCGACGTTTTCCCCGGCGAACAGGTAGTCGCCCTCGGTGGGGCGGTCGAGGCAGCCGAGGATGTTCATCAGCGTCGATTTACCCGAGCCCGACGCGCCGACAATGGCGACGAACTCGCCGGCATGGATCGACAGGTCGATGCCGCGCAACACATCGACCTGCGGGCTGTCGCCGCCGCCGTAGGATTTGCGGATGCCTTTGAGTTCAATCAGGGGCGTGGTCATTTCAGCCCCCATGGCTATCAACCGGGCCGATCAACAGGTGGTCGCCCTCGCTCAACCCCTCGAGCACTTCCACCCGCAGGCGGTCGCTGATGCCCAGGCGCACTTCACGGTCTTCGATGGCTCCGTTTTTTGCGACCACCCGGGCGATTTGCGCTGCGGAGCCGGGCACGCTTTGCAAGGCGGCGACGGGTACGGAGAGGGCGTCCTTGACTTGGCTGGCGACGAAAAAGACCTGGGTGGTCATCTCGGCCATCAGCGCGTTGTCGGCGTTGTCCACGTCCAGCAGCACCGTGTACAGCACCACTCGGCCAGTGCCGCTCTTGCTGGTGCTGCTCGGGCTGCCGCTGCCCTGGGTTTCGTTCAAGGGTTTGGGCGGGATCGGCAGGATCTGGCGCACGGTGCTGGTCCAGCGCCGGCTGCCACCGCTCAGAGTGGTGAAATACGCGCTCATGCCGGGTTTGACATGGCCGATGTCGGCTTCGGAGACTTCCGCCCACACCGTCATGGGCGACAGCTTGGCGATGCGCAGGATCAGCGGCGTTTGCTGTTGCGCGTTGAGGGTCTGGCCGACGCGTGCATCCACGGCCACCACGGTACCGGTCATTGGCGCGTAGATGCGCGTGTAGCCCAACTCGGCTTCATCGCTGCGCAGGCTGGCCTGGGCCTGGCGGATCTGTGCCTGGAACATCTGCACCCGCGCCTGGGTCGCGCTGAGTTCCGCCTTGGCGGTCTGCACGTCTTCCTCGCGGGTGGCGTTGCCGGCACTCAGGCGCTGCTGACGCTGGTACTTCTGATGGGCCAGTTGGTGCTGGGCTTTCTGCTCCTGCAACTGAGCCTGCAGGTTTTCGATGGCATAGCGGCTGGCGTCGAGCTTGGCTTTTTGCGTGGCGGGGTCGATCTCCACCAGCAATTGGCCCTCTTGGACCTGGTCACCGGCCTCGACGTGGATCTTGCGGATCTGCCCGGAGGCTTGGGCGCCGACGTCTACGTAACGTCGCGGTTGCAGGGTGCCCAGGGCGGTGACGCTGTTTTCGATGTCGGCGCGGGTCACGGTGACGGTGGCCAGGGCATCGCGGCCCGGCGTCAGGCCCTGCCAGGTGGCAAACGCAACGATGGGAATCAGGCACGCCACCACAAGCAGGGCGCGTCGGGCAGGTCGAGGGCGTTTCATGGGTAGCTTCCAGCCAGGAAAGTTCGGGGCGCAGTCGCGCAGAGCTGACAGGTAAACGAGGAAAATGCTCCGGAATTTAGGCTGTTACATAAGTAGTTACAGCGCGAATTGCGAAAAAAACCGACCGCTGATGAGAGAGTTCTTTAAAAGTAGATGAGAATTACTATAAATTGCACACACTCAAACTGCCATCATCGGTGATGGCAAAACCGCCAATGATTGCGGGCGCATCCAGGTAAGGGGATGCGCTCTTGGGTTTTTCGCGAGCAAGCTCGCTCCTACAGGGGCCGGGTGTCGTTTGTACCAAGGCCGTGGGGTCAGGAGTCATGTTGGAAAACTACTATCGCGAGCTGGTGTGTTTCCTCAACGCCAAGCTGGGCAACCGTCAGGTGGCCGAAGATGTGGTGCATGACGCTTATGTGCGGGTGCTCGAGCGCGCAAGCGACACCCCGATCGAACAGCCCCGCGCCTTCCTGTACCGCACCGCCTTGAACCTGGTGATCGACGGCCATCGGCGCAACGCCGTGCGCCAAACCGAGCCCCTGGATGTGCTGGACAGCGAAGAGCGCTTCGCCGCCTGTTCCCCCCACGCCAGCCACGATCAGGGCCAGCGCCTGGAGATGCTCGAGCGCGCCTTGGCCGAGCTGCCGGTGGCCTGTCGCGACAGTTTCCTATTGCGCAAGCTCGAAGGCCTGTCCCATGTGCAAATCGCTGAACGCCTGAACATTTCCCGCAGTCTGGTGGAAAAACACATCGTCAATGCGATGAAGCACTGCCGGGTGCGCATGCGCGAGTGGGAAGCGCACTGATCGGCTGTTAGTTAAATTTTATTTCACTGTCCTCGTTTCCTATCAACACACGGCCTGTTGTTCAGGCCATGAAGGTATTCCCGCCCCACCGCCATGGGGCTTATCCAGAGGACACTGGAATGACACAGGCAATTGCTTCGCCCGCGGTTCATGACCTGATCGGGATCGGTTTCGGCCCTTCGAACCTGGCGCTGGCCATCGCCCTGCAGGAGCGTGAAAAGGCCCAGGGCAAGCTGGACGTGCTGTTTCTCGACAAACAAGCCGACTACCGCTGGCACGGCAATACCCTGGTGACCCAGAGTGAACTGCAGATTTCCTTCCTCAAGGACCTGGTGACCCTGCGCAACCCCACCAGCCCGTACTCCTTCGTCAACTACCTCAAGGCCCACGACCGCCTGGTGGACTTCATCAACCTGGGCACCTTTTACCCTTGCCGCATGGAGTACAACGACTACCTGCGCTGGGTGGCGGGGCAGTTCCAGGCCCAGGCCAACTACGGCGAGGAAGTGCTGGCCATCGAGCCGATCCTGCATCAGCAACAGGTCGAGGCGTTGCGCGTGATCTCCCGTGATGCCCAGGGCGAGCAGCATGTGCGCACCACCCGTTCGGTGGTGGTCAGCGCCGGCGGCACACCGCGCATCCCCGAGGCATTCAAGGCGCTCAAGGGCGATAGCCGGGTGTTTCACCATTCCCAGTACCTGGAGCGCATGGCCAGCCAGCCGTGCGTAGACGGCAAGCCGATGCGCATCGCCGTGATCGGCGGCGGCCAGAGCGCGGCAGAAGCTTTTATCGACCTCAATGACAGCTTCCCGTCGGTGCAGGTCGACATGATCCTGCGCGGTTCGGCGCTCAAACCGGCCGACGACAGCCCGTTCGTCAACGAAGTGTTCTCGCCGGCCTTTACTGACCTGGTGTTCCAGCAAGTCGGTGCCGAGCGTGAGCGTTTGGTCGCCGAATACCAGAACACCAACTACTCGGTAGTGGACCTGGACCTGATCGAGCGAATCTACGGGATTTTCTACCGCCAGAAAGTCTCCGGCATCGCCCGCCAGGCGTTCCGCACCCTGACCGTAGTGGAGAAGGCCACCCCAGGCCCGCTGGGTATCGAACTGGCCCTGCGCAATAGCGCCACCGGCGAAACCAGCCTCAACCATTACGACGCGGTAATCCTGGCCACCGGCTACGAGCGCCAGATGCACCGTGAACTGCTGGCGCCGCTGCAAGCCTACATGGGCGACTTTGAAGTGGCCCGCGACTACCGCATCGTCACCGACGAGCGCTGCAAGGCTGGCATCTACATCCAGGGCTTCAGCCAGGCCAGCCATGGCTTGAGCGATACCTTGCTGTCGGTGTTGCCGATTCGGGCGGATGAGATTGCGGCGTCGTTGTATGCGCTGGACCATCACCGTGGCAAGGCGCGTTCAGTGCAGGACTTGCTGCTGGCAACCGCCAGCTGACCGATCCCCTTATTGTGGCGAGGGAGCTTGCTCCCGTTCGGGTGCGCAGCGCCCGCAAGCTTTTGGGGCCGCTTCGCAGCCCAGCGGGAGCAAGCTCCCTCGCCACAAGAGCTCGCTCCTACAGACGGCACTTGTGACAAAGTGTGGCTATTGGTACTGTACAAAAAACCAGTATCGGTAGCCCTCCATGCAGTTGATCGAAAAACTCAGCATCCTCGCCGACGCCGCCAAGTACGACGCGTCCTGCGCCAGCAGTGGCGCGCCCAAGCGCAGTTCCGAGGGCAAGGCGGGGCTGGGTTCCACCAATGGCATGGGCATCTGCCACAGCTACACGCCCGATGGCCGTTGCGTGTCGTTGCTCAAGGTGTTGCTCACCAACTTCTGCCTCTACGACTGCCAATACTGCGTCAACCGCCGCTCCAGCGACGTGCCCCGTGCGCGCTTCAGCCCGGAGGAGGTGGTCACCCTGACCCTGGATTTCTACAAGCGCAATTGCGTCAGTGGGCTGTTCCTCAGTTCCGGCATCATCCGTTCGTCGGACTACACCATGGAGCAACTGGTGCGGGTCGCCAAACTGCTGCGCGAAGAGCATGACTTTCGCGGTTATATCCACCTCAAGACCATCCCCGATGCCGACCCGGCCCTGATCGCCGAGGCTGGCCGTTATGCCGATCGCCTCAGCGTGAATATCGAACTGCCCACCGACGCCAGCCTGCAGACCCTGGCGCCCGAGAAGCAGATCGGCTCGATCAAGCAGGCCATGCAGACCATCTACACCGGCGAACAGACGGTGCTCAACGAACCCCGTGCGCCACGTTTTGCCCCGGCCGGGCAGAGCACGCAGATGATCGTCGGTGCCGACGACACCGACGACAGCACCATCCTGCACGGTGCCGAGGCGTTGTACGGTAATTTCAAGCTGCGCCGCGTGTATTACTCGGCGTTCAGCCCCATCCCCAACAGCCCGAAAAGCGTACCCCTGGCCGCGCCGCCCTTGATGCGTGAGCACCGCTTGTACCAGGCTGATTTCCTGCTGCGCAGCTACGGTTTCAGCGCCAATGAGCTGTTCGCCGGCCCCGGTGACCTGGCACTGGATATCGACCCCAAGCTGGCCTGGGCCCTGGAGCATCGTGAGGTGTTCCCCCTGGACCTGAACCGCGCCGAGCCGACCCTGATCGCACGTATTCCCGGCATCGGCCTGCGCACCACCCAGCGCCTGGTCGACCTGCGCCGTGAACGCAAGATCCGCTTCGAAGACCTGGCGCGCATGCGCTGCGTGCTGGCCAAGGCCAAGCCGTTTTTCATCACCAGCGACTAC
Source organism: Pseudomonas sp. GW823-FHT02F05 (assembly GCF_058797315.1). Lineage (NCBI taxonomy): Bacteria > Pseudomonadati > Pseudomonadota > Gammaproteobacteria > Pseudomonadales > Pseudomonadaceae > Pseudomonas > Pseudomonas sp. GW823-FHT02F05. Next base: position 197,547 of record NZ_JBXAJM010000013.1, read on the forward strand.
CACCCGCAGCAGGCCGACAGCACCAGTGTGTTGTTGCGCGAACAATTGCGTGACCGTCCGCAGCCGCAACAGATGGGGCTGTGGGGATGATCAGCCTGGAGTGCGACAACCTGTTCAGTACCTGGCGCGAACAGGCCCGCTGGTTGCTCAGCCATCAGGTCGACCCCAGCCAGGTCAGTTGGGGCGAGGTGCAGGCGGCGGACCTGTTCGCTACCGATGAACTGATCCCACCAGGGATGGGGCCGTTTCAGGCGCGCATACCCAAGGCGTTGTTGCAATTGCTGGAGTCCGCTGCCTGTTATCACGGTGATCAGCGCTGGAGCCTGTTGTATGAAGTGCTGTGGCGGGTCAGCCATGGTGATCGCACCGCCATGCTCGCGGGTGACAAGCTTGGCAGCGAATTGCAGCGGCGCATCAAGCAAGTCAGCCGGGAAGCCCACCACTTGCATGCGTTTGTGCGCTTCATCGCGCTGCCGGACGGGGCCGGGCCGGAACTGCCGGAGTACGTGGCCTGGCATGAGCCGGCCCATGACATTCTCAAGAGCGCCAGCGAGCATTTTATCGGGCGCATGGGCCGCCATCGCTGGATGATCGCCACGCCCCTGGACGGGGTGTATTACGACGGCGAGCAATTGATTCATCAGCGCCAGTGCCCCGAGGCCTGGCAGCAACTGGCGCAGAATGTTGAAGATCCCCACAGTGCGATGTGGTTGACCTACTACAGCCACATCTTCAACCCGGCGCGGCTGAACCCCAAGGTGATGGAAGGGCATTTGCCCAGCCGGTTCTGGAAGAATTTGCCGGAGGGCAAGTTGATCCCGGGGCTGATCAGCGAGGCGCGTACGGGCAAGCAGAAGGATGGGCAGGCGAAGCTGGTGGGTGCCAAGCCAGGCAAAAGAATTGCAAACCCGGTCAATGTGGGAGCTGGCTTGCCTGCGATAGCGGTCGACCCGTCAGATGTGGGGTGACTGATTGATCGTTCCCACGCTCTGCGTGGGAATGCCACCCTGGACGCTCCGCGTCTGCTCTTGAAGTTGTGACGCGGAGCGTCATTGGATGCATTCCCACGCAGAGCGTGGGAACGAGCTAGCTGGTTCAGGCCAGTTCGGTCGCGGTGTTCTTGACCACCGCCAACTCCGGATGCGCCACCAGCTTATCAATGTGCAACTCATCATTGTTCAACCAGTTCTCGGTCAGCACCCGGTAATGCTCCATATCCCGGCAGCGCATGCGCAGGCTGTAGTCGAACGGCCCGCTGATCAACTGGCATTCGAATACCTGCGGGCAGGCTTTCACGCAGGCTTCGAAGGCCTTTTGCGCCGAGCGCCCGCTTTGGTTGGACAGGGCCACCAGCACCAGCAGCGACAGCCCCGGTGAGACCATCTGCACATCGATGATCGCCCCATACCCACGGATCACCCCGCGTCGCTCCAGCTTGCGCACCCGCTCCAGGCAGGGCCTGGGGGTGAGGTGCACCAATGACGAGAGCTTTTCGTAGGTGATACGCCCCTGATGCCTGAGTACGTCGATGATCGCTTCGTCGATGCGATCCAGCGTAGGGGAAGAATGGGGTCCGTTGGCCTTGGTATCCATGAGTTCACTTCAAACGGTTAGAAAGAAATTGCTGCAAGCGTTCGCTGGTGGGATGGTCGAGGATCTCGGCGCCGCCGTGTTCTTCGACTCGGCCCTGATGCAGGAACAGTACTTGGCTGGACACCTGGCGGGCAAAGCCCATTTCGTGGGTGACCATCAGCATGGTACGACCTTCCTCGGCCAACGTCTGTATGACTTTTAGCACTTCTCCAACAAGCTCCGGGTCCAGGGCTGAGGTAGGTTCATCAAACAGGATAATCTCCGGCTCCATCGCCAGCGCCCGCGCAATCGCCACGCGCTGCTGCTGGCCGCCGGACAGGAACGCCGGGTATTGGTCCGCCACGCGGCTCGGCAGGCCGACCTTGTCCAGGTACAGCCGCGCTCGTTTCTCGGCTTCGGCGGCGCTCACGTTCAGCACCCGGCGCGGGGCCATGGTGATGTTTTCCAGCACGGTCATGTGGCTCCACAGGTTGAAGTGCTGGAACACCATGGCCAGGCGCGTGCGCAGGTTTTGCAGTTGCGCCTGGTGCGGCGCGCGGGTGCCGGCGCGGCCTGGTTGCATTTCGATGCTGATGCCGTCCAGGGTGATCACCCCGGCGTCAGGCTGTTCCAGAAAATTGATGCACCGCAGCATCGTGCTTTTGCCCGAACCGCTGGCGCCGATCAAGCTGATCACATCGCCCTGGCGTGCGTTGAGGGACACGCCCTTGAGCACTTCGTGTTCGCCGTAGCGTTTATGGATACCTTCGACTTGCAGCTTGATGGCCGCCGTGGCGGTGTTGCCGACGGGTACATCCATTGGATAAGCGGCCAGGGCCTGCGCGGACTGATTCATGGGTTAGCCTCGGGTAGGAACAAGAAAGCGCATCCAGCGACGTTCGGCCAGCCTGAACAGGCCCACCAGTGCAAAGGACAGCAGCATGTAAAGCAGGGCGGCGATGCCGAAAGCCTGGAAGGTCAGGAACGTCTCGGCATTCGCATCGCGGGCGACCTTGAGGATGTCGGCGACGGTGGCGGTGAACGCCAGCGACGTGGCGTGCAGCATCAGGATCATTTCATTGCTGTAGGCCGGCAGGGCGCGACGCAATGCTGCGGGCACGATCACAAACAGGTTCAGCCGCCAGCCGTGCAGGCCATAGGCGCGTGCCGCTTCGATCTCGCCATGGGGAATGTTGCGGATTGCCCCGGCGAAGATTTCCACGGTGTAGGCGCAGGTGTTGAGCACAAACGCCAACAGCGTGCAGTTCAGCGCATTGCGGAAAAACTGGTTGAGCAGGGCGTTGTCCTGCACCACTTCCAGGCTGTACAGCCCGGTGTAGCAAATCAGCAGTTGGATATACAGCGGCGTGCCGCGGAACAGGTAGGTGTAGACCTCCACCGGCCAGCGCAGCCAGAAATGCTCTGAGACGCGTGCCAGCGCCAGGGGGATCGACAGGGCGAAGCCCAGTACCACCGAGATAATGAACAGCCACAAGGTCATGGCGACACCGGACAGGCCGCTGCCATCGCTGAACAGGTAGGCCAGGCCGTATTGCTGGAACAATTCGATCATCGCGCCATCCCCTTGATGCCCAGGTTATAGCGCCGTTCCAGGCGCTTGAAGATGCGGTTGGAGAGGGTGGTAATCACCAGGTACACCAGGCCCGCGAGGATCAGGAAGTACAGCGGCTCGCTGGTGGACTTGCCGGCGTTCTGCGCGGCCTTGACCAGGTCTGACAGGCCGATGATCGACACCAGCGCCGTGGACTTGAGCAGCACCAGCCAGTTATTGCCCAGGCCCGGCAGGGCAAAGCGCATCAGTTGCGGGAACAGCACCAGGTGAAAGCGCTGCCAGCGGCTCAGGCCGTAGGCGGTGGCGGCTTCCAGTTGGCCGGCCGGCACGCTGAGGATCGCACCCCGGAAGTTCTCGGTGAAATACGCGCCGTAGATAAACCCCAGGGTGATCACCCCGGCGGTAAACGGGTCGATTTCAACGTAGTCCCAGCCGAACGCTTCGGTCAGGTCGTTGAGCCACAGTTGCAGGCTGTAGAAGATCAGCAGGATCAGCACCAAGTCCGGCACGCTGCGGATCAACGTGGTGTAGAGCGTGGCCGGCACGCGCAGCCATTTGGCGCTGGAGAGTTTGGCGCCCGCGGCGACCAGGCCAAGGGTAAGGCTCAGGGCCAGGGCGAGGAGCGCCAGCTTGAGCGTCATCCAGGCACCCTGGGCCAGCATGGGGCCGTAGCCTTGCAGGTTGAGGAGGTCGTTCATGGGGAAGATCTCGAAGGAGTGCACGGATTTACTGTGGGAACTGCTTGTTGTGGCGAGGGAGCTTGCTCCCGTTCGACAGCGCAGCTGGAGCCGGCTTTTTGGGGGCGCTTCGCACCCCAGCGGGA